>SMVQ01000134.1 GCA_004357655.1 Planctomycetota bacterium
GTACGGTACTCAGGTTCCGTACTCACGCGCCTGACCGGCGCGCATCCAGCCACGCCGCGAGGAGCGGACCGGCCGCTTCGGCGGGCACCGCGTCGAGGACGCGGACCCCGGAGCCGGCGAGCTGACGCAGGCCGGCCGCGCGCTCTTCCCCGAGACCGATCGCCGCCGAGCGTACGGCGGCGCGCGCGGGCTGCGCGCCCTCGGCCACCCTGCGCAACGCGGGATCGTCGAGCCCGGCGAAGAGGATGCGATGGTGGCGCGCTCCGGCGCGCAAGGCGGTCCGCTGGCGATCGATCGAGAGCGGGTCGGCGACGTCCGACAGGATGAGCAGCATGGCGCGACGCGGCTGGCGAACCGCGATCTCGCGCAGCGCGCGCGCGAGGTCCGACTCGACCCCGGAGGGCTCGAGGGCGAACACCGCCTCCCGCAGGCGCGCGAGCTGGCGCCGCCCACGCCGCGGGGCCACGAACGCGCGCACCGTCGCGTCGAACGCGGCGACGCCGACACGATCGCCCTTCGAGAGCGCGACGGCGGCGAGCTGGAGCGCGGCGTCGAGCGCGTGGTCGAGCTTCGTCCAGCCGCGCTCCTCCCCCTCCGCCGTGGTCGCGCCCATGCGCCGCCCGCAATCGAGGACGAGCAGGAGCTCCTGGCCCTGCTCCTCCTGGTAATCGCGCACGGTCGGCCGGCCGCGGCGCGCGAACGCCTTCCAATCGATGAGGCGCACGTCGTCCCCTTCCACGTAGTCGCGCAGGGACTCGAACTCGGTCAGCCCGCCCCTGCGGCGCAACCGGCGCACGCCGAGGTCGTGCCAGCGATCGGACGCGGCGAGCCGCAGCGTGTGCGAGAGACCGAGCAGCGCGGGCTCGATCGCGATCCGGCTGCGGCCCGCGAGGCGCGCCTGGCGCCGGACCAGGCCGAGCGGCCCACGCAAGCGGAGGCGCATGTCGCCGATCCATTGCTCGCCGCGCCGCTCCGAGCGGTACACGCGCAGGATATCGATCGGCCCGTCCATGGGGAGGAGCACGCGGTCCGGACCGCCCGTCGGATCGCCGGGGTCCGCGCGCTCGAGCCCCGGGCCGGAGCCCTCCCATTCGCGCGGCGCCGTCCCGCGGCGGTCCGGTGCGGGATTCGTTCGCGCGCGGGCCGCCAGGTTCGTTCGGGCGCGAACGGAGAAGGCGGGCGCGAACTCCTCCCGCAGCTCGAGCTCGAGCCCCGCGGCCGGGCCCGCGGCCTGGATCCGGACGCGCCGCACGAAGTCCTGGGACAGGCCAGCGCTGTCCGGCAGGCTGCGGCGCACATCGAGGCGCGCGGGGGCGGGTGTGCGCAGGAAGTCGAACGCGATGGCGAGCACGAGCGCGACGTCGAGGACGAGGACCAGCGCGAGCGCGCCCGGCACCCACACCGCCGCGACGGACGCGGCGAGAAGGCCGAGGAACAGCCGCTCGAGTCGCCGCGTGGGGATCAGCGCGGCACCTCCACCGTCTCGAGGATGCGCTCGAGGGCTTCGTCGGGGGTCGTGCCCCCGAGCTCCTCGGCCGGATCCAGGATCACGCGGTGCCGCAAGGCGGGGAGGCAGACGAACTTCAGATCGTCGGGCGTGATGTAGTCCCGGCCAGCGAGCGCGGCGTAGCTCTTGGCCGCCTGCAGCACCATCACACCGGCGCGCGGGCTCGCGCCGAGCGTGAGCGCGGGATCGTCGCGGGTCGCCGCCAGGATCCGTACGACGTAGGGGAACATGTCCTCCCGGACGGCGACGCCCCGGACGACGCGACGCAACGCGAGGACCTCCGCGGGCGTCGTGACCGCGCTCGCCCCCAGCTCTTCCGGCGTCGCACTCATCGGCCGCTCGTGTGCGACCGCCAGGAGCCGCGCTTCAGTTTCGGCCTCGGGGTAGCCCACGAGCACCTTGAAGAGGAAGCGGTCGAGCTGGGCCTCGGGCAGCGGGTACGTGCCCTCGTGCTCGAGCGGGTTCTGCGTCGCGAACACCGTGAAGGGCTCCGGTAGCGCGTGACGCGTGCCGTCCACCGTCGCCGCGCCCTCCTGCATGGCCTCGAGCAACGCCGCCTGCGTCTTCGCGGGCGCGCGGTTGATCTCGTCGCACAGGAGGAACTGCGCGAACAGTGGCCCTTGCCGAAACTCGAAGCGTCCCTCCGTGGGACGGAACACGCTCGTGCCCGTCACGTCCGCGGGCATCAGATCGGGCGTGAACTGAACCCGTCCGTACGAGCCGCCGAGCACCGTCGCCAGCGTCCGGACGAGCAACGTCTTGGCCACCCCGGGCGGACCCTCGAGCAGCACGTGCCCGCCCGCGAGCACCGCGACGAGCGAGGCGCGGACCTCGCGCTCCATGCCCACGACGACGTGCGCGACCTCTTCCGCGAGGCGCTCGCCGAGTTCCTTCACTGCCTGGACGTCCGTCATGCGCACAGCATCGGAGCTGGCTCGGTTCAATGCACCTCCTAACCCGGCCGGGCTGAAACCAGTCAGGTCGTGGCGCGCTTCCCCGACGAACCCCTGCTCCTCAGGGGCTGGATCCGCGGCGAGGAGAGGCTGCACCGCACGGCGGCCCTGGTGGAGGTGGGGCCGGGCGAGGGCCGCATCGTCCCGTTCGGCTTCCGCCCCCGGTTTCGCGGCCAGGCGGTCTCCACCTTCGAGCTGCTGTTCAACGCCACCCACCGGGGAGGCAGCCAGCCCCATGGAAGTAGCCTCTACTCGGAGCCGTGCGTCTGGTCCAGCTTGATGATGGCCAGGGTCGCCCCGGTTGGATCGGCGAAGACCGCGAAGCGTCCCACGTTGGGAATGTCATTGGGCGGAACGAACGTCGTTGCCCCCAACTCGCCGGCCTTGGCGGCCGTCGCGTTGCAGTCGTCCACCATGACGTACGGCATCCAGTGCGAGGGCGCGTCACCGTGGTGCTCGGTCATGGCCATCATGCCTCCGATGGACCGGCCGCCCACCTTGAACTCCGTGTACTGGATGGGTCCACCGGCATCGGTCTTCTGCTCCCAGCCGAACAGCTCCGAGTAGAACACCCCGGCAGCCTTGGTGTCCCGGGTCGCCAGTTCGCTCCAGCCGAACGGTCCCTGCTCCGGTCCGCCGCGGTGCTCACCGGCCTGGAACATCGCGATGTTGGCGCCGGTGGGATCCGTCACCATGGCGATGCGCGCCACGCCTGGTACATCCATGGGCGGGAGCACCGACTTGGCGCCGAGGGACAGGGCGCGCGTGTGGGAATCGTCGGCGTCGTCCACCGCCACGTAGGTGGCCCAGTGGGACGGCACGCCCTCGAATTGCGGCCCGGTGAGAGAGTAGAGGCCGGCGATGTCGTCGTCACCCCTCTTGAGGAGGGTGTAAGTCCCCCCGCCGTCCCCCGGCATGGGGACATCCATGCTGTCCCAGCCGAACAGCTCGGTGTAGAACTTCTTGGCAGCATCGGTATCGGTGGTGCCGCACTCGAACCAGCAGAACGTTCCCGCTTTGGGGCGTGAAGTCATCTCGTTTCCTCCGTTGGATCTGAAGTGACTTCACATCCTACGCCCCCGCCCCGGTGCCCTGTCAACAGGCGGGGGGCGCGCCGGGAAGGGTGCGGCTGGAGCGCACAGAACCTCACCACTGCCCGCAGACCCGGTCCCGTCACTTCGATCCGAGGCGCGCATGTCCCGGGCTCCATGCAGCTCAGCCCACTACGAGCGGCGCCCAGCCGCTCGGCACTCGCGCTCCAGGTCAGCCAAGGCCACGCCGAGCTGTTCGAGGTCCTGCGCACCTCGCACGTCGCGTTCGAGGATCGCGGCGCGCCAGGCTCCTGTGCGGTGGTCGAGGCCGGCTCGGGCCGCGATCGCCGCGAGCCTCCGCGCGCGATCGTCGGACACCGTGAGCGTGCGCAGCGGCACGCGCAAGCTCCGCGCGAGGCTTGCGAGGACGCCATCGATCAGGCGCGACGCGGCGAGGTCGATGCGGCCGGCGCGTTCGAGCAGGGACGCCGTCGATCGGGCGCGGGCGAGCGGTGAGACGGCGGCGAGCGACTCCGGGTCGCGCGGGAACTCGCGCACCCACGCGTGCCGCCAGACGAAGAGGAGGAGCAGCAGCGCGAGGTGCCATGTGATCGCCGCGAACCTGGGTTTCAGCGCCATCTCCGTGGCCCCCGTGGGGCGCCAGCGACCCAGCGCGTACTCGTCGAAGAGCACGGGACCACCCTGCGCGAACTCTTCCACGATTCGAACGAGGAGCAGCGCGTGGTCCGCGGTGTCGAGCGCCGCGTTCGAGAGAAAGTCATCGCTCCCAAGGAGGACGAGGTGACCCGCGCCCAATCGAACCTCGAGGGCGAGCGGGAGCCCAAGCTCATCCTGCAGGAGAGGAGTGCACGGGCCGCCGTACAGGAACCCCGGGAAGGCGCTCGCGAGCGGCCAGTCCGCGCGGACGGTCGACCCGTCGGGTAGCTGGATGCGCAAGCGCTCCGGCTCGGCCTCCGTGGGGGCGCAGAGACCCGCGAGCCCGTCGAACCCGAGATGCTCCGTGATGAATGTCTGCGTCAGGTCCGAGACAGGGAGTACGAGCGTGCCGCCGGCTTCGATGAACTGCACGTAGCCGAGCGGGTCGTGACTCGGGCCGAGCAGCGGGCGTGCTCCCACGGCCTCCTGTGCCTCGTCGTCCGGCTCCATGCCCAGCGTGATCGGGATGCTGGGCACGAAGAGCAGGCCCCCACCGCGCGGCAGATCGCCGGGCGGCTGGCGCCACTCCTCGACTTCGTAGCCGAGCTCTGCGAGCAGGGCGAACGCCGCACGGCGACCGTCCGCCGCCTTCGAGCTCGCGCTCTTCGCGGGCAGCTCGCCGGGCTCCGAGGCAAACATGCCGAAGACGGCGAGCAGGACGATGCCCCCGAACAGAACGACCGCGAGTCCTTGCTCGAGCGACCGCGCCTTCACGCACAGACCCCTTCGAGCAGCTCGAGCGAGAGCGCCTCGACCCGGCGCAGGTCCTCCGGCGTCGTGCGCGTGCGGCCGAACGTCTTCGGGTCGATGTCGTCCAGAAGATCGGTGAGGCGGTCGCGCACTTCGGGGCGCGGTCGGCCGCGCTCGACGAGCTCCCGGTTCGTCCACGCTTCGCGGTACTCCAGGTCGCCGTGCTCGCTGAGCCCGACGACGAGCGCGAAGAGGTTCAGGCGCAGGGCGAGCGCGAGCTCGCCGCGTTCTTCCGCTTCGAGCGCTTCCCGTCGTATGGCGAGCGCGCGCGCGCCCCCCGGGCTGTCGATGCCGGCCTGCGTCGTTCGCGCGTCGAGCCCGCGCACTCGACGCCGCCGCCCGCGCGCGATCCAGACCACGCAGAGGAGCGTGAAGGTGACGGCGATGATCGCGAAGACGAGGGACACGTCGACGGACGACAGGTCGAGGCCGAGCCGCCCGGCCAGCCAGCGCAAGAATCGGGCGAGCCAGCCCGGTTCCTGCTCCCCCACCGGAATACCCTCGCGGGCGAGGACGTCGGCAAGGACCGCGCGCACGGTTTCCGGCGAAGCAGGCGGGCCCTGGGCGATCACGCGAGCCCCCCATGCGGCCGGGCGGCGGGCGCGCTCGCCGCCGAGCTGCGAGACGCGACAATCCGTTCGAAGCGCAAGTCGAGGTCCAAGGCCTCGATGCGCACTCGGGCATCGACGTAGAGCACGGTCACCAACACCCCGTAGAAGGCGCTGGAGACGGCGAGCATGAAGCTCTCGAGCGCGAGGGACAGGCCCGCGATGAACTCCGGACTTGCGACGGGCACGAGGTCCTGAAGGAAGCGCTCGTTGTAGACGACGACGACCGTGAACGGCGCCATGTAGAAGTACGTGACGATGACCGTGGCGAGCCAGCGCGAGACGCCGACGCGGGTGAGGGCCCAGCTGCGTCGCAACGCCTGGATGGGGCCGACACGCTCGAGCACGACGATCGTCGGGGCGAAGAGCATGCGCCACGCGAAGAAGATCCCCGGTAGGACGCAGGCGAAGATGCCCGTGACGATGAGCACCCCGCTGAACACCGTCGTGGTGAGAATGGCGGGCATGGACGCCGCGAGGCGCATCAGGACTGCACGCATGGGGACGTGCCGGCCCAGAGTCGTGCCGTAGGTGATGACGGCGACGGCGGCTGATACCAGCAACGACACGAAGACCGTAATGGGCACGGCCACGAACGCGAGGAGGGGATCCAGCGGGTCGCCGCCTCCGGGCTCCAGACCGCGCACGAGCCATTGACCGGGCAGCCAGAACAGGAACGCGAGCCCCACACACGGGGCAAAGCGGCTCTTGATCGAGTCGGTGGCGACGTCGAGGAGCTGACCTACGCCGCGTGGAGCGAGCTCTGGCAGCCCCTCCTCGAGCGTGCCGCCCCGCGCCGGGGATCCGGGCTCCGGTGGCGCGCCGTCTCTCCCGAGCGGAGAGAGGCGCTCCATCCGGTCGTCGTCCCGTCGCATCGAACGGCGCGTTGTCGCCCTACAGGTTGCCGAGGCTGATCGCCCCGGTCGGACAGTTGCGCGCGCAGGCGTGGTCGCGCGTGCACTCGTAGTTCTGGTGTTTGCGCACGGAGGCCTTTTCGCCCTGGGCCCAGTAGCCATGCGTCTCGCACACGACCTCGCACATCCCGCAGCCGATGCAGAGCGCGGGGTCGATGTGGAGACTCACGTAGTCGTGCGGCGTGACCGGACACGCGAGACCCTCGATGAGCTCGGAGCGGACGAGATCGCGCGTCGCGGCGTGCGAGGTGAGGACGCGCAGCGCCTCATCCTCGCCCGCCTGTACGACCTCCCCGACCTGCGCGAAGTCGAAGCGGTGCAGGTGCCCCACCTTCGGCTGGATGAGCGCCACGGTGTGGTCGACGTGCATGTGCAGCGATTGCTCGACGAGGACCTCCTCCACGATCTCGAACGAGCGGTAGAGGGTCTGGAGCACCCGCTGTTTGTAGTTCGGAGTCTTGTAGGCGCTCTTGATCGTGAGATCGACGGCGATGATCAGCTCGGGCTTCAGGGTCTTCGCGAAGCGCAGGGGCACCGAGTCGACGATGCCGCCGTCCATGTAGTTGAAGCCTTTCCACTCGAGCGGCTCGAAGATGCCCGGCAGTGCGCACGAGGCGTAGACGGCATCCACCATCGAGATGTCGTCGAAGCCGGGCGTGCCCCAGTAGACGCTGCCCCCGGACTCGAGGCGCACGGAGTTGCAGAAGAACGGCACCTTCGTCTCGGAGAAGTGGATGTCGGGGACCATCTCCGACAAGCGGTTGCGGAACGTCCGACCCTTGAACATGCTGGGCGCGCGCGTGCCCTTCATGAGCAGCTTCAGGAAGTTCAGACGGAAGTAGTCACCTTTCTGGACGTCCCGGATGATGCGCTCGATCTCGTCGAGATCCACACCTCCCGCGGCCATCGCGCCGACGAGCGCGCCGATGCTCGTCCCGATGATCGCGTCGTACTCGATGCCGAGCGTCCGCATCGCGCGCAGCACTCCGACGTGGGCCATGCCCCGCATCCCGCCGCCACCGAGGACGAGCACCGTCCGCGGACGGTGCCCGGAGTGCTGACCGGGGTGGCGGAGTGCGAACTGGGTGGTGGAGAGGTTTGTTTCAGGCATCTTGGAGCGCCCCGTGCAGCCCTGAGAGCGCTGGCGACGGCTCGGGGGAGCGGCGCCTCCTCTATCTAAATGATGCCGGGGCGCAAATCCACGGCGGCCGCGGCCTATGCGAACGGCGTCAGCGCAATGCAGCCTCCAACGCCGTCGCTGCGTCCGTGCGCTCGTCGCGGTACTTCACGATGAGCGCGCAGGCCTGGGCGAGGCCGCGCGCCGCGGCGAATCCACCGCGGGCCGGGCGCGTGCCCGGCACCAAGACGGCGTTCTCGGGGATCTCGAGCGGCGCGCTCCGCGTGCCCGTGAGCTCCCGATCGTTGACGAGGTCGTACACGCGCGTCGTCCCGGTGAGCACCACGCCGGCGCCGATCACGGCGCCGCGACCGACCAGGACGCCCTCGTACAGGCCCGTGTTCCCGCCCACGAACGCGCCGTCCTCGACGATGACCGGGCGCGCGCCGACGGGTTCGAGTACGCCGCCGATCTGCGCCGCAGCGGACAAGTGCACGCCCTCCCCGATCTGCGCGCACGAGCCGACGAGCGCGTGGCTGTCGATCATCGAGCCGGCGCCCACGTACGCACCGACGTTCACGTACATCGGCGGCATGCAGACGACCCCGCGTCCGACGTGGCTGCCCCGGCGGATGGCCGAGCCGCCCGGTACCAGACGCACCTCCGCGGAGGCCGCGAGGCGCCGCACGGGGAACGCGACCTTGTCGCGAAAAGTGAACCGCGCCCCGGCCGGCACTTCGGGGGCGAGGCACTCGAGCGCTTGTCCGCCCACTTCCGAATCACGGAAGATGTCGAGGATGCCCGCCTTGACCCACGCGTTCACCACCCACCCGCCGGCTTCGGGATGCGCCGCGCGCACCTCCCCGGACTCGAGCGCGTCGAGCAGCGCATCCCCACCGAGCCGCACGGTCACGCGCGTGACTCCGCGCGCGCGAGCAACCCCTTCACCGTCGCGACGTGGCGCTCCACGCAGACGATGAGCTCGCGCTTCTTGACCTGCTCGTGATCGGTGTGCGCGTCCAGGATCGAGCCCGGGCCGAAGAGCAGGGGCGTGCCCCACCGCGGCATGTGCGGCGCGTCCGTCCCGAAGGCCACGGTGGTCGAGCGCTCGCCCTCGGGCACGTGGAACTCCACGGGTCCGAAGCACTTGAACGCACCCTCGAGCCGGACGCCGTCGCACAGGTGGGACTTCAGGCGGGCTTCGACGGCGGTCGGGGGCTCGACGGTGCGGATGAGTACGTCCGCCTCCGCGTGCTCCGCGACCACGTTGGCGGCGACACCGCCGGTGATCCGTCCGATGTTGAGCGTGCCCTCGCCGAGTACGTCGTGGCGGCCCCACGCCTCGCCGAGGAGCTTGCCCGCGCACTCCACGAGCTCGTGCACGGCCGACGGCCCGACGTCCTGCGAGCTGTGCCCCGCGACGCCCTCCGCGACGAGCCGCGCCTTGTAGATGCCCTTGTGCGCGGCGACGAACGTGCTCTCCGTCGGCTCGCCGACGATCACGAACCGCGGCGCCCAGGGCTCGGCGAGGTGCGCGTTCGCGAAGGCGGCACCGGCGCTGTCGACTTCCTCTCCGACCGTGAACAGGAACCCGATGCGGTCCTCGCCCCCCGCGAGCAATCGCTCGGCCGCCGCGAGCATGGTCGCCGCCTGACCCTTCGCGTCGCACGAGCCCCGCCCGCGAATGAACTCCGAGTCCGTGCTCGATCCGAAGAAGGGCGGCACCGTGTCGAGGTGCGTGCAGAAGACGACCTCCGGCACGCCCGCACGCGCGAGGATGTTGTAGCGCCCCGGTTCGACTTCCTGCCGCTCGACGTCGAAGCCCTTCTCGGAGAGCGCGCGCGAGAGCGCGTCGCCGTAGCTCTCTTCGTCGCCGGTGACCGAGGGGATCTCGATCCAGTCGACCAGATCCCGAAAGAGACGCTCCATGCCCGAAGTGTAGCAGCGCGGAGCGACGGCATGACGTCGGAGCCCACGACGTTCGCCGACGTGTCCGGCACGCCTGCGGACACCGCGCCCAGGGGAGACGCGGGATCGAGCCGGGGCGCTCGTGCTCTGTGGGTCTTCCTCAGGGGACGATGTCGAAGCCGGACACGTCCGTGAAGTCGTCGGGGGCGCCGGCGAGCACGGCGCAGAAGTCGAAGCGACCGCCGATGAAGGGGAAGAGGGCGACCGTGTCGAACGCGATCGAGGCCTCCGCGCGTCCCGCCGAGTCGAGGACGCCGACCGAGCCCGGCAGGGTCGGCGGACCGGGAGCGACGTACGTGAAGCCCAGGAGACGGTCGCGGTTGAGCGGCAGCGTGCCCCCGCCGGGCCACGCGGTCCCGGGCGTCGTCCCCGACGCGCTCCCGAGCAGGTGGTACGGCCGGCCGGGGTCGCCCGGGAGGTTCAGGACGACAGGGACGGAGGGCGCCGCACTGGCGCTGACCTCGTGGAAGCCGAGGTGGAGGTCCGAGACGGAATCGACCGCGAGCGTGAGGTCGGGGAACAGTTGCACGACTGCGGTTCCCTGCTGCACGACGATCCGCCAGACGCCCGTGCCCGGGTTCGTGGTCGCCGTGAGCGAGAAGGTGTGCGTGCCGTCGCCGTTGTCGACGACGGGGCCGGGGATGGCCACCGGCGGGTCGGCGTTCACCTGCGTGATCGTCACGGTCTGGCCCCCGACCGTCAGCGCGTCGCCTTCGATGTCGACGAGCCGGAGCGTGACCGCGGTACCCGAGATGCCGTCGGCGACGAGGCTCTGCGCCCCGAGGAGTCTCTCCGTCAGGATGTGATCGGGTGCGCCCGCTCTGTTTGCGCGCCAGATGTCGTAACGCATCTGGAGCATGACGACTGGGTCGAGATCGCTCGCGTTGCCGATGAACTTCTTGTCGAGGTAGTAGCTGCCGTTCGCGCAGCCGACGGAACCGTTGCACACACCCTCCGCGTCGCCCACGCGGGCGAGCATGATGAAAGCGGTGAAGGCCGAGTGGGTGAAGCTCGGGGGCGGGGAGCCGCAGCTCGCGGGCTGGGACGAGCTGCAGGAACAACGTCCGTCGCCGCCGAACGATCGCGCGGCCTCCATCGCCGCCATCACGCGCTGACCGAGGTCCCCGGGGGCCCCGCGCAGAGCGTGCTCGGCCGCGAGGACGACGGCTTCACCCGCCAGGACGTTGCCCTGGATCGCGTAGATGATGTCCCCGTCGATGTCGCCCACGACGCCGAACTTCGCGACGCCCGCGCCCGTCCCGGTGAAGGTGACCGGCGGCCCATCACAGCTCACGATGCCGTACTGCCGGGTCTGATGACCGGAGTCCAGGGCTGCGAGCTGCTCCAAGATGCGCTGGGGCGTCCACCCAGCGTGAATGCCGTCCCAGATCCGCACCCTGTTGGTGCCGCTGAAGTCGACGAACGACTGGGCAGCGCCCACACCTTTCCCGACCACGACAACTGGCAGGAACACCCCCAGCTGAAAGTTTGCCAGGCAGGTCGCGGACGCGACGCAGACCTCTCCAGTCGACTTCCGGATCACGACGATCGACCAGGTCGCGAGCGCATTCACGGAAAGGAGAGCCAGGATCAGCCCGACCCCCGAGCAGCGCGCGACCCGACGCAGGACATCGATGGGATGCTTCATGGGCTCCCACTCTACGGAGTCGCGGCAATCTTCGCCCTGGCGGATCCATCCCTTGCCCTCCTTTCTTGCTTGCCTGCCGTTCCTGCCTTCCGTTCCTGCCTGCCTGGATCTTCCGGTCCGTCGTGACGGACCGGAAGATCCAGGCAGGCAGGAACGGAAGGCAGGCAAGGAGGGGATGGATCCGTGCTACGCCAACGTCACGAGCCGCTCGCCCGAGCCGACGGCCTGCCCGGGCGTGACGTGCACGGATTTCACCACGCCGCCGGAGGGGGCGGCGATCTCGTTCTGCATCTTCATCGCCTCGAGGATGAGGAGCGGCGCGCCGGCTTCCACTGCCTGGCCGGGCTCGACGAGGATCTCCATGACCACCCCGGGCATGGTCGCCACGACGACACCGCCGGACTTGCCGGCGTCGCGCTCGGCGACGTGGGCGGCGCGCTCGCGCTCGTCCTCGATCTCCATCGCGTAGTGGTAGCCCGCGAGCGTGACGCCGACCCGACTCTCGTCGCCCTCGATCGAAACGGCGAAGCTCCGGCCCTCGGAGAGAAGGACGACCTGGCCGAGCCGGTCCACTTCCTCGTAGGAGAGGTCCAGCGGCTCGCCGTCGACGGTGACCCGGAGCTCGCCGAGCCGCTCCTCGAGCTCGACCTCGCGCAGCCTGCCGCCCATCGTGATGAAGTACTTCACGCTCCGCCGCCCTGCTCGCCGCCGCGCCGCGTGTGGTCGCTCCATGCGCGGCGGCTGCGGTTCAGCCAGCCCGCGCGCTCCGTGGCACGTGGGGCGAGCGCGCGCCGGCGCGCCCGGCGGTGGCGGTAGATCGCCGCGGCCGCCGCGACGAGCGGCTCCCACTCCTCGGGTGGCGCGAGCTCGAGCGACTCGAGGAACTGCGTGTCGTAGTCGCCCCTCCGGAACGACGGGTGGCCGAGCACCTGCAGCGCAGCCGGGGCGCCCGTCCGGACGCCACCCACGTTGAGCTCCGCGAGAGCGCGCTCCATCCTGCGGATCGCCTGGTCGCGGTCCGCACCCCACACGATGAGCTTGCCCAGCATCGGGTCGAAGGCGAGGCCCACCTCGAGCCCGCGGTACATCGCCGTGTCCAGACGCACCCACGGTCCGCCGGGAGCGCGGAGGTTGTGGAGGGTGCCCGTCGAGGGCAGGAAGCCGTTCATCGGGTCCTCGGCGTTGATCCGGACCTCGATCGAGTGACCCCGGAACGAGATGGCCTCCTGGCCGTAGCCGAGCTCCTCCCCCGCCGCCACGCGCAGTTGCTCGCGGACGAGATCGACCCCGGTCACCATTTCGGTGACCGGATGCTCCACCTGGAGGCGCGTGTTCATCTCGAGAAAATAGAACTCGCCCGTCGACCACAGGAACTCGACCGTGCCCGCCCCGACGTACCCGACGGCCGCGCCGGCGCTCAGCGCGGTCGCGCCCATTCTCGCACGCAAGGCGTCGTCGACGACGACCGACGGAGACTCCTCGATCAGCTTCTGGTGCCTGCGCTGGATGGAGCACTCGCGCTCGCCGAAGTGCACGCCGTTTCCGTGCCCGTCGAACAGCACCTGGATCTCGATGTGGCGCGTGTGGTCCAGATAGCGCTCGAGGTAGAGCCGGCCGTCGCCGAACGCGGAGAGCGCCTCGCCGGATGCGGTGCGGAAAGCGCCCTCCATCTCGGCGGGCTCGCGCACGATCCGGATCCCCTTGCCGCCGCCGCCGGCCGCCGCCTTGATCGCGATCGGGTAGCCGATGCTCTCGGCCGCGTCCACGGCCGCCCGCGGGTCCGCCACGGGATCGACGCCCCCCGGCACCACCCGGACGCCGGCCGCGAGCATCGCGCGGCGACTCTCGACCTTGTCGCCCATGGTCGCGATCGCGTCGGGCGGCGGTCCGATCCACGTGAGCCCGGCGTCCGTCACGCGCCGCGCGAACTCCGCGTTCTCCGACAAGAAGCCGTATCCGGGGTGGATCGCCTGCGCGCCCGTCGCCTCCGCGGCGGCGAGGATCTTGTCCATGTCGAGGTAGCTGGTCGCCGGCGTCTTGCCCCCCAGCGGGACCGCGACGTGCGCCATCCGCGTGTGCAGGGCGCGGCGGTCCGTGTCGGCGTACACCGCCACGCACTCGATGCCCATCTCGCGCGCCGTGCGGATGACGCGCAGGGCGATCTCGCCCCGGTTCGCGATGAGGATGCGCTCGAACATCAGAGCGGGATGTTGCCGTGCTTGCGCACCGGCCTGTCCTCGTGCTTGGTCCGGAGGAGCTCGAGCGCCCGGATCAGGTAGGGGCGCGTCTGCGAGGCCTCGATCACGTCGTCGATGAATCCGCGCTCCGCGGCGCGGTAGGGGTTGTTGAACGTCGCCTCGTACTCCTTCGTGCGCTGCGCTTCGACGGCGGCGGGGTCCGCGGCCGCCCGGATCTCGCGGCGGTGGATGATCTTGGCCGCCCCCGCGGCCCCCATCACGGCGATCGTCGCCCCGGGCCAGGCGATGTTGACGTCGGCGCGCACGTGCTTCGAGCCCATGACGTCGTACGCGCCGCCGTAGGCCTTGCGCGTGATGACCGTCAGCTTCGGCACGGTCGCCTCGCAGTACGCGTACAGGAGCTTCGCCCCGTGCCGGATGATGCCCCCGTACTCCTGCTCGGTGCCGGGCAGGAAGCCGGGCACGTCCACGAACGTCACCACGGGCACGTTGAAGGCATCGCAGAAACGGATGAAGCGCGCGGCCTTCTCCGAGGCGGAGATGTCGAGGCAGCCCGCGAGCACCGCCGGCTGGTTGGCGACGAGGCCCACGACGCGGCCGCCGAGCCGCGCGAAGCCGATCAGGATGTTGCGCGCCCACCCCGCTTGAACCTCGAACCAGGAACCCTCATCGACGACGCGCTCGATCACCCGGCCCATGTCGTAGGGCTTCTGCGGATCGGCGGGCACGATTTCGCCGAGCGCCTCGTCGGTGCGGTCGGGCGGGTCGTCGGTCGGGACGAAGGGCGGGTCCTCCGCGTTGTTCAGGGGCAGGTAGGCGAGGAGCCTCCGAACCAGGTTCATGCAGGACTTGCCGTCCGGCGAGCTGAAGTGCGCCACGCCCGAGCGCGTGTTGTGAACCGCCGCACCGCCGAGGTCCTCCGAGGTCACGTCCTCGTGCGTCACGGTCTTCACGACATCCGGCCCCGTGATGTGCATGTACGAGTTGCCCTCGACCATGCAGATGAAGTCGGTGATCGCGGGACTGTAGACCGCGCCCCCCGCGCAC
>SMVQ01000135.1 GCA_004357655.1 Planctomycetota bacterium
ATAGTCCGGGCTCGTGTCCCGGGTCCGAAGTTCCCACCAGGGCGCTCCGGCGGCGACGCTTCGACTCACGCGGCCGGTCGGGCTGCGTACGCGGCGTCGCACAGGCTGTGAGCGACGCATGAGGATTCACCACCGGGTTGGTAGCGTATGGCCGTGAGCACCGGGGGAACGAGCAGCGACGAGAGGGGTGCCTCGCGGTCCGGAATGTCCGTCAGGTGGTTCGCCGTCGGGCTCGCCGCTCTCGTCGGATTCGCCCTCACCGCGCAGCTCGCGATCCTCGCTCGAGGCGCCGCCGAGAACCCGTTCGCGCGCGTCCCCATCGTCGACGCGAAGGAATACTGGCGCCTCGCGGGAGCGATCGCGCGCGGGGAGCTCATCGGCGACACGCCGTTCCTTTCGGCGCCGCTCTACCCCTACGCGCTCGGACTCGTGCGCGCGCTCGGCGGCGGGCTCGAAGCGGTGTACAGGCTGCAGGTCGCCCTGCACCTCGCGACGGCCGTGCTCCTGGCCGCGATCGGTCGCCGGCGCTACGGCGCCGCGGCGGGGCTCGCGGGCGCGGCGCTCTACCTCGTGCTCCAGGGTCCCGCGTTCCAGACGGGCCGCGTCCTCGGCGGGACGCTCCAGGCATTCTGCGTCGTCCTCCTGTGGGACCGGTTGCTCGCCGCGCACGCATCGCCGGGAGTGCGCAAGAGCGCGGCCTGTGGCCTCGTCCTCGGCCTCACCTGCCTCGTCCAGCCGCCGCTGCTCGTCGGCGTCCCCCTCTTCGCGCTCTGGATCGCCGTCTCGGGCGAGCGTGCGGCGCGGGCGAAGCGCGCGATCACGCTCGGCGCCGTCGCACTCCTCACCATCGCGCCGGCGACGCTCCACAACTGGCTCGCGGTGGGCGAGCTGATCCCGATCAGCGCCCAGGCCGGCATCACCTTCTACCACGGGAACAACGTGGGCGCGGACGGCACCTACCACGCGGCGAAAGGCGTCTCGACGGACCGTTTCCAGCAGAACCTCGACGCGCGCGCCGCGGCGCGCGCCGAGCTCGGGCCGGACGTCGGTTGGAAAGCGACCGACCGGTACTTTCTCGAGCAGGGGCTCGCATTCTGGCGCGCGGGTCCCGGGCGAGCCGTGCGGCTGACCCTACGCAAGGCCTGGTGGTTCGCGTCCGGGCGCGTGTACGGCGACGTCTACAACCCGACCCTCGAGCGCGAGAACGGCCTTGCACCGCGCCTCGCGCTCGCGCCGGTCCCCGTCGCGTGGTGCACGCTCGTCGCGCTCATCGGGCTGCTCGCCTGCTTCCGCGGCGGCTTCGCGCGCTGCGTGCCGGAGCTCACGTTCGTGCTCGTCCCCTTCCTCGTCGTGTGCGTCTTCTGGTACTCGCCGCGCTACCGGCTGCCCGCCGTGCCCGTGATGGCGGTCCTCGCGGGAGCCGCGCTCGTACGGCTCGGCGGCTGGCGCGCGCACCCCGTCCGCACCGGGCTCATCGCCGCCGTGATGCTCGCATCCGCCGCCACCGGACTCGTCAACCGCTGGAAAGACTTCGACAGCCCGGATGCGTACCGGCCGCAGTTCGCGTACTCCGTCGGTGCGGCGTTCCTCGAAGAGGAGGACCTGCCTTCGGCTGGAATCTGGTTCGAGCGCGCCAGAACCCTCGGCTACCCGCTCGCGGCGGCAAGCCTCGCCGACGTCCTGCGGCGCGAAGGGGACGCGGAAGGGGCGATCGAAGCCGCGCGGGCCGCGGCGCGCGCTCTCCCCGACGACCCGTACGTGCTGCGCGGTCTCGCCATCGCGCTCGCCACGGCGGGCCGATGCGGCGAAGCGATCCCCTGGTTCGAGAGCGCCCTGGCGCTCGACCCGAACGACCGGCAGGCGGAGTCGGGGCTCGGCAACTGCCTCCTCATGACCGATCGCGCGGAAGACGCGATCGAGCACTACGTGCGCGCCCTGGAGATCGATCCCGAGTACTGGGAGGCGCGCTACAACCTCGCCCTCGCCTATCAGGCGCTCGGAAAGCACGAGGACGCCGAGCGGGAGCTGGTCGGGACGCTCCTGCGCAACCCGGCGCACATCGATGCCCGCCTGCGGCTCGCGCATCTCTGCTCCGCGGAGGATCGCGAGGCCGAAGCGCTCGAACTGCTCGCCGAGGGACTCGCGCAGGACGCCGAGCGAGCCGAGTTCCGCCTGGCCTACGCGTGGCTGCTCGCCACCGCTTCGCGCGAAGAGCTGCGCGACGGCGCGCGGGCGCGCTCGATGGCGGAGGACTTGTGCGCGGCCTCGGGCCACGCACACCCCGACCCACTCGATGTCCTGGCGGCGGCTTGCGCGGAGACGGGCGACTTCGAGTCCGCGGCGCGGCACGCGGAGCAGGCGGAGGCGCTGCTGCGGGAGGCCGGCTTGGAGGAGCGCGCCGACGAGGTCGCGGCCCGGCTGGCCGAATACCGCGCCGGCGTTCCTCACCGTGCGCGGCGCTGAGACGTGAGTCCTTTTGCAGTAAGGACTTACGGCTTCCTCACCACGCATCCGGACCGTGCATACCGAGCCGCGATGGGAGTATCATAATGATACCAGTCCAATACCGTCCCAGGAAGGACCCTCGATGAATCCGAAAACCACACAGGAAGTCCCCATCGACCCCACGAGCGGCTGGCCCGTACTGATCGGGTGGCTCTTGGCGCTGATCGCCACCGTCCTCCTCATCATCCTCTTCAAGTGGCCGGTCATCTTCATCCCCTTCGTGGTCCTCGTCCTGCCCGGCTTGTACATCGTCAACCCGAATCAGGCGCGCGTCATGGTCTTGTTCGGCAAGTACAAGGGTTCGGTGAGCAAGAACGGCTTCTTCTGGACGAATCCGTTCACGATGAAGCACCGGATCTCGCTCCGCGCGCACAACCTCGACGGCGCCGTGATCAAGGTGAACGACCTCCTGGGCAATCCGATCGAGATCTCGTGCGTCGTCGTGTGGCGCGTGCTGGACACGGCCCGCTCGATGTTCGACGTCGAGGACTACGAGCACTACGTCCGCGTGCAGAGCGAGGCGGCCGTGCGCCAGCTCGCGAGCATGCACCCATACGACGAAGGTCAAGCGGAGGGCATCGAGACCACGCTGCGCGGCAGCACCGAGATCGTCGTCAACGAACTCCAGGACAACCTCCAGGGGCGCCTCGAAGCCGCCGGCATCCAGGTGATCGAGGCCCGCCTCAACCACCTCGCCTACGCACCGGAGATCGCCTCGGCCATGCTCCAGCGCCAGCAAGCGAAGGCGATCGTCGCGGCGCGCAAACAGATCGTCGACGGCGCGGTCGGCATGGTCGAGATGGCACTGAAGCGCCTCAAGGAAGAGAAGATCATCGAGTTGGACGACGAGCGCCGCGCGACCCTCGTCGGCAACCTCCTCGTCGTGCTCTGCGGCCAGGCGACCCCGCAGCCGATCATCAACACGGGCGGCCTGTACAGCTGAGTCGATGGCCGGAGCACCGAAGCCCGAGCCGCCCGAGCGGGGCGCCGAACGCAAAGCCTTCCTCCTGCGCCTCCCACCCTCGCTCATGAAGGAGCTCCGGGGCTGGGCGGCGCAGGACTTGCGCAGCCTGAACGGGCAGCTCGAGTTCCTCCTGCGCGAGGCCGTGAGGCGCCGCCGCGGGCGCAAGCACAAGGACGCCGGAGAGTAGTCGGTCCGCTACTCGTCGATCTGCGAGTCCACGCCTTCCAGCGCGAGCCGTGCGGCGACCTCCAGCAACTCGGCCGCCGTCGAGATCGCGATCGCGCGCGGCTCCTTCGACGTCCGCGCCGCCCCGATCGGACACCGCACCCGCGCGAGCTCCTCGTCCGTGAACCCACGCTGCGAGAGGCGCTGCTTGAACCGCCCCCACTTGCGCTCGGACCCGATCAGCCCGAGGTAGGGAAACACCCCACGCTTCATGGCGCGCGCGAGGATCTCGAGGTCGAGCGCGTGGCTGTGCGTCATGACGAGGACGAGACTGCTCGCCGGAATGACGTCGACCTCCGCTTCAGGCGCGTCGATGAACAAGACCTCGAACTCGCGCTGCACGGGGAGCGGCGGTTGGATTTCCCCCTCGCTTCGCCCATCGATCAGCTGCACCTTCGCCCCGAGGTAGGGCGCGAGCCCCCCGATCGCCTGCGCGACGTGACCCGCACCAAACACGACGACGCGCCGCTCGGACCAATGGAAGGTCTCGAAGAAGAGCGTCACCTCGCCCCCACAGCACTGCCCCGCCTTCTCCGAGAGCGGATACACCACGCTCTCGGACACCCGCCGCCCCTCACCGAGCAACGCAGTCGCGTGATCGATCGCGAGCTGCTCGAGGTTGCCTCCCCCAATAGTGCCCCACTCGAGCCGCCCGCCCGCCACGATCATGCGCGCGCCCGCTTCACGCGGAGCGCTCCCGCGGATCCCCGTCACGACGACGACGGCGCAGGGACGACCCTGCCCGCGCAGGTCGCTCAGCCGCTCGATCCATTCCTGGGAGTCTTGCATCCCCCGGAGGATACGGCCTGCGCGCTGGGACTACCTGGCCGGCCGAGAAGGAATGCCCGGTCATTCGTCATTCGACGTTCTGCATGGCTCTGATCACATGGATAGAGCGGCTTCGGGCACTTTGGCCGTGCGCCGGCGACACTTCGCATAGAATCGCGTGTGTTCGATCCACTTTCCCATCCACGGAGAAGGCCATGAAAATTCCGCAGGTTTGCTTCGCCTCCCTCCTCGTCTCTGCTACGGCCGCGGCCCAGACCACGCTCGTGGCGCACTACAAGCTGGACGAGACGAGCGGCACAGTCGCGGTTGACTCGTCCGGCAACGGCAACGACGGCGTCTACACTGGCGCCGGAGTGACGCTCGGTCAGGCCGGAGTCTGCCCGGGCTCAACGTCGGTCGAGTTCGACGGGATCGACGGCCACGTCGCGATACCGTCGAGCGCCTCGCTCGATGGCCTGTCGAGCGACTTCACGGTGGCGTCCTGGGTCAACCTCGACGTCGACCTGATCATGCGCATCTTCGGTAACCAGCGCCTGGGCGGTGTGGGCGGGTCCTGGTCCTTCGGCCCGCTCATCGGCGGCGACCTGCGCTTCACGACGCTTGGTGTCCAGGACTACAACCAGTTCTCGAGTGTGAGCACGGGCATGTGGCACCACATCGCCGTGGTGTTCGACGCAAGCTTCCTGGCCCACTTCTACCTGGACGGCGCGCTCCAGGGGACGATCGCCGGCAACGCCCCCGCCAACCCCCCCAACTCCGGTTGGTTCATCGCCGTACTCGACCTGACCATCAACACGGAGTTCTTCGACGGCAAGATCGACGACGTCCAAGTCTACTCGGGTTCCGCCACCGACGCGGACATCCTGTTCCTGTTCCAGAACCCCTGCACTACGCTGGCCGGCATCGGTACCAACTACTGCCTGTCCAGCACCAACTCGACGGGCTCAGCCTCGACCATCTCGGGCTCGGGCACGGCCAGCATCACGGCCAACGACTTCGTCCTCAGGGCGGACAATCTCCCGTCCCAACCCGGAATCTTCATCGCCGGTCCGGGCCAGGCTCAGGTCCCGTTCTTCAACGGCTTCCTGTGCATCGCCCCGCAAGGGCTTCAGCGCTTCCTGAACATCGGTTCCCCGGTGGGCGGTTCGATCACCGAAGCGGTCGACTACGGAACATCCGCCTTGGGCGGTCTGAATGTCGTCGCGGGCTCGAGCTACAACTACCAGCGCTGGAACCGCGACCCCGCGGCGGGCGGCGGGAACGCCAACTTCTCGGACGGCCTGGAGATCACCCACACTCCCTGATATGGATGGACCTTCACGGTGCCGTCCTCGCGCGGACATCGGCGTGGTGGGCCACACTGGACTCGAACCAGTAACCTCCACGCTGTGAACATGGCACTCTACCAATTGAGTTAGTGGCCCACTGGGGGGAGAGAAGTTAGCGGGAGCGAAGCCGGGCCGCAAGGGTCGACCCCGGCGGAGCGGCCGAGCTGAGGGGTGCTCCTAACCCATGGACGCTCGCAGGCGGTCGCCGAGCTTGGTCTCGGCGCGCCGCAGCATCATGCGCACGGCGTCCTCCGACTTGCCGTCCATGCGCTTGCCGGCCTCGCGCAGGGAGAGGCCTTCGAAGAACACGTAGGTGATGGCGGCGCGGTGATCCGGCGACAGGTCGTCGATCGCTTCGCGCAGGATCTGGTAGTTCTCGCCGCGCTGCACGACCTGGGAGACCGACATCTCGTCGCTCGTCACCTCGCGCGGGAGGAGCGTGGAGTCGTCCTCCGTGCGGGTCTCGATGTTGCGCTCGCGCGACAGGTCGCGCTTCCCGGCCGAGTAGAACTCGGCCTTGTCACGGATCTTGTTCTGAAGGATCTGCACCAGCCAGCGGAGGAGCGAGCCTTCGCCCCGGTACTGGTAGTGGTGGAAGTCGCGCGTCGCCTCCCGGAAGGTCGTCTGCGCGAGGTCGTCGGGCTCCTCCTTCAGCCGCAGCCGGGGTCCCAGCTTGCGGCGCGCCACATCGACCATCGTCTGGTGGTAACGCTGGAAGAGCTCGTTCAGCGCTTCCGCATTCCCATGTTGGGCTTCCATGACGAGCCGCGCGGTCTCGTCGTTCTGAAAGCCCGCGGGCAGCTCGAACGACTGCTCCGAATCCATGTCCTTACGCTCGGGATCCGCCATGGAGTGACCACCTCTCGACTGGCTGCGACGGGCGACGGAGCCTGCCGCCCGCGACATACTAGACCATCGACGCCTCGCCTACTCCCCTTGACTACTGAGCTCCGATCTTCTTCTCGAAATCTTCCTCCAAGAGCACTTCGACGCCGACCTCGCGCGCCTTCTTGGCCTTGGAACCGGGCTTTCCGCCCTGGACGAGGTAGTCCGTCTTCGAGCTGACCGAGGACGCCACGCGCCCGCCCTGGTCCTCGACCACCTGCTTGGCCTCCGCCCGGGTCATGCCCGCGAGCGTGCCCGTGAAGACGACGGTCTGCCCCCGGAAGACCCCGCCGGTCGCGAGCTCCCGGTGCTCGATCTCGACGCCGCCGGCGAAGAGCCGGTCGAGCAGGGCGCGGCTCTCCGTCCCGGCGAACCACTCCACGATCCGCGCCCCCACCTCCGGCCCGATGCCGTCGAGGTGCTCGAGCTCCTCGCGTGAAGCCGCCGCGAGACTCGCGAGGGAATCGTAGTGCCGGGCGAGGAGCCGCGCGGTCGCGCTCCCGACGTCGGGCATGGCGAGGCCCACGAGGAAGCGCGCGAACGGCACGTGCCGGCGCTGCTCGAGCTCTTCCATGAGATTCTGGACGGTCTTCTGGCCCCACCTTTCGAGCCCGACGAGCGCCTCCGGGTCGAGGTGAAAGAGGTCGGCCGGCGTCGCGAGGAGCCCG
>SMVQ01000136.1 GCA_004357655.1 Planctomycetota bacterium
ACGGCGCGCGTGAACTCGGCCGAGCGCGCGATCTCGAAGCACGCGACGCCGGGCGCACCGGGGATGTCGCCGTCGAATCCGAGCCCCTGTCCCGTGAGGCGCGTCTGCAGGATCGCGCTCTCCGCCGTGACCTCGCCGGCCATCGTGCCCTGCAGCAGCGCCGGCCCCGCCGCCAGCTCGCGCTCGCGCAATCGCGGCCCGTAGTTCTGCTCCATGCGCGCCTCCCAGTGCGCGGCCACCTCCGGCGGCTCGGGCGCGCGGCCCTGATCGTCCGCGGTCTCGAGCCAGTCGTCGAGCGCAGCGCGCAAGCGGGCGAGTGTCTCCGCGTGCGCCCCGGACTCGGCGAGGTTCCGGGTCTCGTACGGATCGGCGTCGAGGTCGTACAGCTCCTCCGCCGGCCTGTGCGGCGCGAGCAGCCGCGCCTGGACGGGATCGAGCGCGCCCTGCGCGTACAGCCGTCGCATGAGCCCGAGCACGGGGTAGCTCCACTCCTTGTAGCGATTGAGCTGCAGGAACGGCCGCTCGGGCATGGCGTTGCGCAGGTACCGGTAGCGCGCATCGCGCACGGTGCGGATGCTGAGCACGGTCTCGTCGCCCCGGTCGCGGCTCCCGAACACGTAGCGGCGCGCGGGCTCGGCTGCGGGACCGAAGAGCACTCGGCCCTGCATCTTCGCCGGCTTCGCGAGGCCGCAGAACGCGAGCGTCGTCGCGGCGACGTCGAGGATCGAGACCAGGCGCTCATCGACCGTCCCGGGCTCGAAGCCCTCGGGCGGCGTGACGCCCGCCGGCCAGCGGATGATCAGCGGCACGTGCAACCCGCTGTCGTAGGGCCACTGCTTGCCGCGCACCATCGCGCGGCCGTGGTCGCCGAAGAAGATGACGACCGTGCTCTCCACGAGCCCGTCGGCCTCGAGCTCGTCGAGCAGGAACCCGACCTTGCGGTCGAGCGCCATCACCGCGTTCAAGTACTGCGCCCAGTCCGCGCGCACGAGCGGGTGATCGGGGTAGTACGGCGGGAAGACGACGCGCGCCGGATCGGCGGGGGTCGCGATGCGCTCGTGCGCCGAGTTCCACGCGGCGCCGCGGTGCGTCTCCGCGAAGTTGACCTGCGCGTAGAACGGCTGGTGCGCCGCGAGCTCGGACCACCGGCTGCCGTCGAACGGCGCGCCGTCGTAGTGGAAATTCCAGTCGGTCTTGCCCGTGCCGCGGAAGAAGCGCTCGCTCGCCTCGCCCGTGAGGTCGCGCAGGTTGGCCGTGAAGTAGCCCGCGGGGCGCAGCCAATCCGTGAGCAATCGGACGCCTTCCGGCAGCGCGTGCCCGTCAGCGCGGTGCGAGCGGTGGTTGTGCGCGCCGATCGTGACGGGGTACATCCCCGTCATGAACCCGGACCGTGACGTGGAGCACACGGGCGTCGCCGTGAACGCGTGCGTGAACCGCACGCCCTCCGCCGCGAGCCGGTCGAGGTTCGGCGTGCGCGCCTCGGGCGTCCCGTAGCACCCGAGCTCCGGACCGAGGTCCTCGCCGATTATCCAGAGCACGTTGAGCGCCGGCTCCTCTGCCTGCGCGGGGAACATGGGCGTCAGGCAGGCGAGCAGCCCGAGGATCGCTGTGGGGCGCACGTGCATGGCGCGCCATCGTACGGAGCCAGGACAAAATCCGCCGCCACTCGCCGAAATCGCCGACACGTCGGCGGTTTCGGCGAGTGGCGGCGGATTTTGTCCTGGCTCCGTATCAACGGACGTCGTGCGCGCGCGCGCTCACCGGCACGATGTCCTTCACGCGGCCGCCCTCCACGAGCACGGCTTCCTCGGCCAGGTTCACGGTCGGGCAGACGTGGCGTGGGAACAGCAGGAGCTCGGTGCCGCGTTCGGGGCGCGCGCCCGAGGTGACGCGCAGCGGCAGGTGCTCCTCGCTCGGGGGGAGCGCCACGAGCTCTGGACGGCCGAGCACGGCGGCGCAGGGGTCGCCGGCTTCCGCGGCGAGTGCTTTCGAGCCGGCGTCGCACGTCACGATGTCCGCGGCGGGGTGGCTGACGACGCGCGACCAGACGAGGGCGGCGGGCTCGAGCGCGAGGTTCGCGTTCTCCTCCTCGGAGCGCAGGTCGTGGAAGACGACGGTGCCGGGCGAGGTGCGATGGATCGTTCCGCCGAGCTCGGTGAAGGGCGGGTAGGCGAGGGAGTGCAGGAACGTGGGCGTCCCGCTCGTGATCAGCTCCGCGACTTGAAGGCCCGCGCCGGTGAGCGTTCCGAGGAGCCCGAGCGCCAGGTCGTAACAGGCGAACACCGCGCGCCGGCGCTCGTCGACCGAGCCCGCGTGCAGGTGTCCGTCGTAGTAGTGCACGCCGCGAAAGCGCTCGCCCGCTGCGCGCGCGACGCCCAGGATCGCGCTCTCGTCCGCGAGCGGCACGCCCGTCCGGTTCATGCCGGAGTTGACGTCGACGAACACGGACACGGACGCGGGGATCGCGGCCACGGCGCCGGCGTCCTCCGACAGGACGGAGAAGCGTGTCTCCGTGTGCTCATCCGCGATGCTCCCGAGCCGCGCGAGCGCCGGCCCGATGAGCGGGTAGGCGACCAATATGTCCCCGCCCTCGACGCCTTCGTTGCGCAGGACGCGCGCCAGCTGTTCGGCCTCGCGCGTCGTCGCGCACTTGAAGTGCCGCACGCCCGCGCGCGTGAGCTCGGCCCAGATGGCGGGGATCTTCGTCGTCTTCACGTGCGGCCGCCACCGGTCCGGCCGGCCGCCCGTGTACTCGATCACGCGCCGCACGTTGTCGCGCACCCGATCGAGGAACACGACGAGGCACGGGCTGAACGTGCGCGCTCCAAAGTCCGCGGGCAGGGCGTACGCCGCCAGGTCGAGCTCTTCGAATCGCGTCATGGGGTGGTGCTCGGGCGGCGTGAAGCGCTGCGGGCTCCGCCGAGTAGGGCGACACATTGTAGAATCCAAGGAATCCACCCGGCACCTGCACTCGCCATGATTCCACGCCTCGCCCTGCCCCCTTCCACGCTGATCGCGCTCGTCTGTTCGGGGGCAGCCCTCGGGGCCCTCGGGGACACCGGGGACACGGTGGACGTCGAGTTCTTCGAGACGAAGATCCGGCCGACGCTCGCCGAGCACTGCACGAAGTGCCACGGCGAACGGAAGCAGCGCTCGGGCCTGCGCCTCGATTCGATCGCCGCCATCCTGCGCGGCGGCGAGCGCGGGCCGGCGCTCGTGCCCGGTGACGCCGACGCGAGCCTCCTCATCCGCGCGATCCGCTACACGGACGAGGAACTGCAGATGCCCGAGCGCGGCAAGCTCTCGGACGCCGCGATCGAGGCCTTCGAGCGCTGGGTCGAGTCCGGAGCGCCCGCGCCCGGGGCGCGCGCGGCTGCGCCGCTCCCCAAGGCGGAGTTCGACCTCGAAGCACGCATGGCCCACTGGTCGTTCGGGCCCGTGCGTGATCCCGAGCTCCCGGCCGTCTCCGACGCGGCCTGGCCGCTCGACACGGCCGACGCGTTCATCCTCGCGCGCCTCGATGCTGCCGGCCTCGCGCCCGCGCAGGCTGCCGAGCGCCACACGTGGCTCCGCCGCGTCACGTTCGACCTGACCGGGCTGCCGCCCACGCCCGACGACGTGGCCGCCTTCGCGGCGGACCGCTCCCGCGCGGCCCACGACAAGGTTGTCGAGCGCCTCCTCGCATCACCTCGCTTCGGCGAGCGCTGGGCGCGGCACTGGCTCGACCTCGTCCGCTACGCCGAGACGAAAGGGCACGAGTTCGACGCGCCCATCCCGAACGCGTGGCAGTACCGCGACTGGGTGATCCGCGCGTTCAACGCCGACGTGCCCTACGACGTGTTCGTCACGGAACAGCTCGCCGGCGACCTCGTGGATCCGCCCCGCCTGAATCCGGAGGAGGGTTTCGACGAGTCCGTCCTCGGGACGGGCTTCTGGCTCCTCGGTGAAGAGGTGCACTCGCCGGTCGACATCCGCGCGGACGAGACGGACCGGCTCGCGAACGAGGTCGACGTGCTGTCGAAGGCGTTCCTCGGGCTGACGGTCGCCTGCGCGCGCTGCCACGACCACAAGTTCGATGCGATCTCCACGCGCGACTACTACGCCATGGTGGGCTTCCCGCTCAGCTCGGCGTACCGCCAGGTGCGCTTCGAGACCGCCGAGCACAACCGCCGGATCGCCGCCGTCCTCGCGACCCTGCGCGACGAGGCCGGGCCCGCGCTCGGCGCCGCAGTGGGCGTTGAGCTCGAGGTCGCCGCGGGCACGGTCGCCGAGTATCTCACGGCGGCGGCGGAAACACGGCGCTCCGAGCTCGTCCCGGACGTGGCGCTTGCGATCCCCACGGACACCGACATCCTCTTCGAGGACTTCGAGCGCGCGACCTACGGCGCGTGGACGACGGACGGCTGCGCGTTCGGTATCGGGCCCGTCCTCGCCGCGCGGATGCCGAAAGGCCAGGGCGACGTCGGCGCGCGCGGCCTGCGCTGCGTGAACTCCTACGCCGTCCACGGGTTCGGGCACCGCGACGCGCACCTCGGCGCGCTCACGAGCCCCGCGTTCGAGATCGAGCGTGACTACATCCACTTCCTGATCGGTGGTGGTGGGCACGCGGACGCGACCTGCGTGCAGCTCGTCGTCGACCGCGAGGTCGTGCGCAGCGCGCCCGGCCGCAATGAGAACCGCATGCGCCCGCACGCGTTCGACGTGCGCGAGTGGCGCGGGCGGCGGGCGCGTATCCGGATCGTCGACGACCACGCCGGCGGCTGGGGCAACGTCGGCGTCGACCACATCGTCTTCAGCGACGACGCCGACCCGCGCGTGCTCGCGCTCGAGCGCAAGCCCGAAGCCCAGGCGCTCCGGCGCTTTCGCATCGCGGCCGTCGCGCAGGCCGCCGGGCTGGAAGCGCGCACACTCGAGGCGTGGGCGGATGCCCTCGAGCGGGCGGCCGAGGACGAGGGCGACCTGCTCCACGCCTGGGCGGTCGTCTCCGCGGGGAACTCGGAGAACGCGCGGGACGAGCGCCTGCACGCCCTGGTCGGCGAGTGGCGCGAGGCGCGCGAGCGCGCCGACGAATCGCTCGCGGGCGCGGTGGTCCGCGTCGACTACGGCGCGCGGGAGGAACCGTTCTGGCGCCAGGACGGCCCGACGTTCGGCCCGCGTCCGGTCGCGATCGGCGACGTCGCCTTCGGAACGGCCCCCGGGCGACCGCTCGTGCGCGCGTTCGCCATGGGCGCCGCGCGCAAGGACCCCGTGTGGGACGTGCTCGAGTTGGCGGAAGACTTCGAGCGCGGCACCGGCCGCCTCGATTGGATCCAATCCGGCCGCACGCTCTACTCACCGACGTTCACCCTGACGTCCGGCAAGCTCCACTACCTCGTGCAGGGCGCGGGCGCGGCCTACGCCGTCGTCGACTCGTACCGCCTGAACACCGGCCCGCTGCACGGCGCGCTCGTCCTGAAGTGGGGCGCGGAGGGGGACGGCTTCCGGTGGATCGAGCACGACCTCGCGGACTACGTCGGGCACGTCGTGCACGTCGAGTTCACGCCGGCGGAACCCGCGCGCGAGGCCGCAGCGCCGGAGCAGGAGTTCGCGCTGGCGCGCATCATCGAGGATCCCGAAGCGCCCGAGCACTTCGCGCCCTCCAAGGGTTTGCTGGTCGTGCTCTCCGACATCCATGCGATCGACTCCGCGGCTGCGCTGGCGGAGGCCTACGAGGAAATCTTCACCACGGGCGCGGCGAAGCTCACGGGCGGCACACTCGGAGCAAACGGGTACGGCCAGGGGTACGTCCTGTCCGTGGACTGGATGTTGCGCCACCCCGCGCTCTTTCCGACGGATGGCCCGGCCGTACGCGCGGTCGCCGCGCCGTTCCTCGCGACGCAGGCGGCCGTCGTGGCCGCGATCCGCCCGAAGTCCGCGACCGCGCCCGCGATGATCGACGGCAGCGGCGTGGACGAGCACGTGCTCATCCGCGGCAGCGCCAGATCGCCCGGTCCCGTCGCCCAGCGGCGCTTCCTCGAGGCGCTCGCGGGTGCCGAACAGGCGCCGATCGTGCGGGGCAGCGGGCGCCTCGAGCTCGCGCGCCGGATCACGGACCCGTCGAACCCCTTCCTCGCGCGCGTGTGGGCGAACCGCGTCTGGCAGCACCTCTTCGGGCGCGGCATCGTCGCCTCGGTCGACGACTTCGGCGCGATGGGCTCGGCGCCGACGCACCCGGAGCTGCTCGACCACCTCGCCACCCGGCTCGCGGCGGGCGGCTGGTCGACGAAAGCGCTGATCCACGACCTCGCGCTCTCGCGCACCTACCGCATGTCCAGCCGCTCGAGCTCCGCGGGAGACAGCGCGGACCCCGAGAACCTGCTGCTGCACCGCATGCCGGTGCGGCGGCTCGAGGGCGAGGCGATCCGCGACGCGATCCTCGCGGCGAGCGGCGCGCTCGACACGACCGCCTTCGGCCCGCCGGTCCCCGTGCACCTCACGGCGTTCATGGAAGGTCGCGGCAGACCCGCGACGAGCGGACCGCTCGACGGCGCCGGCCGGCGCAGCATCTACCTCGCGATCCGCCGCAACTTCCTGCCGCCGTTCTTCCAGGTGTTCGATTTCCCGCCGCCGGCGACGACGCGCGGGCGCCGCAGCGTGTCGAACGTCCCGGCGCAAGCGCTCACGCTCATGAACGACCCGTTCGTCGTGGAGCAGGCCGAGCGTTGGGCGGACCGCGTCCTCGCCGGAGCAGAGCAGCCGGACGAGCACCGGATCGAAGCGCTCTACCGCACGGCCTTCGCGCGCTCGCCCGATGAAGCGGAATTACGCAGTGCGCTCGCGTTCCTAGCTGCCCAGGCCGCGCTCCATGCGGCCGAGGAGGGCGGGCCGGACGGCGTGCGCCAGGCGTGGGCGGACCTCTGCCACGTGCTCTACAACGTCAAGGAGTTCGTCTTTCTCGACTGACGCGGGCTAGCCGTGGCGAGAGTCACGGCGTGCTCGGAGCCGGTTGGACCTGGGCCGGCAAGGCGTGCCGAGGGTGGTTCCTAGGCGGTCGCGGGTGTCACTGCGGGTGGCTTGACGCATCGAGGCACCACGCCTCGTGGGTCGGTTCTCGTTCGCCAACTCTCAGCCCGCTGGCAGAAATCTCCTGTACGATGCGAGGCTACTCTTCGCTGCAATTCTTTTTCGGGGGATCCAATTGAGCATCGCTTATTCACTTCGAGTGCTGATTCTGGCTGTCCTATGCCCGGCTGCCTTGGCACAGGTCAACGGAGCCGTCTATACCACGGACCGTCACGCGGAGGTCGACAACGTCTTCGGGGGGAAGAACAAGGTGTATCTGGCCGGAGGACCGGGACCCAACGCGGGCTGTTCCGGCAACGGACTGGCGGACGGTATGTACTTCTTCCAGATAACGGACCCATCCGGATCGACGCTGTTGACGCCGGAGTCGCTCGCTCTGCGAACGATCACGGTGCTGGGAGGAGTGATCGATTCCGCTGCTGGACGAAACACGAGGAGTGGGCCGTGTGGATCCCGGATCGTCCAGCTGCACCCCTTCGACACCACGCCGAGCGAAAGCGGCGAGTACAAGGTGTGGTTCACGCCGGCCGCCAGCTACGTTCCGGGCGCGGGCAGCCACGGGTTTCTGTCCAGCGCGAGCAAGACGGACAACTTCAAGGTGCGCGGCGGAGCGCCTGCGGAAGACACGCTGATCCGTGGCAAGGTGTTCTACGACATCATCCAGAACGGGATCTGGGATCCGAGCGAGCTGCCGCTCCCCGGCTGGGAAGTTCAGCTCGATTCGGGCGGCGTGATCATGACGACGTTCACGGATGCCGACGGCATCTATCAGTTCATTCCCGAGATGGACGGGACGACGCACGTCATCACTTCGATCGCCCCCGCGCCGGGGTTCGTGGGTATCGAAGGTGGGCGGTGGTGGGCCACCACCATGAATCCTGTTTCCGTTGTGGCCGATGTGCCCGAGCACGTGGTCGACTTCGGTAACCTGTTCTTCATCAACACACCGGGGTTCGCGCGCAGCAAGGGCTACTGGCACAACCAGGGTGAGGATGAGGTGCTGGCCTGCGACACGGCTTCGCCCAACTGGCGCACAGTCCTCAACGGCCTCTGCCTCCGCACGACCATCACCGAAGAGGACCCGTTGCTGCAAGCGGTCACACTCTTTCTGGTCGATGAGAATGCGCCATTCTCCGAGGCGTACGCCCAGCTCTCGAACTACCTGGTCGATTCCGTCCTGGGCGTGCTGGCCTACAATCTCTCATCCCAATACGCGGCCGCGAATCTCAACAGGCTGTGCGGCGCACTGCAGGTGCCGACGTTCATCGACCGCAACAACGATGACGTCCTGCTCCAGTTCGAAGAGATGGCGGCCCAAACCCTGGGATTGCTTTGCAACCCGCGGTCGGCCTTCACCGCCCCCGGGCAGGACGAGGAGTGGCGACAAGTCATCATGGGATGCCTCAGCGAGTGGGACTTCATGAACTCCGACGGCGGCAGCATCTTCACCAGGTCGCCGTTCCCGCCTTAACCGAGACCGAGGCTGGCGAGGGCGGGGGGCGCGCGGACCCTCGCCCTCACCGCTTCGACGGACAGGCTCAGTCGCGAGCACGCGCCATCAGGCGCAACCCGATGTTGCCTCCGGCGTAGCTCGCCGCCGCGTAACCGCGTCCGGCCAGGCGGAACTGCTGTTCACGTGAATAGCGCCAGCTGCCACCGCGCCAGCCGTATTGCGGTCCGGCGTTCGCGTCGCTCGAGTACAGGTCCCGCGTCCACTCCGCACGGTGTCCCGCGGAGTCCTGAACTCCGAACGGCGATTCGTCTCTCGGCTCGTACCCTCCCACGGCGTCGTACAGGCCCCACGGCTGTGTGTGCAGCCCGACCGTGAGCGAGAAGTCGAAGCGATCACCCCACGGGAATGCGCGCCCATCGACCCCACGTGCCGCCTTCTCCCACTCGAGCTCGGACGGGATGTCGTAGGTCCAGGGTTCGCCCTGCTCGCGGCCCTTGGCGTTGCGCCATTCGACGAAGTCCCGGGCGTCGTTCCACGAGATACCCATGACCGGGGTCGCGGGCCCACCGAGGTTTGCCTTCGGCATGACGCCGGAGAGCGGCTCGCGGGGGACGTAGATCGCGGCCTCGGCCGCGCGCATCTTCCGTTGCGTGGCGGGATCCTCGAGGAACTCGGACCACTCGCGGTTCGTCACCTCACGTCGCGCGATGAAGAAACCCGGTAAGTCCACCTCTTGGCTGGGGCTGGGTTCGTAGGCCAGGTGATCACCCGCAAAAGGGAAGGGGCCGCCGGGGATGTAGACGAAGCCCGGGGGGACGGACTCCTCGGCCTGGAGCGTGATCAGAAGCGCGAGTTCCGCCTGCCGCGCAACGACGACCGGGTAGCGTTGTTCCGCGAATCCCGTGTGTCTCACGACGAGCAGGTAGGAGCCTGGATCGACATCGACGGCCGTTGACGGGAGGCGGTTCTCATCGGCGCAGATCAGCGGATACGCAGTCACTTCGCAGCGGATCCCGGGGCGCTCGCCTGGCCCGACTTCGAGCAGGAGTGCCTCTCCGCGACTCAGGCAGAGCAAGTCCAAGGGCACTTCGGAGCTGCCTCGCTGCGCGAGCTCAATCGGCTCGACGACCTGGACCTGGTTCCTGGGGCAGACGACGTCGCCAATCTCGAGTCCGAATGTCACCACGTCACCGCCGCGCAACGTTGGCACTCGGAACCAATCCGCGCGCCCCCTCACCGAGAATCCGTTCAGGGACTCGATCGGGGTCACTGGCTCGACGCCCCGGTCGGCAAGCGGACCGGACGTCCCAACCATGGACAAGAACAGTGCACCGGTCGAAGCGTGTCCGTTCAGGCGCAAGATCAAGTCGCCGGGGCGCAAGCCCGCCGCGTCGGCCGGCGAGTCGGGCTCGACTTCCGTGATCCGCAAGCAGGGCTCACCAGGATAGTAGTCTTCCACCCACGGCCCTTCACGCACCCGGCCGACGCCGCTAGTAGGAACCAGGACGAGACGCGGGATCGTATCGCCGGGGTGTACAGCATCGATCGGCTCGAAGCGGAACAGGTAGCCCTCCGCGTCGGCTGGAATGAACGTGGCGGCGAGCGATCCGAGCCCCACGAGTTCAGCACGGTGCTCTCCAGCCACGTCATTGCGCTCGACCGCGGATCGAAACAACTCCGCACGCGACGAGTCCGCCGCTCGGTTGGCATCACGCCAGCGGCCGAGGAAGAAATCCGTGAACGCCACCTGCGTCTCCGGCGTGCGGCCCCAGGGCGACTCGAGCCTCGCGGCGCGCTCGAGTGCCTCGCGAGCCTCTTGCAGTACGCGCTCGGCCTCCAGCTGGAGACGTTCCAGTTCATGCTCCTTGCGCGCGAACTCCGTGCGGTCGGTGTCAGGGGCAAAGGCGGCGAAGACGGAGCGGCGTTCCGTCAGGAGCTCCAACTCCAGGCGCTCGATCACTCCACGTGCCTGCTCGTAGGTGAGCTGCTTGTCCGCCGACTCCCGTCGCGCTTCTGCGGCAGCCTCGAGGTCGGACTGCTTGCGCGCTTCCTGGGCCGCACGATCGCGCTCGCGCTCGATCTCGGCCTTGAGCTCGAGCGATGGAGTCGATGTGGGGTCTCCCTCCCGAGCCTGAGCCGCGGCTTCCAAGGCCGCCGAGAATTCTCCCGACTCCAACAGCCTTGTGGCCCGCGCCAGGTGATCGCGAGCGGAGCGTTCGCGAAGGCTGCGCTGGCGGATGAGGAACCCAGAGCCTACGAGGACGAACAGCACCGCCGCTACGATCGCCACGGCCGGCGCTGGGTTGCGCTTGGCCCACTTCCGCGCGCGCACGACAGGCCCCGCCGCCTTGGCCTTGATCGGCTCGAACGACCGAATCCTGCGCAGATCCTCCGCCAGATCCAAGGCACTCGCGTAGCGGCGACTCCGATCGCGCTCGAGCGCGACCTCAACGATCGTGCCCAGATCACGTGGAATGCGCGGGTTCAGGCGGCGAACGTTCGGCGGATGTCCCTCCAGGATCGAGTGATAGAGCTCGTCGAATGCCTGGGCATCGAACGGCTTCTTCAACGTGAGGCACTCATAGAGCGTTGCGCCGAGGGCGTAGACGTCGGTGCGCTGGTCGATCTCGTCGCGCTTCCCGAGGATTTGCTCCGCTGCCATGTAGGCGGGCGTGCCCATGACCTGGCCGGTTTCCGTCAGCGTGTGTCCCGTGTCCTCGAAGTCCCGAGCAAGCCCGAAGTCGAGCAGCACAGGGTGCCCGTCGGGCGTGATCATGATGTTGGCCGGCTTGATGTCACGGTGAACGAGTCCTGCCAGATGGGCCGAGTGGAGCGCGCGCGCCGTGCGCTCTATCAGTCGCACTGCGTCCTGGGTCGCATCCTTGCCTGCCAAATTGGTCGATGATCCGGTTACGGAATTCGGTCGCCGGGCGTCCATCTCAACCTGCTCGCGCGCGTCCGTTAGAAGTTGTGCCAGAGTTATCCCGCGTACGTACTGCATCGCGATGAAGGGCATGCCCTCTTCCTCGCCGATCTCGTACACACCGCAAATACCTGGATGGTCGAGCTTCGAAGTCAACTCGGCCTCACGCTGGAAGCGTTCACGGACAGTGACCGACTGTGCGCCGGCCGCCGTCAGCATCTTGAGTGCGACCTTGCGGTGCAGCTGTGTGTCCTCGGCCAGGTGGACAATACCTTGCGCACCGCGCCCCAGCTCCTCGAGCAGGATGTACCGACCAAACTCCCGCTTCTCGGGTTCGGGCGCCTCGTCTGCCGGCCGGCCAGGGATCGCTTCGTTCACCATGGAATTCGCATGCGCCTAGCCCAGAGTCTTCATGACGGGGTGCCCGAAGCGTTTCAACTCAGCTCCTGCCCAGATCCTAGGTGTGGCGGCCCCGCAGGCGAACTCTACAGGTCGTCGAGGACGTCGGGGCACCTGGAGTGCCGGCAGGGGCCGAGTAGGAGCGCTTCGGGTGCGTCGTCATGGATAGTCCGGGCTCTAGTCGACCCGTTCCTTAGCAGAATCGATCATGGCCCGATACTGCGAGCGCCCTCGGCTACGTCAGGACCGTGTGCCCTGTTCACCCTCGCTCCTCGTGCATCGTAGGGGAACTCGTGTGGATCGCAAACTCAGCCGAACTCCAACCGGTTGAGAGCCATGTGCTTGCGTCGTCGCGACGTCGTCGCGACAAGGGCCTGTGGCATGCAGGGCTCGCCCTGGCGGTGCGGCATCGCCCGGCGGGGGAGTGCGAAACAGGGGCGGACCTCAGCCTTTTCCTGTAGAACGTGAAGGAGCTGGTCGCCCTCGACTGACGGCGCCGCCATGCACGACCGCCACGTTCACATTCCCCTGACCCGACGCGAACTGCTCGCGCGGTGCGCGAATGGCTTCGGAGCACTCGCGCTCACGGGCCTCCTGGCGGATCGCTCGTTCGGGAGCGTCGTGGCGAGCGCGTGGGACGTCCGGCCGCCGCACTTCAAGCCGCGGGCGCGGAACGTGATCTTCCTCTATATGGATGGGGGACCCTCGCAGGTCGACACGTTCGACCCGAAGCCGCGCCTCGACCGCGAGCACGGCCAGCCCATCAAGATGGAGACGCCGGACACGCAGTTCGACGACAAGGGCATGGTCCTCGCCTCGCCGTGGAAGTTCAAGCGTTACGGCGCGAGCGGGCTGCCGATCAGCGACCTCTTTCCGCACGTCGCCCAGCACGCCGACGAGCTGTGCGTGATCCGCTCGATGACCTCGAACTTCCCCGAGCACACGAGCGCGAACTACTTCCTGCACACGGGCACGGGCATCATGGGCCGCCCGTCGATGGGCGCCTGGACTTCGTACGGCCTCGGCAGCGAGTGCGACGACCTGCCCGGGTTCGTGGTCCTGAACGGCGGCCTGATCCCGCCCGGTGGACTCGAGTGTTTCGGCAGCGGCTTCCTGCCGGCGACGTACCAAGGCTCCGTGTTCAAGCCGGGCGACGTGCCCGTCGCGAACGTACGCCGGACGGAGGCGACCGACGAGCTGCAGCGCGGCAAGCTCGCCCTGCTCAGCGAGCTCGACGGCGGGACCCTGGCGCGCATGGAGGGCGCGGGCGAGGTCGAGTCGGCCATCGCCAACTACGAGCTCGCCTTCCGGATGCAGGCCGCCGTACCGGAGCTCATGGACCTCGGCTGCGAGACCGAGGCCACGAAGAAGCTGTACGGGTTCGACGCGCCGGACGAGCACACACGCGTCTACGCGCGGCAGTGCCTCCTCGCCCGCCGGCTGGTGGAGCGCGGAGTGCGCTTCATCGAGCTGACCTGCTCCAACCTCGGCCACGACCGCTGGGACCAACACTCAGGCCTCGAGCAGGGACACGCGGACAACGCGCGCGCGGTGGACCAGCCGATCGCGGGCCTGCTCGCGGACCTGAAGTCACGCGGCCTCCTGGACGAGACGATCGTGCTCTGGGGCGGTGAGTTCGGCCGCACGCCGATGGCGCAGGGTGAGAACGGCCGCGACCACAACCCGTTCGGGTTCACGATGTGGCTCGCCGGTGGCGGCGTGAAGGGCGGGCACGCGTACGGCGCGACGGACGAATACGGCTACTTCGCGATCGAGGACAAGGTGGAGATTCACGACCTGCACGCGACGATCCTCTACCTCCTGGGGCTCGATCACGAGCGGTTGACGGTCCGGTTCAGCGGGCGCGACATGCGGCTGACCGACGTGCACGGTCGGGTGATTCACGACTGGATCGCCTGATTCGCGCGCGATGTCACTCCCGCAGCCCGACGAGCTCGCGGCGCGCTTGCGCGCGCATCGCGCCCCCGAGGCCCACGCGCCCCCGGCGCGGCGCTCGGCCGTGGCCGCGGTTCTGCGCACGGTGGACGAGGGTCCGGAGGTGCTGCTCATGACGCGCGCGCAGCACGCGGCGGATCCCTGGTCCGGGCAGGTGTCGCTGCCGGGCGGGCGGCGCGACCCCGGTGACGCGGACCTGCTCGCGACGGCGATCCGCGAGACGCGCGAGGAGGCGGGGCTCGACCTCGGTGTCGAGGCCGAGCTCCTGTGCCGACTCGCGTCGGTCGGCGCCCGCGCGCGCGGGCGCGTGATCGACATGGACGTGACGCCGTTCGTGTTCCAGGTGGGCGAAGTGTCGCCCGCCCCCGGGCCCGAGGCCAGCGAGCTCTTCTGGCTCCCGCTCGCGCGCGTCGCGACCGGCGAGTTCGACTCCGAGTACCGCTACGAGCGCGACGGACTCGTGCACCGCATGCCCTGTTGGCGCTTCGAGCGCCGCGTCATCTGGGGCCTCACGTACGGGATGCTGAAGGGCCTGCTCGAGGTCGTGCTAACATCCCCGCGATCATGACCCAAAGCCCCCGCATCGTGGCCCTCGCCGGCAGCCTCCGCGCCGCGTCGTACAACAAGCAGCTCGTCCGCATCGCCGCGGACGGCGCGCGCGCCGCGGGCGCGGACGTGACCTTCCTCGACCTCGCGGAGTACCCGCTCCCGGTCTTCGACGAAGACCTCGAGGCGGCGGAGGGCATGCCCGAGAACGCGGCGCGCCTGAAGGCGCACTTCGTCGCGAGCGACGGCATCCTCATCGCCTCGCCGGAGTACAACGGCTCGCTCTCCGGCGCCCTGAAGAACGCGATCGACTGGGTCTCGCGCAAGACGGGCGACGAGCCGCCGCTCGCCGCGTTCTCGGGCAAGGCGGTCGCGCTCATGGCCGCCTCGCCGGGCGCCCTCGGCGGCCTCCGGGGGCTCGTGCACGTGCGCGCGATCCTCGGGGGCCTCGGTATGCTCGTGCTCCCCGAGCAGATCGCCGTGCCGAAGGCGTTCGAGGCCTTCGACGAGGCCGGGGCGCTCCGGGATCCGAAGCTGCGGGCGCAGGTCGAAGGCTTGGGGCGTTCGCTCGCGGCGCTCCTCGCAAAGCTTGGCGCCGAGTAGTCCGAGCGTTGTTGGTATCATCGCGTCTCCTCATCGGACGCGCCGTCCGAACCCAACCTCCGGGGTCCAGCCATGCTCAAGGTGCTCACGGTTCTCGCGTTTCTCGCCCTGCCCACGGCGTTCGCCGCGCAATCCGACGACCCGACCGCGCGTGAGCTCGCCATCCTCGCCATCGAGGAGGCGGGCGGGCTCGTCCTCCCGGTCGCGCAGGACACGGACGCCCTCGTCGTCAACTTCAGCATCCACGGCAAGGACGCCGGCGACGCGATCGTCGGACAGGTGAAGCAGCTCGGAAACGTCATCGAGCTGAACCTGGGCGGCACCAAGGTGACCGACGCCGGCCTGACCCAGGTAGGGGCGCTCGAGGGCCTCGAGCGGCTGTACCTGCAGAAGACCGCCGTGACCGACGCCGGGCTCGCGCAGCTCGCCGGCCTGGAGCAGCTCGACTACTTGAACCTGTATGGGACACAGGTGTCGGACGCGGGCCTCGTGCACCTCGCGGGCCTCGCGAACCTGCGCAAGCTCTATCTATGGGAGACGAAGGTCACGGACGAGGGCACGGCGCAGCTCGCCGCGGCCCTGCCGGAGCTCGAGATCAACCGCGGCTGGGAGCTCGAGGTAGAGACCGAGGAGGAAGCGCCGGCGGAGACCTGTTGCCAAGAAGCCGCGGCGGCGGACGAGGCTTGCGAGCACCCCTGCTGCGTGGAGGCGGTGGCCGCGGGCACGATCTGCGCCAAGTGCAACCCGAAGCAGGCCGCGCTCGCCGCGCTCCCCGCGGACGCCACCTGCTGCGACAAGGCTGAGGCGACGGGCGAGGCCTGCGCGCACCCGTGCTGCATCGAGGCCGCGGCGGCCGGCGGGACGTGCTTCAAGTGCAACCCGAACAAGGCCGAGACGTGCTGCGACAAGGCCGCGGCAGCGGGGGAGACGTGCGCTCACGACTGCTGCAAGGCAGCCGCGGCGGCGGGCGGCATCTGCGCCAAGTGCAACCCGAAGCGGGCCGCGCTCGCCGCACTCCCGGCGGACGCGACTTGCTGCGACAAGGCGGGAGCCGCGGGCGCAGCTTGCGCGCACTCATGCTGCATCGAGGCCGCGGCCGCCGGCGGGACGTGCTTCAAGTGCAACCCGAACAAGGCCGAGACGTGTTGCGAGAAGGCGACCGTGGCCGGCGCCGCGTGCACCCACGAGTGTTGCCAGACGGCGACCGCCGCGGGCGGCGTCTGCTTCAAGTGCAATCCGAAGCAGGCGAAGACCTGCTGCGAGAAGGCCGCGGCGGCGAGCGAAGCCTGCGCGCACCCGTGCTGCGTCGATGCCGCCAAGGCGGGCAAGATCTGCGCGGCCTGCAACCCGTAATACGGAGCCAGGACAAAATCCGCCGCCACTCGCCGAAACCGCCGATAGATCGCCGGTTTCGGCGAGTGGCGGCGGATTTTGCCCTGGCTCCGTATCGGCACTGCGATTACGCCAGCCACTCCCGCAGCCGCCGCGCCGCGAGCTTCGCGTCGCGCAGCGCGCCCGCGCGCGCCGCGAGCTCCGTCACGCGCAGGTAGTGGTCGCGGTCGCGCGTGCGCTCTTCGTGGTTCACGAGCATCGCGTTCGGCTGCAAGCCGTTCAGCCAGGCGAGGAACGCGAGGCCCGCCTTGTAGTGCGCGGTCGGGGGCTCGAACACAGCGCGGCCGAGGGCTTCGCACGGCTCCATGAGCGCGAGGTAGCCCGCGCCGTCGCCGCGCGCCAGGAGCTGGAGCGCGATGCTCGCCGGCTCGGCGATGCAGTCCAGGACGCCGAGCAGCGCGTGGCTGAAGTCTCCGGTGGCGACCGCGCGCTCCCCGAAGTGCGTCGTGCCGCTGACTTCCGGAACGGCGGGGGACGTGCTAGTCGCATCGCCGCCCAGGATGAGGTGCGCGAAGTGGAAGTCGTCGCCCGTGAGCATGACCTGGTCGCGGGCGGCCAGCTCGCGGCGCAGCCGCACCTCGCGCTCGGCGTCGAGCAGCGACAGCTTGGCGGCGCGCACTTTTTCCGGGTCGAGCGCCATGATCCGCGTGAAGCTGTCGCCCGGGAAGTAGCCCGCGAGCTCGGGCAGGAACATCGCGCCCAGCCAGTGCACGGCGAGCGGGCCGTCGAGCTCGGCGATGATGGCGCCGTAGACCTCGACGTAGTCGGCTTCGCTCGCGCCACTCCGCGGAAGCCACGCGAGCGGGAGCAGGATCGCGTCCCCGCCCGCGGCCTGGATGGTCCGCGCCTGGAGCACGACGCCGTCGACGATGCTGGTCTTCGAGCGCACCTCCTCCAGGTGATCGACGCCCGCGCCGGCGATGAAGCCGTTCGTGAGCTGGAGCGCGCCGCACTCCTCGATCAGCCGCAGCGCGTTCGTCCACCCGATCGAGAACCGTTGCGCGGTGTCCAGCGCCTCGGCGATCCCGAACCCGCGCGCGTCGAGGTGCGCGCGGATCCCGCGTGTCGCTTCCCAGTCGATCCACTCCGCGAGCTCCTCCGGGCTGCCGGGGTGCTCGGGCGAGTGCGGGATGGCCTCGTAGCCGTCGCGCATCACGACGTGCGCCGCCGCGTACGCGAGTCGCACGGGGGCGGCCGGGCGCGCGCTCGCGAGCGTGGCTCGAGGAGCGTCGAGCAGACCATCGTCGATCTCGATCGTCCCGCCGCCGGGCAGCTCGACCCGGGCGCGCATCAGTCGCCCGACGCGGAGTTCGTGAGCATGTCCAGGTACTCCGGACCCTTGGTGATCAAGTACCAGCCCAGGAACGCCGTGAGGATGAGCGTCGCGAACACCATCGCGCCGATCCAGGCGCGGCCCTTGCCGCCGCTCGGCGTGTCGTCCCCGAGGTACTTACGGTTGCGTTGCAGGAGGATGAAGCCGACGTAGGCGAGCGGTAGGAACAGGCCGCACACGATATTGGTCGGGATGGCGAGCCACACGGCGACCTTGGCCCAGTACACGGAGCCGAGCACGCCCGGCACGGGCAGGAGCGTCGCGAGTCGGTAGCGGACGCTCCCGAACTTCCACCCGAACAGCTCGACGCACACGAAGCCCGTGCACAGCATCTGCAGCGTGATCGAGGACAGGACCATGCCGAGCACCCCGAGGTTGAACACGACGCGGCCCCACGTGTCGCCCACGACGGCCGCGAGCGATTGCGCGGCTTGCACGGGGGTCAGCCTGGAGGCCACGAAGCCCTCGTCCAGGTGGATCGTGTTCGCCATCGCGATCACCATCAGGCTCGTGGCGAGCACGTAGGGCAGCAGCATCCCCATGTAGAGGTCGAAGCGCGCGAGCCGCCGGTGCTCGCGGTCCCAGCCGCGCGCGAGGAGGCTGTAGGGGTAGAGGAAGAGCATGTTGACGCCGACCGCCGCCGCTAGCCCGCTCACGACGATCGTCAGGCCCGCGACGCCGTTCGCTTCACCCGGGATGCGGAACGGGATGAAGCCCGCCGCGAGCTCGCCCCAGTCGGCGATGCCCGTCTTCACGACCACGAGTCCGAAGCAGAGGACGATGCCCCAGACCATGTACTTCAGGATGCGCTCGTACCACCGCACCAGGGTCGGCGACGTGCCGTACATCATCGAGAACACGATCGCCCAGGCGAGGACCACGAAGCCCATCATCCCCGGCTGCAGTCCTTCGAAGCCCATGACGTCGCCCATGTCGACGAGCACCGCGGACGCGAGCGAGTACTGGGGGAAGTGCCAGATGATCGACGAGAGCAGCGCGCCGATCGCCCAGCCCCACGCGAACGGCGCCCCCGCGAAGCGGCGCATGGCCTCGAACGGGCGCACGCCCGTCGACAGGGTCTGGTACGAGACGGCCGAGAGCATCACGACGCCGAGGATCATGGCGACCGGCGCGACCCACAGGAGCTGGTAGCCGAACAGCGCGCCGGCGAACAGCGAGGCCGCCGCGGTTCCGCCCCCGAGCGTCATCGCGCTCTGCATGTACCCGGGCCCGATCAGCTTCATGTACGCGCGCGTGCGGCGCACGAAGCCCGCGCCTTCGAGCTCGGCCAGCGCGCGCCGCTCGGCGGCCAGGCCGGCGGGGTCGGGCGGGTCCGTCATTCGCAGGCCTTCGGCCACCTGCGTGCGGTCGTGCTTCGAGAGGGAGTCGCTCATGGTTGGGTGCAATGCGGGCGGGTCAGGGGCGCAGGGCGCGCTTCAAGGCCTTCAACTCCGCGGCTTCGGGCAGGCGTTCGTAGCAAGGATCGAGCGGATAGCAGCCGCTGATGGGGCCGTTGTGCGGGGCGGTCGTGCAGTCGCTTGCCCGTACGCGCGTGTCCGTTGCGCGGAGCCGGCGCCTTCGAGCCCGGCCGGCGGGGTCGGGCGGATTCGTCATCCGCGGGCCTTCGGCCACCTGCGTGCGGTCGTGCTTCGAGAGGGGGTCGCTCATGGTTGGGTGCAGCGCGGGCAGGTCAGGGGCGCAGGGCGCGTTTCACGGCCTTCAATTCCGCGGCTTCGGGCAGGTGCTTGTAATAAGGATCGAGCGGATAGCAGCCGCTGATGAGGCCGTTGCGCGGGGCCGTCGTGCAGTCGCTGAACGTGCGGCAGATGCGCTTGCGCTGGAGCGGCCGTCCCGCGAGCACGTCGCGCGGCAGGTCGGGGTACACGAGCACCATCCGGCCGAGGCCGACGAAGTCCACGTGCCCGTGCCGGACCTCGTGCTGGGCGACGTGCGGCAGGTACTCCTGCAGGTAGCTGTACCCGGTGCCCACGAAGACGAGGTCCGGGAAGGCGGCCTTGCACCGGCGCGTGACGCGCAGGTGTTCGAGCACGTCCGCCAGCGGATCGCGCGGGGGCAGGTAGCCGTCGCTGGGGGGGTACGCGGCGGGGCGCTGGAGGTGCGGACAGTAATAGGGAGAGCCGAGGCTGAGGTTCACGAGGCGGAGCCCGAGGTCGGCCACGAGCTCCAGGAACCGGAACGGCTCGTCGAGGTCGAAGCGGCGCGGGTCCGCGGGGTCGAGCCCGAAGCCGTGCTCGTAGGGGACATGGCTCCGCCAGTCACCCGGCTCGCCGACGCGCGTCTCCGCGTTCGCGGTGTACGGGAAGACGTCGGCGATCGAGACGCGCACGCCGACGTCGAGGCCAGGGCACTCCGTGCGGATCGCACGGACGATGTCCGTGAACAGTCGCGTGCGATGCTCGAAGGAGCCCCCGTACTTGCCCGGGCGCGCGCGCGCGCCGAGCAGCTCGTGCATGAGGTAGCCGTGGGCGCACTTGACGTCGACGAAGTCGAAGCCGGCGTCCCAGGCCAGCTTCGCGAGTTGCACGAAGCGCTCGGCGATCCCCTCGAGCTCGCCGTCGGAGACGGGCTCGAGCGCGGGGTCGATGCGGAACTGCGCGTCGAGCACGGGGTGGTGGTAGGCGATGCGCGGCGCCGGCGCGCCGTCCGGACGCGAGAACCGGCCCGAGTGCGTCAGTTGCAGACCGGTGAGGAGGTTCCTCTCCGTCGCGCCGATGTCATTGCGCCCCGCGTGGAGCTCCGCGAGGAGCTGCGCGAGCGCGCCCGGCGTGTCCGCGGCCGGGTTCGCGAAGAGCTGCCGCGGGTTGGCGCGCCCGTCCTCCTGCACCGCGAATGCTTCGCCGCCCCAGATCAGGTCGGCACCGCTCGCGCCGAAGTGGCGCCACCGGCGCAAGAGCGGCTCCGTCGGCATCCCATCGCGCGTCGCATCCCAGCCCTCCATGGGGTGAATCGCGAAGCGGTTCTGGAGCGTCTTCGCGCCGATTTCGAGCGGGGTGCCGAGCGGTCCGTCCGCGCCCTCCAGCTCTTCGTCGCAGTCGAAAGTATCGTCCAGGGCGCGCAGGTGCGCGCGAAACGCCGCGACGCTCTTGTGGTGGCCGGGGGACGGATACTCCATCAGGTCTGCTGGCCTCCTGCTCCCTTCCTCTTCGTTCCTGTCTGCCTAGATTTTCCGGTCAGGCATTGACGACCGCCCATGTCTGACCGGAAGAGCGAGGCAGGCAGGAACGGAGAGGAAAGGCAGGGAGAGGAATGGAGGGGCTACGGAGCGGGAATGAGATCCGGATACCACTCGCTCAGAAAGCCGAGGACGTCGCGCAGCGAGATGATTCCAACGAGCTGGCCCGCGCTCGTCACGGGCAGGTGGCGGAAGTCGCCCGTGGACATGCGGTTGAGGGCGTAGGCGATCGGGCTCGCGACGTCCAGCGTCTCGGGGTTCGGCGTCATGAACTCGGTGACGGGCTGGCCGGAGACTTCCGCGTAACGGTCGGCGAGGCGCATGAGGAGGTCCCGCTCGGAGAAGATCCCGACCACGTCCTCGAGTGATCCGACGATCACACACCCGATGTCGCGGGACGCCATCGTCTCGACCGCCGCCGCGACCGTCGTGTCCGGCGCCACGAAGATCGGGGCGTTGGGGTGCAGGCTCGCCAAGGTGCTCTCGAGGAGGCTCCGCTCGAGCGGGGAGCTGCCGGCGGCATGCTCGAGGTCCGTCAAGGGCTGCATGCAGTTCTCGCACTCGTCCGTGCCCTCGATGTTCTCGTGGTCGCAGCTGGGACAGATCATCTCGTCGTCCTCTCAACCGCCCTCGCGGGTCGCCGGGAACGTCTCGGGGTCGGGCGGCAGGTTGAGGATGGCTTGTGGCAGTTGGTCGGCGAGGAAGTGGATGGCGCGCTTGATGGAGATCGTCCCGACGGGCTCGTCCCCGTCGAGCACGGGGAGGTGGCGCAGCCGGCCGATGTACATCCGCGCGAGCACCTCGTGGATCGGCTCGTCGACGCGGGCGACCGTCACATCGTCGCTCATGAGGCCTACGATGGGAGTGTCGAGCCCTAGCCCTGGGTGGAGCACGCGCTTCAGGAGATCGCGCTCGGTGAAGATGCCCCGCATCCGTCCCTCGCTCATGACGACGACGCATCCGCACTTCTCCAGCTTCATGAGCGCCACGGCTTCCGCCGCCGTGCCGTCCGTGCCGATCGAGACGAGCGGGCGGTAGCCCACGTCGGCCACCGTCTCGCTCTGTAGGGGTTCTCTGAGGTCCATGCTGCGTCGATCCGGGCCCGAGCGGCCCCTGTGCACCGCCGAGGCTACCCGCGACCCCGTGGGGATTCCAGCGCAGCGTGTTCGAGGACCCGTGGAGGAGGAACCGGAGGCTGCCCGGTTCGCGTCGATAGTTCACCTTCGCGCCGGGTCTCGGCCTTGCAGCACGAATGGATTTCATGCTCGCCATCGCCCGCCACCGCGTGGCGCCCCGGTCGGGAATTCCCTTCTTTGATTCGGATTCGTAAGACCGGAATCACGTTCAACGCGCCGACTCCACCGATCCGATAGCACTCTTGGATCAATCGACGATGGACAACCAGGCAGCCTCCATCCGTCACCCGGCAGGCCGGGGACGGCATCAGTCTCTTGCGCACGTGACTTCCGAGCGCCGTTCGCGTCGTACGGGGATGACGTTCGTCGAGCTCATGGTCGTGACGTTCATTCTGGGCGTCGCGTTCATGATTTTCACCAGTACGGTGGCCGGGGTCACGCGGCAGCGCATGATCAACCGCGAGACCGTGGTCGCGAGCAACGAGGCGCGCAACATGATCGAGCGGATGCGCAACGAGGAGTTCGCGGACGTCTTCGCGCTCTACAACGCGGACCCCCTGGACGATCCGGGCGGCGCGGGTTCGGCGCCGGGGAGCTCCTTTGCCGTGAACGGTCTCCAGGTGGAGGCGGGCGACCCGGACGGCTTTGCGGGCGAGATCGTGTTCCCGACGATCGAGGTCGCGCCCGGCACGTTCGAGTTGCGAGAGGACGTGGTCGACGCCGATCTCGGGATGCCGCGGGACCTCAACGGGGACAGCATCATCAAGGCCGATGACCAGAGCGAAGACTACTTCCTGTTGCCCGTCGTCATCAGGGTCCGGTGGATGGGCAATGGAGTCCCCCGCCAATACGAAACCACCTCGATGCTGTGCGAGTTCAACAAGGAATGAAGAGCACGCGCACAGCCGGCTGGACACTGTTGGAGCTGATGATCACCCTCACGCTCCTCGCTCTCCTGACCGCCAAAGTGGTCACGGTGATGAAGATGGCCAACGATGCGGCCGGGGAGCAGTCCATGGCGATTCACGTGGAGAATCAGGCGAATGAGATCCTCGATCGGATCGGACTGGCCATCATGGGCTCCGATCGCGGGACGCTGATCCCGAGCGTCGAAGGCCTCAACTACTCCGGTCTGCGCTACAAGCTGAGTCTCGGCACCGAGAACGGTGTGACCGTCTGGGACGACACCGAGGAGATCCGGCTCGCCGGCGCCGGAACGCGGATCGAGTGGCGGGAGAACCCGGACGAGGCGGAGGAGCGCCGGCTCGTCTGGACGAAGCTGGCCAGCCCGCTCCTCGAGGGAGAAGTGTTGAACGGCGTCGATGACAATGGGAACGGCCTCGTCGACGAGCAGGGTCTCACGTTCGTCATCGAACGCAATATGGTGACGATTCGGTTGACGCTGAGAGCGACATCCGCGGACGGTCGCGAAGTGATCCGGACCGTCGAGCGCACCGTCACGTGCAGGAACTAGGGGAACAACCATGGCAGAACATCAAAGATTCGGAAGAATGGCGTCGAGCGGGCAGAGGGGTTCCGCGCTCGTCCCGGCATTGATCGCGGTCCTCGCGGTCTCGGCGATGTCCGCCGGACTGCTCCAGCTCTCGAGCGCGGTCACGCGCAGGCAGCAAGGGTCCGCCGCGACGAGCCGCGCCTTCTATCTCGCGGAGGCCGGTCTCGTGGAGGCCTACACGGGACTCGCGATCGCCAAGACCGGCAACGTCGGCAGTCAGGCTGCGCCGGCAGTGTTCGGCGACGGTCTCTTCTGGGTCGAGGCGACGGAGAACGCCGACGGTACGGTGACGCTCGAGAGCACGGGCATGTACGGCGCGGGCCGGGCGACCTTGAGCATGGTCGTGGAGCCGATCGAGATCACTCTCTCCTCGCTCGGGTTCGCCACGTCGGACGACCTCAAGGTCAACCCCGACACGTTGCTGGACAGCTTCGACTCCGAGCAGGGTTCCTACGCCTCCCAAGTGGGCACGAAGCTCAACAACATGGCCATCGTGGGCTCGAACGGCGACGTCTCCATCGCAAGCGGAGACATGGTGTACGGCGACGTCGTCCCGGGCGAGACCGGAACGGCCACGATCTCCGCCGGCGCCATCGTGACGGGATCGGTCACGCCTCGCTCGGGGAAGGTCGAGTTCCCACCGATCGAGGTCCCCGCGATCGCTTCCCTGCCTGCGTTCGTGCACTCGGGCGTCGTGCCCCTCACGATCCCGCCGGGAGAGGCAGGGTATGACTCGATCACGGTAGACAAGTACTGCACGCTCATTCTCAAGGGTCCCCTGACCCTCGTGGTCGGAGACTTCATCCTCCTGAAGGAGGGCGAGATCTCGATCGATACGACGGACGGCCCCGTCGACATCTTCGTGACGGGCGACCTGGACCTGAAGGCGTCCTCGCTCGTGACGACCGGCAACAGCAGCCCGTCCGACGTGACGTTCATGGTCTCATCGTCTTCGACCAAGTCTGTCAGCTTTGGTTCGGATAGCGAATTCCACGGTTTCATCTATGCCCCCAACGCCGACATCCATATCGCCGCGAAGTTCGAGATCTTCGGCGGGGTGGTCGGGAAGAGCCTCAACCTGGCCGCCCAGGGGAAGATGCACTACGACCTCTCCCTCGATCCGACGCGCGAGGGTGTCCTGCCCAGGTTCTACTCGTGGCGCATCGTCGACATTCCGACGAACATCGCCGCCAACCGATCCGATCCGTTCGCGGCGCTGGGGGTCGACCCGGCGACGTTGCTCCATCCGGCGGACGCCCACGAGGATCAGACGCTCAACCTGAGCTACCTCAATCACTCGGGCCTCACCGTCTCGTTCACCGGACTCGAGAGCATCTTCGACTGGAGCCAGGTGGACAGAGTGATCTGGGGCACGCGCGACGGAGATCTCTTCCTGACGCCGGGCGATGTCGTCAAACGGGCCCAGGCGACCGAGGACCCGAACGTCGCTCTCGTGAGTAGCAAAATGACATCCAAGGAGCTGGCCGCGGCCCTCGAGGATGCCGCGCCCGTATCGGATGATGCGCTGATCGAAGCCGCGGGCCGGAGTCCGTCCATGGATCCGACGGACCTCGAGGGCGTGCTCCTCGCGAGCGGACCCTCCGGCGGAAACCCGAAGCTCTCCCAGGATGTCCTTCTCGCGGCGGTCGCCTCCGAAGGCTTGGACGATTCAGCCTTGGCGAGCGTACTCCTGGACAACTCGCCTCTGCCCCAGGAGGTGATCGACGCGACCCTCAACAAGAAACCGGCGATGGCGACCAATGAGCTCGACAAGGTTCTGGCCGCCCAGTGAGCCTCCGGCATGCAATTCGATCCTAGGAGTCTCCCAGTTCTCGTGCTCGCGACGGCGGCCCTCACCGGCGCCCTGGGCGAGGCCGAGGCCGCGACGCCGGACGCGCTCCACGCGACCGTCCAGCCGGACGTCGCCGACGTTCTGGAGCGGACGCAGACCTGGCGTGACGTCCCGGGCCGGATCGACGAACTCGTCCGCCTCGGCCCGGCGGTGATTCCGGAGCTGTTCGAGCTGCTCGTGCTCTGGGCGGATCCGAGCCGGGCCGCGACCGATGGCCCGGATGCGGCGAGGCTCGTCGGCATTCACAAGACGATGATCTTGACCGCGTTCGGCCGGCTGCCATGGGACCGCACGCGCGCATTCCTGGTCGACCTGTCGGAGGAGCGACAGGACGTGGAACGCCGGACGCAGGCGATGCACCTGCTCGGGCGGCTCGGCACGAGCACGGAGCTCGCTCTCCTCGCGCGTCTTGGCTCCGGGACGACGCCGGCCGAGATTCCCGTGGAGCGGTCCGTGCGCGATGCTTTCGAGGACGCCCTCGCCCTCGTGCTGCTGCGCGATCCGGCCGCGGTCGAAGCCCTCTCTCCGCTGTTCAGGAAGGCTCACCCCTCCCTGATCGAGAGTCTCGTTCGGTGCACCGGCGATACGGGCACGGAGGCGGCGGCGCTCGTCCTGGCGAACGTGCTCGGGACGAGAGAGAACGTCAATGCTCTGGTCCTCACCCAACTCGCGAGCATGGTCTCGATCGACGAGGATCGAGACGAGACGGTCGCGCGTCTCGTCCGCGACCAGCTCAGCAAGATGGACACGCGAACCGTCGTCCTCGCCGCGCTCGTGGTGACCAAGCTCCGCGATCAGGAGGCCGTTCCCGTGCTGATGGAGCTCATGGACCGCCCCGAGCAGAGCGTGCATCGGGCGGCGAGCCAAGCGCTCGGCAGCATCACCGGTCGGCCGTACGGCACGGATCGCCTGGCTTGGATCGACTGGTACGACGCGGAGCTCTCCTGGTGGCAGGAGGGGATGCAGACCGACCTCGCGCGACTCCAGTCGGGCACCTTCAGCGAGGCGGCGAGTGTCATCCGGAGGGCCGCGGCGCATCGGCTCTTCGCCGATGACGTCGCCAGAATGCTCGTCCGTGGGCTGGATCGACGCGAGTACCAGATCGTCGAGATGACCTGTCTGGCGCTGGCCAGCGTGGGCTCCCGCGCTGTGCTGCCGGAGCTCGTGGAGTGTCTCGAGCACACGTACGCCTCGGTGCGCACGGCCGCCTCGAAGAGCCTCGCGCGCATCACCGGCAAGACGCTCCCCGCGGACATCCGGGTCTGGCGGCGGGAGCTGGGCATTTTCTAGTCCGGCGGCAGCCATCGACGGATGGCGGGTTTGCGGGTAGAACGGGCCTGGACTCGTTCGTCTCTCGCTGGATCCGTCATGACCCCCACAACCCCGCCTGCCGTCGCTCTCTTCGTCCTTGCCGGATTCTCCCTGGCACAGGACAACATCCTGATCCTGCTCGCGGACGACATGGGCGTCGACAACGTCGGCGTGTACGCAGAGGGCGGAACTCCGCCGGCGACGCCGACCATCGATGCCCTCGCCCAGACCGGTGTCCTCTTTCGCAACGCCTGGTCGAATCCGCTCTGTTCTCCGACGCGCGCGACGATCCAGACGGGGCGCTACGGGTTCCGGACGGGGATCGGACACCTCGTGACGAACAATTCCCAGCCGCTCGCATTCGACGAGGTGACGTTACCGGAGATGCTCGACGCGGGAGAGACGGGATACGCACACGCCGCGTTCGGGAAATGGCACCTCGGCAACGACGATGTGGGCGGTCCCCTGGCCGCCAACCTGGCGGGGTACGGGCACTTCGTCGGGACGGAGGAGAACTTCGTCGGTGCGTATGGCTACTATCATTGGCCGAAGATCGAGAACGGCTTCGAGAGCATCAGCGCGCAGTACGCCACCAGCGATAATATCGACGAGGCGGCCGCCTGGATGGATGTCGCCCCCGAGCCGTGGCTCTGCTACATCGCTTTCAACGCGCCGCACAACCCTCTCCACTGGCCTCCGAAGTATCTGCACTCGGTGGATCTGCCCGACGTGGACGACCCGCGGCGGAGTCCGAACTCGTTCTTCCGGGCCGCGTGCGAGTCGATGGACGCGGAGATCCTGCGGCTGTTCACGCTCATGGGGGATAAGTACGACCGGACGAACATCTTCTTCATCGGTGACAACGGCACACCGCACGACGTCACGGTCCCCCCATTCGATCCCGACCACGCGAAGCTCACCCCCTACGAGGGTGGGATCAACGTTCCGTTCATCGTCAGCGGGCCGGCCGTGGTCCAGCCCGGACGTGAATCGGACGCGCTGATCAGCACCGCGGACGTCTACATGACGGTCGCGGGCCTGGCCGGCATGTCTAGTCTCCCCTTGCAGAACCCTGTCGACTCCGTGAGCCTGGTGCCGTACCTGGACGACCCCGATCAGGAATCGATCCGCTCGACCGTGTTCAGCGAATTCTTCTTTCCCGACTTGGATAACCCAACGATCGTGTGGCGCATGATCCGCGACAACAGGTACAAGCTGATCGTCAGGGGCGGACAACAGGCCGGGCGCGAGCTGTACGACCTCCAGGATGATCCCTTCGAGCGGAAGAACCTCATGGACGAACCCATGACCCCCGACCAGATGGCGGCGTTCTTGTATCTCTCCCAGGAGCTCGTGGACCTCTTGGCTACGGGATAGACCGATTTGGTTCCGGGACAGATTCATCACAACTCGAGGGCAATCCGGTAGCCCCTGAGTTGTGATGAATCTGTCGTGGCGGCGTAGATAGAATCTGTCGGATGACCGGCCATCCCGACTCGCGGACGAGAATGCGCGCGCCACGCTCCAAGTTGAGGCGGCGCCTCCTCGCGCTCACGATCTCGCTCTTCGCGAGCCTCGTCGCGGTGGAGGTTGTCTTCCGCGTGGTCTTCGGCGCGCCGCTCTCCGAGCGCCTGCCGGTGGTCCGCGTTCAGGCGAACCCGCATCGGGGCTGGGAGATGGTGCCGGGAGAGGAACACTTCACCTACCACCACCGCGTGAGGGTCAATGCGTACGGCCTTCGAGGCGCTGAAGTCCGAGCCAAGGCTCCCGGTGAGGTGCGGGTCCTGACACTCGGCGACAGTCTCGTCTATGGACAAGGCGTCGCGGACGATGAGACGGTGCCCTGGTACCTGGAACGGGCGCTGGAATTGCGGGACCCCCTCGGGCGCGAATGGACCGTGATCAATGGCGGACATCGCGCGTACGACACTCACCAGGAGCTCGGTCTCCTCGAGGAGCTCGGCCCCGAGCTCGAGCCCGACATCGTCGTGATCTTCTTCTTCTGGAACGACTTCAAGGAGCGCGATATCGCGGCCACCTACTCGAAGCTCTCGGCTTCCGGACCGATTGCCTTCGACGTCGGAGCGAAGATGGAGGGCTGGACCGAGCTCAAGTGGCGGGCGATCCAGGTGCTCCGCCGTAGCGCCGCGGTGATGACCCTCTACGACACCGTCGGCAAGCGCTCATCACCCTTCCCCT
>SMVQ01000137.1 GCA_004357655.1 Planctomycetota bacterium
GGAATGAGCAGGAAGTAGACGAGCAGCGCGAAGATGCCCGGCGCCTCCCGCATGAGCGGATTCTCCGGCCGCGGCATGTGCAGGAGCTTGATCCAGAAGTAGCCCGACAGGTTCACGTTGACCATCGGCTCGAGCTTGTGTTGATCCCAGTACTCGAACGGTCCGAAGAACGACCAGTTCGGGCCGCGCAGGAACGTGCCCATGATGACGAGGGACACCCACAGAAGCAGGAACCCGGACATGAAGAAGCTGATCGCGAACGGACGCTCGGCGAACGTGTAGTAACCGTTGCCCTTCGGGTTCTTGTCGAGGAAGGGGATCGCGCAGAGCCCGAGGACGATCAAGCTCGGAATGAGCACGCCCGCGATCCACGGGTCGAAGTACACGAGCATCTCCTGCAGACCCAGGAAGTACCACGGGGCCTTCGAGGGGTTCGGCGTCCGCGCCTGCGAGGCCGGCTCCTCGATCGGTGCCTGGATCGTGATGCTCCACACCATGAGCAGCGCGGTGAACAGCACGATGCAGATGAGCTCGGTGTAGACGAGGTCGGGCCAGGTGAAGACCTTCTTCTTCGCCAGCTCGCCCTCGAGCGTCGGTTCGCCCCGCGCGATCCGATCGTCGTTGACGACCGCACGCCGCAAGGCGAGCCACGTGAAGAACACGACCGAGGTCAGGAGGATGATGATCGGGACGTTGTCCGGCTTCGTGATGATCTTGTTGAAGTTCGGGTCATCCCAGGCGAACAGGAAGAACGCGAGGCCGACCGCGGACGCACCGAAGAACACGATCGGCCGCGTCAGAAACTTCCGCCAGATCAGGGCCGAGGCCAGGAGCGCCGTGGTCAGGATCGTGTACGGGATCGGTGCCGCGAGGTAGTCCGCGATGTCCTTGATCAGTTGGCCCATTCTGGCGCTTCCGTAGTGCTCTTGCCTGCGGTCACAGGGGACCCGAGATGCCGCCGTCCTTGCGGACGCGCCAGAAGTGAACTGCCATCAAGCCCGCGGCGACGAGTGGGAAGCCGAGACAATGGAGCACGTAGAAACGCAGGATGGCCGCGTCGCCCACGAACCGCCCGCCGAGCAGGCCGAACCGCACGTCGTCCCCGGCGTGGATGAAGTCCAGGCCACCGATGCTGATGAGCGCCGCGCCCGGTCCCTCGTGGCCGATGAACGGCGTCGCGCGGGCCATGTTGGTCCCCACCGTGATCGCCCATACGGCGAGTTGGTCCCACGGCAGGAGATACCCCGTGAAGGAGAGGAGCAGGGTGACCACGAGCAGGATCACGCCGACGTTCCAGTTGAATTCCCGCGGCGGTTTGTACGACCCGGTCAGGAACACGCGGTACATGTGCAGCCAGACGCTGATCACCATGAGGTGCGCGGCCCAGCGGTGGACCTCCCGCATGACGCCGATGGGCACGTGCTCGCGCAGGGCGACGATGTCCTGGTACGCCAATTCCGCCGTCGGGCGGTAGTAGAACATCAGGAGCAGGCCGGTGATCGTCTCGACCAGGAACAGGAAGAACGTCAGCCCCCCCATGCACCACGTGTAGGACAAACGGATCCCACTCCGCCGCACCTTGACCGGGTGCAGGTGCAGGACGACGTTCGAGAGCACCGCGAGCGTCCGGTTGCGCGGCGTGTCCGGGTAGCCGTGTCGGAAGAAGGCCTTCCAGAGCTGAGTGCCCGTGATGTAGGCGAGGATCTTGTCCATCTAGTGCGTGGAGGGGGGGCGCGCGTGTAGAGGCGGTGGCAGGGGAAGGCGGTGCGGCTCGCGGGTCAGCCCGGCCGAGTCAGCCGTTGTAGGGGAGATAGGCACCTTCCATGGTCCACTGCCCCTTCTCTTCCTGGAACTTGGTGTTCTTGTCGATCAGGAGCTGCCCGTCCTCGGCGAAGGTCACCTTGTAGCGCTCCAGGGGTCGCGGGGCCGGGCCCTCGACGTTGATCCCGGTCTTGACGAAGCCGCTGCCGTGGCACGGGCACTTGAACTTCTCGTCGGACGCGAGCCAGTTCGGCGTGCAGCCGAGGTGCGTGCAGACCGTCGACAGCACGTAGAAGCCGGTGGACTCCCTGATGATCCACACGCCGTGTGAGGCCTTGTAGCGCGTGTCGACGTTGTCGACGACGAACTCGTCAGGGAACCCCGCCTTGAACTCCTGGGGGGGCTCGTACAGGACGTTCGGAAACATGAACCGCCCCATCGTGAGCGTCCCGCCCACCACCGCGGCGGTGAACGTCGCCCACGCGGCGCCGAGCACCCCGAAGAAGCCGCGCCGGGAGATCTCCCCGCGCAGCGGAGCGCGCTCGAGGACCGGGACCGGGGCGTCCGCGCCCGGTGCGTTCCGGGCTTCGGCGCCCTTGTCGACGGTCTCCGTTGTCTTAGCCACGACGAGCCTGCTGGTTGGGGGTCTGGAACCCGCGCCTGGCACCAGGGAGAGGGGCCTCGGACGGCGCGGGAGCCTTCGAAATCGGATTCAGAGGGAGGGCCGCGGCGCACCCGACGACGGGCGCGTCCAGGGCTCGAGAACCCTCATCGAAACGGCGAAAAGAATGGCCGACGCCCCGCGCGAGCGCAACTCTTTTCCGCCCCGGCGGGTTCCTCCGCCGGCTCATCGCGGCCCCCTGTCGCGCAGGGCCACGAGCGCGGCCTCGCGCACCGCCAGATCCTCGTCCCCTTCGAGGGACTCGAGCAACGCGCGGTCCTCCGGCCGGCCCAGCCGCGCGAGGGCCTGGACGGCTCGGACGCGATTCTGCGAGACGAGGCGACCGAGCCGGTACTTGCGGACGTCCAGCCCGTTCTCGCTGGCGTAGGTCTCGGTACCCGCGAGCTCGCGCAGCACCGGGGCCGCGGCGGGCTCGGGCGGGTCGAGCTTGGAGAGCGAGACCGCCGCGCTCCCCCGCACGGAGAGCACCGAATCCGACAGGGTCGCGACCAGGGCCGCGCGGACGCCTTCGCCGGGGAGCGCCTGGAGCGCGATCGCGGCGATCGATTGCAGCCCCTCGTCCTCGTGCTGCAGGAAGACGAGCACCGGCTCCGTCGCCGCGGGCGTCCCGATGAGGCCCAGGTTCAAGATCGCATCGAACCGCACCTTGCCCTGCGGGTCGTCGTCGTCCGACAGCTCGAGCAGGGCGAGCAGGATCTCGGCCCCCCCCGGATCGCCGAAGCTGGAGAGGAGCACCCCGAGCGTGAGCCGCGTGCTGTACTCGTCCTCGTCGATCTGCCCCACCACCATCCGCACCCGGCCGAGGAAGCCCTCCTCGACGGCCCAGGGCGGCTCGCGCCCCTCGCTGACCGCCGTGTGGTTCTCCGTCGCCTGGCGCGCGAGGTTGAAGAGCGCCTGGTCGCGATCGTTCTGGCCGCCGTGAAGGACCCGATCGAGGTTCTCGGCCAGGCTCGCCTCCTCGCCTGCGATCGCGCCGAAGAGCGCGAATACGATCACGATGGCGATGACGATGCCCGCCGGCACGATGATCAGCGGTACCCAGAGGTTGCGGTAGGGGGACTCCTCGGGCTCGGAGTCGCCCGCGATCTGGACTTCAGTCTCGTTCACGGCGCATCGGCCCCCGCCACACCCGCAGCGAGGATCCGGCCTGGGATCGTAGCCTCGACAGGCCCCGGTTTCACGATCCGGCCGCCGAACGGTCGAGCCGCTTCGCCACGAAGTGCTCGGCGAGGATGCCGGGCCGCGGCAGCGCCCCCACGAGCGGCCGCACATAGTCCAGGAACTCTTCCGCGATGTCGTTCGCGCCCCGGATGAAGTGGGGCTCGAGCGGCCGCGTGTGGCGCGCAACGTTAGCGAGCTCCGTCACCCCGAAGCGGGCGCGGTACTCCGGACCCGCCTCGCGCTCGATGATGATCGAGCCGTGCGGGACGTCGCCCGCGGTCGCGACCCGGACCGCCGTCCGCCCCACCTCGCGCGCCTCCGCCGCGTCCACCTCCGAGGCCGCGCCGAAGAAGGAGCGCTGGAGGTAACCGAAGGTGTCGGCCCGCACGCGCAGCGACGCGCCCAGCCCGCTCTTCACGGCGGCCGCCAGCAGGTCGCCCAGGGCGCCGCTGCCCGAGAGCTGCATGTTGCCGAACTCGTCGACCTCCTTGGACTTGGCGATCAGCGTGCCCTCCGCGTCGCGAATTCCCTCGGAGACGGCCACGAGACAGCGCCCGTGGGTTCGGTACGCGCCCTCGACGTCGGCGAGGAAGCCGTCCATCGAGAACGCCGTCTCGGGCAGGTAGATGAGGTGCGGGCCGGCCCCTTCGTACGTCCGGGCGAGCACGCTCGAGGCCGTCAGCCAACCGGCGTCGCGGCCCATGATCACGTCGATCTTGATCCCGGGCAGGCTGCGGTTGTCCTGGTCGTCGCCCATGAGCGCCTGCGCCACGAAGCGCGCCGCGGACCCGTACCCGGGGCAGTGGTCCGTCACGCGCAGGTCGTTGTCGATCGTCTTCGGCACGTGGAACAGCCGGAGCTCGTAGCCCTCGGCGACCGCGACCTCGTTCAGGAGGTTCGCGGTCTCGGCCGTGTCGTTGCCCCCGATGTAGAAGAAGTAGCGCACGTCGTGGGCCCGCAGGACCTCGAGCGCGGCCGCGCAGTCCGCGCGCGTCGGCTTCATGCGCACCGACCGCAGCCCCGCGCACGGCGTCCCGGCGACCGCCTCGAGCGTCGACCGCGTCTCGCGTCCGAGGTCGACCAGATTCTCGTCCAGGATGCCGCGGAGCCCGTGGATCGCCCCGTAGACCGAGCGCACGGCGTCGCTCGCGAGGCACTCCTCGACGATCCCGACCAGGCTCTGGTTGATGACGCAGGTGGGTCCGCCGGACTGTCCGACGAGGGCGTTGCCTTTGGGGCTGGGCATGGTCGATCGGGTCTCTCGTGAGCGCTGGTCGCGGGGGTCGCAGGCGTCTTTGCGGCGCTGAAAATAGCGCTCCCCCGTATCCCCCACCAGCCTGTTGAAGCGCGCGGTCCCCGTGCTAGACTCCCCGCCGACCTCTCAGCGGAGCCGCCCGCTCCGCGCCCCACGCCTTCCCTTCCGGTCGCGAGACCCGTCTACCGAGGCGCGCGGAGAGCGGTCGCAACACGAGTGCCCGGGTGGCGGAACTGGTAGACGCGCTAGACTAAGGATCTA
>SMVQ01000138.1 GCA_004357655.1 Planctomycetota bacterium
GCAGGAGCTCGCCGGTGTCGAGTCGTTCTACGTGCCGGGCCACGAGGACTGGCCGCACTACATCGAAAATGCGCTCCGGGCCCACGAGATCTACCATCTCGACAAGGAGTACGTCGTCGAGGTGGTCGACGACCCGCGCTCGCGCGGGGACTCGCCCGAGGTCATCATCGTCGACGAGTTCACGGGCCGGAAGATGATCGGACGACGCTGGTCCGACGGCCTGCACCAGGCCGTCGAGGTGAAGGAAGGTCTCGATCCGAAGCAGGAGACGCAGACGCTCGCCACGATCACGTTCCAGAACTACTTCCGCATGTTCGAGAAGCTGTCGGGCATGACCGGCACCGCGCTCACCGAAGCGGGCGAATTCCACAAGATCTACGCCCTGGACGTCGTCTCGATACCCACGAACCTGCCGCTCGTGCGGGACGATGGCAACGACATCGTCTACCGCACGGAGAAGGAGAAGTGGCGGGCGATCGTGGATGAGATCGAGCGGATCCACACGAAGGGCCAGCCGGTCCTCGTGGGTACGACCTCGGTCGAGAAGTCCGAGCACCTCTCGAAGATGCTCGGCCGCTGCTGGTGCGACGCCTACCCCGACCCGGAGGACGAGGAGAAGACGGTCGAACACCGGCGGGGGAAAGGCGAGTGCCACGCCACGAAGATTCCGCACGAGATCCTGAACGCGAAGAACCACGAGCGCGAGGCACACATCATCGCCTGCGCCGGCGAACGGGGTGCCGTCACCGTCTCGACGAACATGGCCGGGCGAGGCACGGACATCAAGCTCGGCGGCAACTTCGAGTACCGCCTCGGCAACGCGCTCGAGGAAGCCGGCCTCGTCCTGGGCGACACGGAGCATCTCGCGGAGATCGACGTCATTCGGGACCGGCTGCGGGAGCAGTGCGAGAGCGACGAGCAGGAGGTGCTCGGGTTCGGCGGACTGTACGTGCTCGGCACCGAGCGACACGAGGCGCGCCGGATCGACAACCAGCTCCGCGGCCGTTCCGGCCGTCAGGGGAACGCCGGCGAATCGCGGTTCTTCCTGTCGTTGCAGGACGACCTCATGCGGATCTTCTATCGCGACTGGGTGACCAACGCGATGGAGAAGCTCGGCATGACGGAGGGCCAGCCGATCGAGTCGGGCATGGTGAGCCGCGCGATCGCTCGCGCCCAGAAGAAGGTCGAGGACCGTAACTTCGAGATCCGGAAGAGCCTCCTCGAGTACGACGAGGTGATGGACTTCCAGCGCAAGACGATCTACGGCGTGCGCCAGGAGGTGCTCGAGAAGAAGGGCACCAAGACCCGCGTCCTCGCGATGATGGTCGCCGAGATCGATCGCTCCGCCGAGGCGCACCGCGATGACGCGAAGGGCTACGCGGAGTGGTGCTTGAAGCAGTTCGCCTTCGAGCTCGAGGAATCGCTGGCGGAGGAGGCTGTCGACAAGGAGGGCAGCACCGAGCGAGTGGTCGAGGCGATCACGGCCAGGTACGACGAGCGCGAGCAGGAGCTCGGCGAGGAGCTCATGCGCAAGGTCGAGGCGTACCTGCTGCTCAACGCGATCGACTCGAAGTGGAAGGACCACCTGCACGCGCTCGACGCGCTCAAGGCGGGCATCGGTCTGCGCGGCTACGGCCAGGTCGATCCGAAAGTCGAGTACAAGCGCGAAGGCCAGATGCTCTTCGAGGATCACCTCTTTCCGTCGATCGAGGACGAGGTCGCGAGCCTCGTCATGCGCATCCAGGTGCGCCGACCCGAGGCCCCGCCCGAAGGCGCGGGCGGCCGTCTCGAGGGCGGGGGCGATGCCGGCCTCGTGCCGCGCGGCATGGGCAGCGGTTCGGGCACGATGCAGCAGCCTACACCGGCGCAAGTCCGCGCCTACCAGGCGCACGTGCGCCAGGTCCAGGCGCGCCGTGCCATGGGCGCGCGCATCCCGGCTTCCAGCGCCTTCGACGTCATGAAGCGGCAGAAGTCGCTGGCCGCCTCCCAGGGGCAGAAATCGGGGGGCGCGCCCGCGGCGGCGGCTCGACCCGCGCCGGCGGGTGGAGCGGCGCAGACGACCCGTACCGCGCCCGCGAGCAAGGTGGAGTCGGCGTTCGCGGGCGCCGCTCGCAACGCCCCCTGTCCGTGCGGGAGCGGCAAGAAGTTCAAGAAGTGCCACGGGGCGTGAGCGCGAACGCCGCCGGCGGCTCGGCGGCCGTCCCGCCCCCGATCGTGGTCGATCCCAATCCCGGGCTCGTGCGCTCGGCCATCCATCTGGCCTACGACGTCCTCTGGCTGGTGGCGATCGTGCTCGCCTCCCCCTGGTGGGGAGGGCGCTCGATCATCGACCGCGACTTTCGCAGGAACGTGGCGCGGCGGCTCACCTTCGGGCTGCCCGCCGGGGCGCCGCGCGGCGGCCGACGCCGGATCCTGATCCACGGCGTCTCCGTGGGCGAAGTCAAGGCGACCGCCGGCCTCGTCGACGCGTTGCGCGCCGACCATGCGGAGCTCGAGATCGTGATCTGCACCTCCACGAACACGGGCGAGGAGTTGGCTCGCAAGCTCTATCCCGACCTGCTCGTCGTGCGTCTGCCGGTGGACGTCTCGTTCCTCGTCGCGCGCTTCCTGCGCAGGATCCGACCCGACTGTGCCGTGCTCGTCGAGCTCGAGATCTGGCCCAACCTCCTCCGGCAGGCAAACCGCCGCGGGATTCCGGTCGCGGTGGTGAACGGCAGGATCACGAACTCGAGCTTCGGGCGCTATCTCGTATTCCGCAGCGCGCTCCCCCAATTCAACCGCATCTCCCTCTTCTGCGCACAGAGCGAGCAGTACGCCCTGCGGTTCGCGGAGCTGGCGCACTCGAGTCACCGGATCGTCGTCACGGGCAACCTGAAGTACGACGGCTTCGCGACGGGGCCCGCCGATCCGGCGGATGACCTGCGCCGCGTGGCGGTGGTGGGCGCCGAGCGGCTCGTCATCGTCGCCGGCAGCACACACGAGAAGGAGGAACGGTGGGTCGTCGGCGCCTGGCGCGCGGGTGCCCCGGGCGCTCGGCTCATCATCGTGCCGCGCCACCCCGTCCGTACGCGCGACATCGTGCGCGAGCTCACCGCGCTGGGCGCGCCGCCCCAGCTCCTCACGACCCTGCGCGAGACCTCCGAGGCGCCCGATCCCGACCGGCCCCTGATCATCGACACGATCGGCGAGCTCGAGCAGGTGTACGGGCTCGCCGACCTAGTGTTCGTGGGCGGGAGCCTGGTCCCGCACGGAGGCCAGAACGTGCTCGAGCCCGCGGCCCTGGGCCGACCCGTGCTGCACGGGCCGCACATGCAGAATTTCAGGGAGGAGGCCGCGCTCCTCGCCGAAGCGGGCGCCAGCCGGTGCGTCGAGAATGAGCGGGAGCTCGCGGATGCGATCCGGGCGCTCGCCGCGCGACCGGAGGAGCGCGAGACCATGGCGCGCGCGGGTGTCGCCGCGGTCACGGCGCACAAGGGGGCCTCCGCCCTCACCCTGCGCGCGCTCGAGGCGCGGTGCTTTGCGCGTCCCGGGGCGTGAGCCTGGGGCGGAGATGGTGACCCCCGTGAGGCTGGGGTATGCTTGTCCGGGTGAAGTCCGCACGGCGACTTGAGTCGCAGCGGGCTTCTCGACGAATGGGAGCCCATCGGGGCGCTCCCAGTCGCCCCGGCCCGGTCCCGGGTACGCTATTCCGGCGAATTCCGCCGAGCAGGCACGCAGCTCCTCCAGACCCCTACGACGATCCCATGGCCCGCAACCTGTTCACCTCCGAGTCCGTTTCGATGGGCCACCCCGACAAGGTGGCCGACCAGATCTCGGATGCGATCCTCGACGCTCTGCTGGCGCAGGACCCCGACAGCCGGGTCGCCTGCGAAACTCTCGTCACGACCGGTCTGTGCCTCGTCGCGGGGGAGATCACGACGAAAGCGACCGTGAACTACCAGGAGATCGCCCGCAACACGATCAAGCGCATCGGGTACACCTCCGACGAGTACGGGATCAATGGCGACACCTGTGCCGTGCTCGTCAGTGTCGACCGGCAGTCGCCCGACATCAGCCAGGGAGTCACCGAGGGCGAAGGTCTGCACTCGGAACAGGGCGCCGGCGACCAGGGTCTCATGTTCGGCTACGCCTGCAATGAGACGTCGTGCTTGATGCCGTTCCCGATCCACTACGCGCACCGGCTGGTCGAACGACTGGCCGAGCTGCGTCAGAACGGCTCCCTGCCGTGGCTGCGGCCCGACAGCAAGAGTCAGGTCACGGTGGAGTACGAAGACGACAAGCCCATTCGCGTCCACACGGTCGTCATCTCCACTCAGCACGATCCCGACATCGAGTGGCAGACGATCCACGACGAGGTCATCGATAAGGTGGTCAAGGCCGTGATCCCGGCCGAGTTCCTGGACGCGGAGACGATCTACCACATCAACCCGACCGGGCGCTTCGTGCTCGGCGGTCCCCACGGGGACTGCGGCCTGACCGGGCGCAAGATCATCGTCGACACCTACGGCGGCATGGGTCGCCACGGTGGGGGCGCGTTCTCCGGCAAGGACCCGAGCAAGGTCGACCGGTCCGCGGCCTACGCCGCGCGCTGGGTGGCGAAGAACATCGTCGCCGCGGGGCTCGCCGATCGCTGCGAGCTCCAGCTCAGCTACGCGATCGGCGTCGCGCGACCGCTCTCGGTCCGCGTGGAGACCTTCGGCACCGCGAGCGCCGACGAGCAGGCGATCGCGAGCGCCGTGGAAGAGGTCTTCGACCTGCGCCCGGCGCGAATCATCGAGGCCCTCAATCTCAAGCAACCGATCTTCGAGCGCACCGCCTACAACGGGCACTTCGGTCGCGACGAGTTCGCGTGGGAGCAGACGAATCGCATCGCGGAGCTGCAAGAGGCCGTCGCCGCCCAGGCGACGGGCTCGCCCGCCGTGTAGGCGTAGGGGAGCGGGGAGGGGACAGCCACCGACCCCGAGTGGTCGGCATCGCCGCCAGCCCAGGGCACGGGCACGCGGGGGCGCCGATGCCCTACGCCAAAGGCCTCGCCCCCCGCGTGACTCCCCGCCGGTGATGGGTTAGAAAGGACCGTGGCTGTCCCCAAGTATCGAACCGTCATGCACATCCAACCCTCCCGCCTCCTCCTCCGCGGCGCCCGGGCCGGCTTCACGCTGATCGAGCTGCTCGCGGTCATGCTGATCATCTCGATCCTCGCGTTCTTCCTCCTGCCGCAGATCCCGGCCGCCCTCGATCGCGCGAACGTGACGGCCTGCAAGGCGAACATGGGCGCGATCAACCAGGCGCTGCTCATGTACCACATGAAGTACAAGCGGATGCCCAGGGAGTCGGGCGTCGGCTTCTTCGCCGCGCTGATCGCCGACAAGGTGTGGGAGAGCACGCCCACCACCGCCCGCCGGCTCACCTGCCCGGGCGTCGAGATCGAGTCCCTCCCTGGCATCGCCGGTATCCCCGAGGAGGAGTGGTACATCGACCGCGATCTGATCGACGGCAGCTACTCCGCCTACGCCGGCCGCAACATGCAGGAGTACGCCTTCCGCAAGTTTCCGATCAGCGGGATGCAGGCGCTCGTCGCCGACGACAACGATCCCGAGGGCAACCACCGGACAGCGACCGTCGTGCTCTGGGGCGACGGCTCCGCCCGCGAGTACCAGCTCGTCGAGGCCGAGCAGGACGGCTTGATCGACCGCGAGGCCGAGTTCATCATCGTCGGTCCCGAGTCGCCGATCGAAGCCCTGCAGAGGCTGAGCCTCGACTGACGGGGTTCGCACCGGTGGCGTGAGCCTGCCCGGTGCTTGGGAGTCGCTCCCCCGGCCGCTATTCTCTGCGGCCTTCAGCGTGACCGGGAGATCGCATCAAGCGGCGCGCCGGCGCGTCCGATAGGCGCCTCTCGGGCAGAGCCGCCGATCCCGCCATGAGCCCCTTCGCCATCCTGCGCGCCATGCGACCCCATCAGTGGGTCAAGAACGTGTTCGTGTTCGCGGCGCTCGTCTTCAAGTGGGGCGAGCACAAGGACCCGTTGGCGGACCTCGACAGTCTGTGGCGCACGCTCCTCGCCGTGGCTGCCTTCTGCATCGGCTCGAGCGCGATCTACCTCGTCAACGACGTCCTGGACATCGAGAGCGACCGCCGGCACCCCACGAAGAAGCTCCGGCCGATCGCCGCCGGCCTGCTCCCGATTCCGACGGCCCTCGCCGTCTCCGTCGTCTGCGTCGTGGCCGCTCTGGCATTGGGCCACTTCGCGAGCACGGACGAGGGTTCGGTGGCCCTGGTCGTCGCCGCCTACATGGGGCTGAACCTGCTCTACAGCCTCTGGCTCAAGCACATCGTGCTGGTCGACGCGTTCTCCATCGCCGCGGGCTTCCTGCTGCGCGTCCTCGCCGGCGGCTTCGCGGTCAACGTGCTCGTGTCGGACTGGCTGATGCTGTGCACGCTGTTCCTGGCCCTCTTCCTGGCGCTGTGCAAGCGCCGCGCGGAGATCGACCTGCTCGGCGAGGATCGCGGCAGCCACCGCAAGATCCTCCTGGAGTACACACCCGCGTTCCTCGACCAGAGCGTCGTCGTGCTCGCGGCCTGCGCGATCATCAACTACACGATGTACACGGTCGCGGAGGACACGGCCGAGAAGTTCGGGGAGCACAACGGCCTCGTGTGGACCGTGCCCTTCGTCGTGTTCGGCCTCTTCCGGTACCTGCTCCTCGTCCAGACGCAGAAGGGCGGCGGCAACCCCTCGCGCGTCCTGCTCGGCGGCGACGTGGCCTTCGTCATCAACGGCCTGGTCTGGCTGGCCGTCGTCGTCTTCCTGCTGTTCTGACGGGGCGGCGTCAGTCGCCGGCGGAGAGGAGCTCCGCCAGGCGCAGCTCCAGCTCCGACGCCCGGCGCGCCCTCCGCGCGCGCGCCTCCGCCGGCGTGTGGATCACGCCCGGGGCCGGTGCCGCGGCGCTCCACGCAGCCCACGCCTCCTTCGCAGCTGGGGAGCGTCCCTCGTCCGCGCTAGCGCCGGATGCCAGCCACTCCTCGAGCGCGACCTCGGCCCCGCCCGGGTCGCCTGCCGTGTCGGTCAGCTCGCGCGCGAGGAACGCCGCGACGACCTCGCCCGACTCGAGGCGCACGAGCGCCGTCGCGGCCGCCATGCGCAGGTCCGTGGGCTCGCCCTCGTCCGCGAAGATCGCGCGCACGCGCGGCGCCGCCGCGGGGTCGTGCGTCCTGCCGAGCCCGCGCACCGCTGCGACGCGCAGCTCGTGCTCGCGCCCCGGTTCAGTGCACGCGAGCAGTGGCGCGAGCGCGGGCGAGTACCCGACGGCCCCCAGGGCCTCGGCGGCGGCTGGGGCGACCCGCGGCTCACCGAGCGCCCCCACGAGCGTCGGCCCGGCGGCGCGCGCGTGCGGCCCCATGCGCCCGAGCACCTGCGCGCAGTGCAGCCGCACGTAGATGTCGGCGTCGTGCAGCGCTTCGGCGATCGGCTCCGCAGCCCAGGGGCCGAGCCGCGCGAGGACGTAGCGCGCATCGTCCACACCCCGGAGCTGGAAGTGGTCCTCCGACAGGTCGGCCGCGAGCGTCCACAGGGCGAGCTCGAGGCGCTGCGAGGGCGTGGGGCGCGGGAGCTCGAGCGCGGCGGCCGAGTGCCACGCCTGGACGAGCGCGGGCCCGTCGGTGAGGCCGGCCTCGGCCGCGATCCGACCGAGCTCCGAGGCGGCGAGCGCGCGTACCGCGTCGCTCTCGCCCGTGGCCGCGATGTCGGACAGGGCATCGACGCCCGCGTAGCACAGGAAGTGGGCGAGCGTGCTCGCGAGCCAGATGAA
>SMVQ01000139.1 GCA_004357655.1 Planctomycetota bacterium
AAAGTCCACGGGCCCGTGCGCACTGAGTCGCAGCCCTCGCCTTCGGCGGAGATGCGGCCGTTCGGGTGGTAGAAGCGCATGACCGTCGCGACGTCCGGACCGGCGAACAGGATGTCGAGCCGCAACGTCCCGTCCTCGTACCACTCGCGCGAGTGCCCGGCGGGCGAGCCGAAGGCGAAGACCCGCTCGGCGCGCTTCGAGCCGTCCGGCCAGCGCTCGACTTCCTTCCCATGGCGCTGGGGGGGGCCCTTTCCGTTGCGGTACTCGGTCCACTCGTGGACCACCGTCCCCGTGTCGGAATGGACCTCCGTGCGATCCACGTACTCGGGTAGCTCGGAGCCCGAGTCGGGTTCCGGCGTGGGTGACCGGGGACGGGGACCGCGCCCCGCGCAGCCGCCGGCGATCAGGAGCGCCGGAAGCAACGCGCGACGGATCGGCGCCACGATCACTGCCCGTCGAGAGGCAACAGACAGGCGCGGAACACGAGCTGGAACACCCCCTGCGACCAGCCCCGGTACTGGGGCCGGAAGGCGAACAGGTGGACCGTCCCCGCGCCGTAGCTCGCTCGCAACCACGCCGCGCGGCCCTCGATCAGCTCGGGCTTCTCGATCCAACCCGAGTAGAGGAGGCGTGTCGGAGCGTAGCGGAGCAGCACGACCGGCGGCTCCGCGGCGGCTCCCTCCTTCGCGCCGTCCTCGCCCGCGCCGTTCTTGCCCCGCGCGGCCTTGGACAGCCCGTGCTCCTCGCGCTCCTCGTCCGTCATCTCGCGGAACGCCGAGGAGCGCGAGAAGAAGACCGCGAGCGAGTCGGCCAGGTCGGCGGCCTGGGGGTCATCCCCGGCGATCGCCCGGAGCACGCTGCCGGGACAGGCGAAGCCCTCGCCCTCCTCGCCGCGCGTCACGTCGACGAGCGGAAGCTGGAAGAGGTCGACGGCCCACTGGCTCGAGCGCCCGAGCGTGATGAGCGTCCCCCCCCGACGCACGAACTCCTCGACGGCGACGGCCCCTTCCGGCGCGAGCCCGCCCGTGTAGTCGGTAGGCACCGAGCCCGCCGCCCGGCCGTCGTCGAGTTGGCGGGCCGAAATGCTGGGGAGGATCAGCACGTCGAGGAAGTCGCCGAGGGCGCCGGCCCGCAGCATCTCGTTCCGGACGCTCGTGTACGGCACGTGGTTCGTGTCGAACACCCACCGCATCCAGCCCTCGTCCATGTTGCCCTGCCACGGCGCGTAGAGACCGATCCGGGGCACGCTGCGGAGCACGAGGGGACCCTCGGACTGGTTCGCCGTGTCCGTGCCCGGTATGAACAGCCCCGCCCGGTCGCCGACGGTGCAGAACGAATACGGTTGGCCGTTGCCGAGCCCGCGCACCAGAGCCGGCCACGAGTCGCTGTCCCGGGACGACAGCCAGTCGCCGTGGATCCCGCCGACGCGTTCGTCGCCCCCGAACGCCGCGATCGCGGCGTTCGCGTTCGTGACGCGCACGAGCGGCGCCTCGAGCTCCTCGCGCACCTCGACGCGGTGGATCCCGAGCAGCAGCGGCAGCGTCCAACCCGCGACGTCGTAGGGCGGATCGCCCGCGGGATACTCCTGCAACTCGAACAGGTCTTTCACGTGCGAGCCGTACGGCTGGTCGCGACGCACGACGATCGTCCCCGCGGGCCACGTGCGCCCCTCGACCTCGAGCTCGTCTTCGCTCACGTGCACCTCGACCCCGGAGAGGAGCAACGTGTGCACGAGCCGACGGACTGCACCGCGGTCGGCGTTGTCGCTCGGGATGAGCCAAGCGCGCGGCGCCTCCTCGCGGCCGCGACGGATCGTGCGCTCCGAGGCCTCGAGCGCGTTCGCGAGCCACAGCTCGCGCTCGCGCGCCAGGCTCCCGAGCAACGACCGGGCGAACGCAAGCTCGTAATCGATGATGTCGCGCAATCGCCACCAACCGCCGGGCCAGGGATCCGGGAAGCGGTTCGAGGGCTGGTACTCGCCGAGGCCGCGCGGCCCGCGCAACTGGGATCGAGGCAGAAACATCGGTGTCGCGATCCGGACCGATGCAGCCTCCGTGAGGAGCCCGATGATGTTGTGGCGCACGGGCACGTTCCGATTGCCCCCGTTCCACCACATGTCGTACGAGACTCCCGTGGAGATGCCGCGGAATCCCGCCCGCGTGAGGTCGAGCAGTGCGCGACTGCCGAGCGCATCGATGCCGGCGATGATCGCGGGATCGAGGTTGGGATTCAGCGGGTCGCGGAAAGGCGGGACGAACATGCGCTCGCCGCTCGAGCCCTGTTGGTGCACGTCCCAGTACACCTGCGGGTGCCAGATCGAGTAGAGCTGCTCGGTGACGATGCGCGTCTCGACCTGCGTGAGCATGAACCAGTCGCGGTTGTTGTCGTGTCCCGCGTACTTCTGATAGAGCTTCAAGAGACCAGCGGCCTCGAACGGCGTGCCGACGGTCTCGCGGTACCACGAGACCACGTGGTCCAGCCCGTCCGGGTTCAGGGTCGGCGCGAGCAGCACGACGACCTCTTCGCGCGCGCTCTTCCAGGGCTCCTCTTCCGATGTCGCCAGGAGGTACGCCAGCTCCATCCCCATCTGCGGGGCGGCGGTCTCCGTGGCGTGCATCGCGCACGAGATGAACAGGAGCACGCGCCCGTTGGCCACCGCATCGCGCTTGTCCTCGTCGCTGCGCCGGCGCGGGTCAGCAAGAACGCGGGCATGGCGCTGGATGTCGTCGAGCTGGGCGAGGTTCTCGGCGCTCGAGATGACCGAGAGCAGGAAGTCCCGCCCCTCGGTCGTGGTCCCGATCACGCGCGTCTCCACGTTCGGGCTCTCCCGGCCGAGCTTCTCGAAGTAGCTCGACACCTCCTGCCAGTCGGCGAGCTCGAAGTCGGCGCCGACGGGGCGGCCGAGGTGGGCCTCCGGTGATGTCACGCTCTGGGCGCCGGCCGGGAGGACGAGCGCCGAAGCGGCGACGAGCATGGCGAGCTGCGGGAGGGGATTCATCTGCATGTGGAGATCCTGGGGGCGGCGGCAGCACGGATCGTAGCGTTCCCATCGCGGAGAAGTGGGGATTCCGCCCAACGCGGCGCCGCCCCGGCCACGGGTAAGAATCGCGTGCCGTTCGCGCCGTGGTGTTCCGCGCGGGTACTCTGTGCCGCACCTCGCGACCCCCGCGTCCTGTCCGGAACTCCGAAGTCGCCGACACCCCCGTATCCCGATGAAACGCCACGCCACTCTCCCGCTCATCTTCGCCATGACACCCTTCGCCGCGGGTCAGGACTTCGACATCCCCTTCGAGAAGTTCACGCTCGACAACGGGCTCCAGGTGATCCTGCACGAAGATCACTCCGATCCCGTCGTCGCGGTCTACCTCTACTATCATGTAGGGAGCGCGCGCGAGGAGCTCGGCCGATCCGGGTTCGCGCACCTCTTCGAGCACATGCTCTTCCAGGGCTCGCAGCACGTCGGTGACGACCAGCACTTCAAGCTGATCCAGGAGGCCGGGGGGACGCTCAACGGTTCGACGAACAGCGACCGCACGAACTACTTCGAGATCCTGCCGTCAAACCAGGTGGAGCTCGCGCTGTGGCTCGAGTCGGACCGGATCGGCTTCCTGCTGCCTGCGGTGACCCAGGCGAAGCTCGACAACCAGCGCGAGGTCGTGAAGAACGAGAAGCGCCAGCGCGTGGACAACCGCCCGTACGGACGCGTGCGGGAAGCGCTGCAGGCCGCTCTCTTCGAGCCCAGCCATCCCTACAGCTGGACGACCATCGGATCGATGGACGACCTCGACGCGGCCTCGCTCGAGGACGTGCACGGGTTCTTCCGGCGTTGGTACGGGCCGAACAACCTGACCCTGGCAGTGGGCGGTGACATCGATCCCGAGGCGGTCAAGGGGCTCATCGTGCGCTACTTCGCTTCCATCCCGCGCGGCCCCGAAGTCGTCCTCCCGCCGCCGCGCCCCGCGCGCCTCGAGCAGACGCGGCGCGTCGTCCAGGAGGATCGGGTCCAGCTCCCGCAGATCTCGATCGCCTGGCCCACGGTGGAGCGCTTCCACGAAGATGAAGCCGCGGTGGACGTCCTCTGCCAGATCCTGTCCGCGAATCGCTCCTCGATCCTCGACCGCGCCCTCACGATCGACGAGCCACTCGCCGCGAACGTCACGATCAACCACTCGGCCTGGGACCTCGCGGGGTTCGTGACGATCACCGTGCGACCCAACCCCGACCACACGCTGGACGAGATGGAGCATCGCCTGCACGAGCTCATGCACGAGCTCGATGCGAACGGTGTCGATCCCGCGCACCTCGCGCGCGTGAAGAACTCGCTCGAGGCGGCGGAGATCCGCGGCTACGAGACGGTCGGGCGGCGCACGAGCGCGCTGGCCGCGGCGAACATGGCCTCGGGCGATCCGGCGGGCTGGAGGACGGAGCTCGCCAAGCGACTCGCCGTCACGGGCGACGACGTCCAACGCGTCCTGCGCCGTTACCTCCTCGACCGGCCTGCGGTGATCCTCTCCACCGTCCCGGACGGCCGCGTCGACCTCGCCGCGACCGGAGCCACACCGGAGCAGCGCGTCGCGGAGGAAACGCTCGATCGGACGATCATGCCCGCGCCCGGACCCGAGCCGAAGTACCGCGCGCCGGAGGTGTGGACGTCGACGCTCGCGAACGGAGTCCGAGTGACGGGGACGCTCTACGACGAGCTACCGCTCACGCGGATCCGGCTCTCCGTCCCGGCCGGACACCTCTACAACCCGAGGAGCATGCCCGGCCTCGCTTCCATGACCGCGGCGATGATGAACGAGGGCACGATGGACCTCGGCCCCGCCGAATTGCAGGAGGCCCTCGACGCCATCGGCGCGGAGCTCTCGATCGGCGCCGACAACGACGAGATCACGATCAGCATCAGCGCGCTCGACAAGCACCTCGCGAGCGCGATCGGTCTGCTCGATGACATATTGCTCACTCCGCGCATCCGGGAGGAAGACTTCCAGCGCCTGAAGCGCGAACGCCTGGTCCAGTTCGAGACGCGCTCGGACAGCATCAACACGATCGCCGACGACGCGTACGCACGACTGCTCTACGGCGGGACGGCCGCGGGCGAGCCGAGCATCGGCACGGTCGAGTCCGCGAGCGCCATGACCCTCGACGACGTTCGCGCCTTCTTCGCGCGACACGTCGTCCCGGAGGGCGCGCGCCTGCTCGTCGTCGGCCGGCACGATGCAGGGGACGTCGAGCAGCTGTTCAGCGCGCTCGCAGCCAAGTGGACCTCGAATGGTGCCGAGCCGGTCGCGGCCAACTTCGCGCCGGAAGAGCTCCCCGCGATCGGCAAGACGCGCATCTACCTGGTGGACAAGCCCGGCGCTGCCCAGTCGCAGATCCGCATCGGCCACAGGGGGCTCGCCTCCGCCGATGACGACTTCTACGGCGCGTACATCATGAACTACATCCTGGGCGGGGTCTTCTCCAGCCGGATCAACATGAACCTGCGCGAGGACAAGGGCTACACCTACGGAGCGCGCTCCCGCTTCGAGGGCGGGACGATCGCGGGCCCCTTCCTCGCATCCGCCGGTGTCCGGACCGACGTCACCGCCGAGTCCGTGGCCGAGTTCATGAAAGAGCTGCGCGGTATCCGCGAAGCCGTGCAAGAAGAGGAAGTCGCGTTCACGAAGCGCTCGCTCTCCCAGTCGATCCTGCGGCAGTACGAGTCGATGTCGATGCTCGCCGCCATGCTGAACAACATCAGCAAGTACGGCTACCCGGCACACTACGTGGTGCAGCGCCTCGAGCAGATCTCGGCGACCTCACCGGACGAGGTACTGCGGCTCGCGCGCCAGTACGTCCGACCGGACAACATGGTCATCCTCATCGCCGGCGACAAGGAAAGCGTGCTGCCCGCCCTGGCCGAGCTCGGGTACGGGGACGTGGTCGAGCTGGACGCCCGGGGCAAGCCACTGCAGCGCTGACCCCTCTCCGTTCCCCTCCGTGCCTGCCTTCCTGACCCGGACTAGCGCACTGAGCGCCCCTTGGGAACCGCGAGGAAGTCGAGGCTGAGGGTCTGCTGACAGGCGAGGCAGCGCGGCTCCGAGGGGATGACGCGTTGTTTGCACTGCCCCTTGCCGCACACGAAGTCGAACGAGGCGTCTTCGTTGATCCACTGCTCGATGTCGTCCTTGTGAGCGCGCGTGAAGGTCCCCTGCGCGAGCCGCGCCGTCTGGAGCGCCTTGATCCCGAACTTGTAGGCCGCCACCTCGTCGACCTCCCTCAGGTACCGGAACACGCCGCGGTAGATCCACGGGCGCATGGAGTCGGACGCCCCGGCGAAGCTCATGAGCTGATCGCACGTCGCGATCCGCTTCAGCTCCGGAACGCCCGTCACCACTTCCTTCAAGCGCTCTGAGAAATCGAACCTCGAGAAGACGGTGAACATCGCGAGCGTCAGGTAGGCCTGCGCACTCCTGATCGAGAACTCGTCGAGCTGCTCGGGGAGGAGCGACTGCCCCTCCGCGGTGGTCTCCGCCTCGCTGGCATCGGTGAACCACTGCCGCCCGAGGCTGGCGCTGTAGGTCACCGCCATCTGGTGCGCGATCGGCGAGGGCCGTGAGTGGTTGGACGGCATCCCCTGGAGGCTGAACACCCCCGTCCCCGCGCGCGGAGACTCCGTGAGGAACGGGCGGCCGAGCGATGCGTCCGTGTGAATGCGCGCGAGCAGCCATGCTGCGACATACCGCTGGAGCGGGTACCGCTCCGGCTCGTGTTCAGACTGGACGATGAGCTGCTCGAGCTCCCACGTCGCCTCCTCGAACTCGCCCGCGTCGATCTGGTCGTAGGCGGTCTGCAGCTTCGCGCGGTTGTCCGTGAACAAGGCCTCGGTCGTACACGAAGTCAGGCCGAGACCGAGGAGAAGGAGCGGCGCGCGATGGATCCGAAGCGTAGATTGCATGGCGAGGGGACTCAGTGATTGAGGCCGACGTAGATCGGGTAGGGCTCGTTCTCGATCATCACGTTGAAGGCGACGAGCGAGCGGGTCAGGTCGAGCGGTTTGGCGACGCCGTGCACGACATGGAAGATCCGGCCCTCCTTGACCACGTACTCCTCCTCGGGCGCGAGCTCGAAGAAGACGTAGCCGCGAGTCGGCTCGCTCGACAGGAGCCCCTCGTCGCCGCGGAACCGCTTGCTGCGCACGCGGGCCGAGTCGCCTGCGTGGAGGGTGGCCGCGACTTCGTCGCCGCTCACGGGGAGCAGCGCCGTCCCGTCCGGGAGGAACAAGCGCAGGTTCATGCGGTCACCGTTGAGCTGGATCCGCGCGCTCTCCATGTTCGCGCCTCGCAGCTCGATCGAGAGGTGAATGGGAACGACGTTCCGCTTCTTGATGAGATCGAGGCCGAACTCCCGGCGGTGATCGTGGTTGAACCCCGCGACCGTGTACACGATGTTCTGCCAGGAGTCCGCGGGAAAGCGCACCGCGGCCTCGGGCATTGGCGTGTAGACCTGCGCCTTCGTGATGCTTGCGCATCCGGCGGACAGCGCGAGGAGGCAGAGTACTCTCGGGCAACGGTTCATGATCGGCGTCTCGCGGAGGGCGTGAGGTCGTGGGTTCCGGGGTCTAGCGGTCGAAGCGGGCGTAGACGAGCTCGCGCACGGAGACGCCTTCGTTCTCCTCGCGAACGAGCCCATAGCGCGGGGAGAACCAGCGGATGAACGTGCCGCTCTTGACGACCAGGCAATCGGCGGGGCGTCGTACCAGCTCGTCGTGGAACGCCTGGAAGTCATCCGCCGTCGGACTCCAGTGCTGATCGAGGAGCTCGTCGTCGATCGGCGGCGTCCAACGCGCCACACCCACGTCTCGACCGAGCTTGAGCAGGTTCAGTACGGGGATGCCGTGCAGGTGGAAGGTGTCCCGCTTGCGCGTGATCTCCAGGTGGATCGCAGGCGTCCGCCGCGAGGTATCGCCGTAGAGGATCCTGCGCTCCGACGCCCATCCCGGACCCGAGCTTCCGAGCTCGTCGGGCGTCTCCACCCACCAGCTCGCGTTGCCGCCCGACTCCTCGATCGGCGAGAAGCGATAGACACACTCCGAGCCACTGGGCAGGGGAAACGCGGAATCCGGCCGGGCGAGGGCCTGCTGGAGGGCGAGCTGTGCCTCCCAGTAAGCCTTGGGCGCGTAGTTTTCGAGCGGCGGCACGCGCAACGGATTCGCCGCGAGCTTGCCGGCCAGCTCGCCGCTCCCGTACCACGTCCACGCGTACCAATAGAGCAGGATCCGCGCTGACGAGGGCGAGCGGTCCACCATCGACTTCCCATCGAAGTAGCGCCCCCACACGTCGAGTACGTCGAGCCCTTCGATCGCCTGCGCGTTCAACTGTGACCCGGCTGCGACGTGGCTGTCGAGGTACTCCACGAAGCGTTTCTCGATGATGAGTAGGTGCTCGCAAAAATGCCGACGGGTGTGGTGGAACACATCCGACGGGTCGTGCGCGGGGTCGCCGGCGTGTCGCGCCTCGAGCTCCGCCCACTCGTCCTCGTCCATGGAACCCAGCGACGAGTTGATGTAGTCGAGCTGGCTCTGAAGCATCGCGAGTGTGTTCTCGGCCAGCTCGATGCGCGCCGTCTCGGACTGCCCGTCGAGGTCGACCTGGATCCAGCTCGTCGCCGCCAGCTCGAAGCTCTCGATCCAGCTCGCCGCCTCATCGAGCAGGGTATTGGCCCGGTTGAGGAGCGAGATGTCGGCGCCTTGCCCTCTACTGACATTCGCCTGGTACTGCTCCATGCGCTCGGCGGCCTCGGCGATGGCCATGACGAACTCGCGGCCATCGACGTTGTCCTTGTCGAAGACGCCCCGGTTCACGAGACCTCGGAACTCGCCCAGGGCGAGCCGGCCGTTGCCGCTGTCGATGAAGCGCGCGATCCGATCGAAGCCGTGGGCCATGATCGCCTCGGGCAGGACGCCCTGCTGCAGATCAGCGAGCCGCTGGCCCGCGGTCTCGAGCTCGCGTTCAAAGCGCTTGCGTTCGCGCTCCTCGGCGCGGACCCGCTCTTCGAGCGTCGAGATCTTCTGCTCGAGCGCCAGCTTGTCGACGTTCTCCTGCGTCGACGTCCGGACTCCACTGAGGCTCTCAGCTTGGAGCGCGCGGATCGACTCGTTGAGCCCCGCGATCTCGGTGTCCTTCGCGGCCCGTGCCTTCAGGGCGGCTCTATTCCGGAGCACGCCGGCGTTCAGGACCTCGTCGTTCAGCCGGATGTTCTCGTCGTTGAGGCGCCAGGCGAGCGCCCCTGTCGCCATCGCCCCCAGGCCGAACACGACCAATCCGGCGAGCGCCAGGGCGGATGTCCCCTTCGGGATGGCGTAGGCCTTCGAGCTCTCGATCGCCTTGATGAACTCCGCCGCGCTCTGGAACCGCTTGTCCCGGTCCTTCTGGAGCGCGCGGTTCAGGATCTTCTGGATCGGCCCGGAGAGGTGCGAGAGCTCGCCGATCATCGGCGCGACGTTCGTCTCGATGACGGAGGCGGTGATCTCCTTGAAGGTCTCGCCGGCGAACGGGCGCTGGCCCGCGAGCATCTCGTAGAGCACGACGCCCACCGCGAACAGGTCCGAGCGCGCATCCAGTCGCTGCCCTTGTGCCTGCTCGGGCGACATGTACATGGGCGTTCCTGCGATCCGATCCTCGTCGATGTCCGCCGCGACGCTGGCGAGGCCGAAGTCCAGGATCTTCACGTGCACGCCGAACGGATTCTCATCCGTCTTCGGAACACGGCCCTGGAGCATGATGTTCGAGGGCTTGATGTCCCGGTGCACGAACCCGCGGTCGTGACCACTCTGCAGGCCGAGGAGGATCTGGCGCGCGACCTCGAGCGCCTGGCGCATCCCGAGCGAGTGCTCGCGCGCGAGCTGGTCCGTGAGCGACTCCCCTTCGACCAGGTCCATGGTCAGGAAGAGCTTGCCGTCATCCATCTGGCCCGTGTCGCGAACCTGGACGACGTGCTCGGACACGAAACTCTGCGCCGCCTTGATCTCCTGGAAGAACAGCTCGCGGAACTGCCGGTTCTGCGAGAACTGCGCGCGCAGCAGCTTGAGGGCCACCATCCGCCCCTCGATGTGCCGATCGCGGACGGCATAGACCTGTCCCATGCCACCTTCGCCGATCTCCCGAATGACCTCGAAGCGCCCCGCGAAGACGTGGGGCGCCTCCGACAGCCCGACCTCGGGCTGCGATCCGGCGTGCGGCGTGCCCACCTTCTCAGGTGCCGCCCCGGCCATCAGGGAACCCGGACTCCCGGGGGTCGCTCGCTTCTGTCCGACATGGGGTCCGACATGAGTGAGCGCTTCGCCCTGCACGAGCGTTTGATCCTCGAACCCGGACTCGGGGACCAGGGTGGGCGCTTCCGTGCCGTCCAGCTCCGGCTCGGGGGTCTGCTCCGGGTCGGAAGTCTGCTCCGGCTCGGAAGTCTGCCCCGAGTCGGGAGTCCGAGGAGCGGCCTCACCCGCCCCGGCTCCGGAGGATCGATCGGGGTCTCGGGGCTGACCGGACAGGGGACGCATGATGTTTGGGAGTACTCCTGATCGAGGGTGGCCGGCGCGGGTGGAGGCCGGGCAGAAGGTCCTTCGCGCACCTCCGTCCACGGGCTCGCCGGTCCTCTGAATCGAGCAGTCTGCAACTACGCCCATCGTCCGTTCGGCTGCCCGACTGGAGTTTTGTGACGATCTCCGTCCCTCTCCTCTCCCTTGCTCTCCCTCTCTGCCTCCCCGCCGTTCCTGCCTTCCCAGCTCCTCCGGTCGGGCATGGGCCGCGGGCTGCTATCGCCCGGCGCCTGTGCCCGCCTTGGCGAGGGCGATCGCATGGGAGCGCCCGTGGGTGCGCTCCGCGAGGCCCTGCCACTTTCCCTGGAGCTGCTTCGAGGCGTCGATCAGGATCGAATCGAACACGACGCCCCGATATCGGGACTCCTCGACCAGCAGCTCGACCATCAGGTCGAGGTTCCAATGCCGGCCACCCGTGGGCGCCCCGTCCGTGAGGATGACCAGGGTGTCCACGTCCGGATCGGAGAGGGCCAGCAGCACCGCGTCGAAGACATTTCCAGTCCCGGTCGCCTTGCAGTCCTCGAAGAAGCGCACCGCGGCGCTCACCGTGGAGCGCTTCGCTTCCACGAGTGCTGCCTGCCAGGGGATCGGGCGCGAGGTGTAGGGGATCAGGTTGAACGCGGTCCCCTCAGGCAGGGACTCCAGGGCCGCGCGCACCTTGGCGTCCAGGATCTCCTTGCGGGTCAGCTCCCCCACCCGTTGCTGCCACAGTGATCCGGAGAAGTCGACGAGGAACGTGACGCGGTCCGAGAGGAGCGGCATGCCCGCGAGCGCGATGCTCCGGTTGCCGAGCTCGCGCGGCGGAGCCGGCGCCCCAGGCGCCCAGTCCGCGGGCAGGCCGGCGACGTACAGGCGCCATGGTCGCGGGTCGTAGCGATACAGCATGCCCGTCGCGTGCTGGAGGCAGGCGACCATGCGCCACCCGAGCCGCGTACGCGGTTCATCCGCCATCTGTTCCACCATTGCACGGAGCCCCGCGCGCGTCGGCGCCCGCGCCAGGATCTCGATCGCCGCGCCGCGCACCGCGGGCGCGGAGTCCGCGAGGTGCCGCCGCGCCAGCGACGGCGTGCGCGCGTCGACGAGGCGCTCCAGGCCGAGGAGCGCGGCGCAGCGCACGTCGGCCTGCCGATCGCCCAGGGCTTCGAAGGCGAGCGCCGCGCCGCGCTCGGCGTCGATCGCGAGCACCGCCGAGAGCGCCGACGCGCGCAAGGCGGGGTCCAGATTGCTCCGCAGGCAGACCTCGACCTCGCGCACGATCCGCGCGCGATCCCCCGCGAGGTGGCCGGCCCACGCCAGGCGCTCCAGGGACCACAGGAGCGCACGGCTGAAAGCCACTTCGCGCGGCGCGAGCGCCCTGGCGAGTCGCGCCCCGTCCACGTCGACCGACATGCGCCCGAACGCCTCGGCCACGCGCCGCTGAACCCACTCGTCGCGCGCCCCCAGCCCCTCGCGCCCCAGGAGCCCGGCGAGCACTCGCGCGTCCGTGACCGCCCCGAGCGCGATCTGCGCCTCGTCCGCGACCTGCGGCTCGGAGTCCTCGAGCGCGCGGATGACGAGCTCCCAGCTCTCGCGCGTCCCCAGCTTCGCCAGCTTCTTCACCGCGCGCTGACGCTTGTCGGGGTACGGGTCGCGCAGGTCGCGCTTCAACTGACGCAGGTCGCCGGGCTGGTCGCTGCGCGTCGCAGCGACGGTCGCCAGGCGGCGCGCGGGCTGCCGTGCGGGCCCGAGCGTGAGCGCGGCAACCACCGCGACCGTGAAAATCCATGCAAGGTCCATGAGTCCGGCGCCCCTGTCCGAAGGTGCCCGAGTGGTTCCGAGACCCCCTGGCGCGGTCCTGGGTTACAGGTGCTCCGCGGAAAGTCCGGCCGTCCGTGTGTGCGAGCGATCCGGCGCCCCGGTCGGCACGGACTGAACGCTCCCGCGCAGCCGAGCTCGCGCCGCGCGCGCCCGGCCTCGGCACTGGAGTCCCGGGGCGTCTCGCGCCACGCCAGGAACCCGCGCTGGACCCGCTCGAATCGCACGCGGGAGATCGCGACCGACGTCGCGGCCGGGAGGAGTCGCACCGTCACGCGCCGCGCGAAGGCGGCGGTCCGGTCGCCATCCCGCTCGCGGATGACGCCCTGAGACGACGGGCTGCGAACGCCCGTGGGACGATGCGCCGTTCCGGGCGTCTGCCGGTCTGCTCAGCCCTTCGTGGCGCTGGTCATCGCCTCGGAGGCACGGCTGCGCTCGTTCCCGGCGGTCCCGGTCTTGTGACCCGGATCGACGAACGACCGGACCGTCTCCGTGCCGCCGAACACCTTGCGCGTGACGCGGTTGTAGACGTCGAAGGCGCGCGCTTCGAGGCTGCCCGTCGGCTTGAGGAAGCTGCCGTCCCTGAGGCGCCGCTGGGCGCGCCGCTCCCACCAGCCGAGCTTGCCGCGCGCGAGTCCGTAACTGAGGGTCACGTAGTGCTGGTACATCTTGCGCGCCTCCAAGACGCGCGGAGGGATGTTGCCCGGCCACGTCTCTTCGAGGTGGTACTCGCCGATCGAACCCCAGTCGCGCAGCGTCTTCGGACCTTCGTAGCCGAGCTCGATCGCCTGGTCCCACATCTCGGTGCCGGGGATCGGCCGGTAGGGCCAGGTGGTCGGCCGCGCGTGGGGCGCGGCGTTGTGCAGGCGCCGGCACTGATCGATCGTCGCCAGCATCGACGCCTCGGACTCGCCCGGGTACCCGATGATGTAGGTGATCGAGCCCTGAATACCGCGGCGATCCATCTCGACCGCGGCCGCGATGTTGTCGTCGCCATGGATCGGCTTGCCGATCTTCTTCATCATGTCGTCGCTGCCGGCCTCGGCGCCGATCTCGGCGATGTACATGCCGGACTCGGCCATGAGGTCGAGCGTCTCCTGCTTGTACGACAGGATCGAGTGCGTCTCCATGAATGCGTTCCAGGAGATCTTCAGGTCGCGGTCGACCAGCCCCTGGGTGAACTCGCGCGTGCGCTTCTCCATCACGCCCCAGTTGGCGTCGTGGAAGCGGACGACGTCGAAGTCCCAGCGCTCCTTCAGATCCTGGAGGTCGTCGAGCATCCGGCCCGCGGGCATGCACTTCCAGCGACGGTCGGTGACGATGGGCGAACAGCAGAACGTGCACGGCTCGGGGCAGCCGTAGCTCGCGAAGTACGTGATTCCGAAGTACGGCTTGCCCGCCCCGATCCGCTCGGGCGTCGGCATGCGCAGAACGTCGCGGGCGCTGTCCGCACGGAGTTGGCTCCGCTTGTACGGCTCGATGTCGAGCATGTGCCAGGGCAGGTTCAGGATCTTGTCCCAGCCGACGACGGCGCGGTTCGCGGTGCGGATGAGCTCGCCGTCGCGCAGGAGGGAGAGCCCCTGGATGCCGTCGAGCGGCTCCCCGGCGTCGAGCGCGTGGACGACGTCGCGGAAGGTGTGCTCGCCCTGGCCGTGGACGACGCACTCGTAGTTGCCCGTCGCGAGCTGGAGGTCGGGCCGAACGGACGCGAACCAGCCGCCGATGACGGCCGGCAGCTCGGGGAAGCGCGCCTTGACCTTCTCGGTCATGATCGCGCCGTCGACGATCATGTAGCCGAGAATGCCCGTCGTCGCGTAGAGGAGGGCGCCCTCGCAGGCCTCGAGCACGCGCGCGTGGCCCGCCTCACCGTCGTAGAGACTGCCGTCGACGATCACGATCTCGTAGCCGTCCTCGAGCAGGAAAGCCGAGATCGAGAGCATCTCGAGCGGGAGCATGTCCTTGCTCGAGGGCAGGCCGAGGGACTCGTCCACCTGCTTGGGCTGGTAGAGGACGATCTTCTTCTTCCGCTTGATCATGGTGCGTGTCGGGGGGGGGGCGACCCTGGACGTCTCGAAGAACGGAGCGATAGGGGCGGTCTCTCGAAGTCTACCAGGAATAGTTTCCACGGCCCGGGAAGGGGCTCACACCGTATTCGGCACGAAGAGCCGCCCGACGCAAGCGAACGCGGTTTCCGTCACGGGTGGGTCGTCCGCCGCGCCGCAGCCCACGCCGCGGCGGAAAGGATCGCCTGAACGATGTTCTCGGCGGAAGCCCGACCGCTCCCGGCGATGTCGTATGCCGTGCCGTGGACGGGGCTCACGCGGAGGTAGGAGAGGCCCGCGAGGATCGTGAGCCCGCGGTCGCGCGAGAGCAGCTTCAATGGGATGAAGGCCTGGTCGTGGTAGAGCGCGAGCACCCCGTCGTACGCGCCTTCTGATGCCGCAAGGAACACGGTGTCGGGCGAGACCGGCCCCGTGACGTCGAGCCCTCGGGCGCGGAGCCGCTGAACCGCGGGCGCGAGGATGTCCCCCTCCTCGGAGCCGAGCAGTCCGCCCTCTCCCGCGTGCGGATTCAGACCCGCCAGCGCGAGCCGTGGATCGCTGATGCCGAGCTCGCGGAGCGTCTCGTCGAGGAGCAGGAGTCCGCGCTCGACCGCCGCCGGATCGATGTTCGCGATCGCGGATCTCAGCGGCAGGTGGCGCGTGAGGAGCATCACCCTGAGCCGGCCGGCGATGCCGAGCATCTCGCACCGCTCCGCTCCCGCCCACCGCGCGAGCAACTCGGTCTGCCCTTCGACGGGCTCGCCGGCGAGGTGCAGCGCGCGCTTGGAGACCGGCGCCGTGACCAAACCGTCGACGCGCCCCGAGCGCGCGAGCTCCGACCCCGCCCGGAGCGCCGCGAGCGCCGCTCGGCCGCACTCCGCCTGGTCACGTCCCATGTCCCACACCTCGGGCCCCTCCGTCGCGAGCCACTCGAGATCGTGCAGCCCACCCGCATCCGTAACGCGGGGAACCGCGGGCGGGCGCAGCGCTTCCGGGCCGACCACGAGCAACCGCGCCGCCGCCCGAACCTCACTGCGACCGATCGCGGCGAGCACGATCTCGGGCCCGATCCCGGCCGGATCACCGACCGTGACGGCGAGTCTCGGAAGTGCGTGCGCCGCGCGGCTGGACATCGCGCGGCATTGTAGGTCGCACGGTGCGCGGCCGGGCCACGGGGCGCCCCGATTCGAGCTGCGGCCGCACTCCGCGGCATTCCAGGCCGGGAGCGTGCCACCGCGCCGAGGCGCGCGAGTCCAAGGTCACGGCCGGTCTGGAGCGGCGGGGGCGGCGGCCCTCATCGGGCTGCCTGCGAGCCGACGGCCCGGCCCTCCCCCCCCACCTCCCCGTTCAGTCGATAGAGAAACACGAGCAGCGACGCCACGGCCCCGTACACCTCGACGGGGATCTCGTCGCCCACCTCCGAGGCGGCGAGCATCTCGACGAGGTCCGGATCCTCCTGGATCGGCACGCCCGCCTCGCGCGCCACCTCCAGGATCCGCTCGGCGATGCGCCCCGAACCCTTCGCGAGAACGCGCGGCGCCGACTCGCTCGCGTCGTAGCGCAGACCGATGGCCTGCCTCGGCGTTGGTTCAGGCCCGTGCCCCATCACCCCTCCACGTCCATCAAACGGTTCTCGCGCAGGAGCGCGATGTCGTGGGCCTCGCGCTCGAGCTCCACGTCCGCCGCATCGGCCGCTTCGATCGCGAGCAGCACCCGCAGCTGCCCCTGTCCGAGCGCCTCTTCCAGCGCGCCCCGTTCCGCGCGCAACCGCTCCGCGATCGCCGGGTTCGACACCCGCAAGCGGATAGCGAGCGTCCCGGGTCGCAAGCTCAGGTCGGCGCGGATCGGGCCGAGGTGCGAGAAGTCCACCCCGACGCTCAATCGGAACGATTCCTCCCCGGCGCCCTCCTCGCCATCGCGTTGGCCGGACCGCCTGCGCGCGTAGAGGTGCGCCGTCGTCCAGCCCAGCCCGTCCGGGACCGGGAACGACCAGTGCAGCGGCTCGCCGAACTCCCGTCGGGCGAGGTTCTGGAGTTGCTCGAGCTCGAGCCCTGCGAGAGCGCGCACGACGGCGCTTCGGAGCGGGCCGCCCTCGAGCGCCGTGAGCGCCTCGAGCAAGACGCCGCGCAGCTCGCCTTGCAACGCCTGCTGTGCGGCCCGGCGGAGGCTCGCGGCCAACGTGCCCTGAGCACCGGAACCGGGTCTCAGGAGTGCGCGGAGGAGCACGCCCGCCTCGCCCGCCAGGAGCTCGCCCGGCTCGAGCGCCCCGACCGCGGCGAGCAGCGCGCTCCGGGCGCGCTCCCCCGAATGCGACCCGAGCGCGCTCGCGAAGGCGCGCTCGAAGGCCCGGGTCAGCTCGACGAGCGCGCGCGCGTCGAGCGGTCCCTCGAGTGCGCGCGAGGCCATCGCCTCCAGCGCGCGCGCGACCACCGTCTGAATCGTGCGGAGCGTCCCGATCGCGGGCGCCTCTGATTCGAACCCGTGCGCTGCGAGCGGCACCCGCCCACTCGCGGCGACCGTCGCCAGCCGGGCGCGGATCGCCGCCGCCAACCTGCCCAGCGCCTCGGAGACGCCGCCGACCCCACTCCGGTCCAGCGCCGCGAGCACCACCGCGTGATACCCGAGACTCGGCCGCGCCAGGCTCGACCGCAGGCCCTCGCCCCCTTCCAGGGACGGGAACGCGAGTCGCTCGACCTCGGCCCGCAGCGCGTCGACACGCTCCTGCGACGATCCCCGCAGGGTATCCACGAGCTCCACGAGGAGCCGGCCGACCGGGAGCTCCTCGCCGGCCAGGGCACGGATCGCCGCGAGCAGCGCCGAGCCCGCGACACCGCCCGCCCCTCCGAGCAACCGCATGACCAGCTCACCGTTCCGGGACTCGACCTGGAAGAGGAAACGCCGCCCCGGCTGGAGCTCGACGTGGGCGTCCGCTGGGACCCGGTGCTGGCCGACCCCGATCAGCACCGATCCGCCGTCGAGCGTCTGCAGAACCTCGCCGGAGAGGATGCGACCCTCGCGGAGCACCGACGGCAGGTCGCCATGGAGGGTGACGGCGGGGCGCAGGAGGGGCGTCAGGCCCGAACTCGCGGCGATGGAATCCATCGGTGTAGCCCTGGAGCTGCGGGTCTCGGGGGCCTCTCGGAGCGCGGGGACGGGACCCGTCCAGGCTATAGTCGTCGGCCGGTCAGCTCCCCACATGAGCCAGCAGCGCCGCAAACATCGCCCCAGGCATCGCCCGGAGGATCGCCCGCCCCGTTCGCCCGCCGCGCGGCTCCACGCACGATCGGGCGCCGCCCTCCTGCTCCTGGCCGCGTGCGGGCACGGGGGCGCGGAAGCCCCCCCCAACATCCTGCTCATCAGCATCGACACGCTCCGCGCGGACCACCTCGGGTGCTACGGCCACGAGCGCTCCACGTCGCCCAACCTCGACGAGCTCGCCCGGGAGGGCGTGCTCTTCGAGCGCGCACTCTCCTCCAGCTCGTGGACGCTCCCCGCCCACACGACGATGCTGACCGGGCTGGCGACGAGCGCCCACGGGGTCTGCGACGACCGCCTGTGGACGCGCACGGATCGCGCCGGCCGCCCGATCCCGCCGCCGCTCCACGGCCGCTACGTGTCCGAGCTGCTCGAGCGCGCGGGCTACCGCACGGCGGGCTTCTTCACCTGGAAGTACCTCGAGGCGCAGTTCGGTTTCGGCCCGGGGTTCGCGACGTGGGAGCGCGTGGGTCACTCGCTGTTCTCGCACCCCGCGACGGGTCCGGAGTTCGCGCGGCTCCAGGCGGCCGGCGACGTCGAAGCGATGAAGGCGCTGGCCGCCGCGCATCCCGAGCTGCCGACGGAGGACGGCGTGCCGACCGCGACCCTGGCGGTCGACCGCGCACTCGCCTGGCTCACGGCCGAGAGCGAGACGGAGGCGCCCTTCTTCCTCTTCCTGCACCTCTTCGACGTGCACGACCCGTACACGCCGCCGCCCCCCTACGACGCGCTGTTCGATCCCGACTACGACGGTCCGATCGACGGTCGCCGCGTGACCACCCAGGATTCAGCTGTGCGCGGGGACATGGCGCCGCGCGACCTCGAGCACCTCATCGCGCTCTACGACGGGGGCGTCGCGTGGGTCGACGCGGAGCTCGGCCGGCTGCTCGCGCGCCTCGCGCAGCTCGGCCTCGCGGAGCACACGCTCGTGATCGTGACGGCGGACCACGGCGAGGAGTTCTTCGAGCACGGCCACAAGACCCACCGCCGCCAGCTCCACATGGAGAGCATCCACGTCCCCCTCCTCATGCGCTGGCCGGGACATCTCCCCCGCGGGGAGCGCATCGCCGGCACCGTGGGGCTCGTCGACATCGCGCCCACGATCTGCGCGGCGGCCGGAGTCGCCGCCGCGGAGCCCATGATGGGCATCGATCTCGGCCCCATCGCCCGGGGCGAGGCACGGAACACGGACCGGACGTACCTCGCGGAGATGCTCCTGTTCGACGGCTCCGCGGTGCCGCGACGCCAGCTCGCGCTCGCGCGCGGCGAAGAGCTCACACTGCTCTCGGCGGAGGGCGCGGGCCCCTGGCGTGCCGAGCGCTTCGACCTGGCGCAGAACCCGCGCGGCGCGGGCCCGGGGCGGGTGCTTCCGCCCCAGGGCGAGGATTCAAAGGCCGTGCTCGAGCACCTCGCCCGCATTCGCGAAGCCACCCGGCACGCGCGGGATCGGAACCCCGATCGCGGCGCGGACCTCC
>SMVQ01000140.1 GCA_004357655.1 Planctomycetota bacterium
CACGTGCCGCACCACCTCGAGCACCCGCGCGCCGCCTTCGCGGAGGCGTGGCGCGTCGCGCGCACGGGCCTGCTCATCGCGGAGCCGTGGTACGACCCGACCGTGCCGTCCCAGCACACGGCGCTCGCGGCGGACCGCTGGCTCAAGCGTCAGGACCGGCGGCGCGGCATGGTCCACGCCGATATCCTCTCAGCCGCGGACCTCATCGCGCTCCTGCCCGCGGCGGATGCGCAGTGCGAGCTCGAGACCCACCTCGCGCTCCAGACGCAGACGAGGGAGGAGCTCCAGATGCTCGCGCGCGAGGCATTGGGCGGAGCGACGCCCTCGGCTGCGGACGCGGAGGAGCTCGAGGGTCTGCTCGCCCGCGCCCGGGAGGGCGGCCTGACGCTGAACGGGACCCTGATCCTGCGGGCGCTCAAGCCTCGATGAGCTTCCGCACGCGGGTCACTAGCTGACTCGGAGTGAACGGCTTCTGGAGCAGCGCATCCCCCGCGACCCGGTCGGAGCGCTCGCCGGCGATCAGGTCCGTGTAGCCCGTCACGTAGAGCACCCGCATCTCGGGCCGGATCGCGGCGGCCTGGTCGGCGACCTCGAAGCCACCCATCTCGGGCATGACGATGTCGGTGATCATGAGGTCGATGGGACCCGGGTGCCGGCGGCAGATGGCCAGGCCCTCGCGGCCATGCCGGGCTTCGAGGACGGTATAGCCGTAGCTCTCCAGACCGCGGACCGTGAGCTGTCGGACCGATTCGTCGTCCTCGACGAGGAGGATCGTTTCCGAGCCGTCCGGAGCCGGCGGCAGGGCCTCGATCCCTGTGCTCTCCTCCGACGTCGCGCTCGTGTGCGGCAGGAAGATCGTGACGGTCGTGCCCGCCCCGGGCGCGGAGTCGACCGCGACGTCGCCGCCGCTCTGCTTGACCACCCCGTAGACCATCGAGAGCCCGAGGCCGGTCCCCTTCCCCGGACCCTTCGTCGTGAAGAAAGGGTCGAACGCGTGCTGGGCCGTCTCCCGATCCATCCCGCAGCCCGAGTCGCTCACCGTCATCAGCGCCCCGGGTCCCTGCCGCACGAGCCCGTCCATGCCGAGCGCCGCGCCGTGGCCGACCTCGATGTTGCGCGTGGCGATCTCGAGCTTCCCCCCGTCCGGCATCGCGTCGCTGGCGTTGACGGTCAGGTTGAGGAGGACCTGTTCGATCTGGCCCGGATCGGCGCGGACCCGACCCAGCTCGGAGTCGAGCGAGATCACGAGCTCGATGTCCTCCCGGATCGTGCCCGCGAGCATCGCTTCCACGCCGCGGATGACTTCGTTCAGGTCCAGGACGCGCAGCTGGAGGATCTGCTTGCGACCGAACGCGAGGAGCTGCTGCGTGAGCTTGGCGGCGCGCTTCGAGGCGCGGATGATCTGATTCAGGTCCAGGCGCTCGTCGGCTTCCGGATCCAAGCCGTCGAGCATGAGCTCGGCGTGGCCCTGGACGACCACCAGTACGTTATTGAAGTCGTGCGCGATGCCGGCCGCGAGCCGTCCCACAGCCTCCATCTTCTGGGCCTGCCGCAACTGCTCCTCGCTGACCCGCAGCGCCGCCTCTTCGCGGGACCGCTGGATCGCGATCCCCGCGATCCGCGCCATGGATTCGATGAGCTCGACCTCGCGCGAGCTGGGCCGGCGGGGCTCCGTGTAGTAGATGGCGAACGAGCCGAGCACGCGGTCGCCGCCGAAGGTGATCGGACAGGACCAGCAGGCCCGCAGACCGTGGGCGAGCGCCGTGTCGCGAAAGTTCTCCCACAAGGGGTCGGTGGCGATGTCCTCGACGATGACGAGGCGCCGTTCGTACACGGCCGTGCCGCACGAGCCGGCGCAGGGTCCCGCCTCGAACCCGTCGATCGCCGCGACGTACTCCGGCGGAAGGCTCGGTGCCGCCAGGTTGCGCAGGGTGCGTCCGTCCTCGTCGAGTATCAGGACGGACGCAAAGCTCCCCTCTCCGTAACGTTCGACCGCATCCGTGAGCGTCGTGATCGCCTCGACGAGGGGCCGGCCCATCGCGACCTGCTCGAGGAAGCGGTTCTGCCCCTCGCGGACGGCCGTCGCGCGGAACTGCGCCGTGACGTCCTGGATCGAGCCCGTGTAGCCGGCATGGCGCCCTTCGTCGTCGTCGAACGGCAGGCCCCAGTCGACGACCCAACGGTATTGACCATCACGGCGTCTGAAGCGGAACTCCACTTCGAACGGCTCGTGCGCCGCGACCGCCTGCTCGCACGCAGCGACGCAACGCTCGCGATCGTCGGGGTGGATCCCCTCCATCCAGCCGCGCCCCAGCTCCTCCTCCAGAGTGCGTCCGGTGAACTCGAGCCAGGTGTCGTTGAAGAAGTCGAACTGCCCGTCCACGTCGGTGTGCCAGACGAGGAGCGGGTAGTGCGGGGGAAGTATCGGCCCACCGGCCGGCGCGCCGCGCGATTCCGCGTCGGTCGCGACGCAGGCACCGAACCAGCCCTCCAGCGTGCCGTCGGCAGCGAACCGCGGTGCGCCCGACTCGCTCACCGCGATCGTCGCGCCGTCGTTCCCGCGGAGGCGGTAGTCGACCGTGTAGGGAGCGGGCGGCTCGGGGCTGCGCGCCGACCGCACGCGGTCGCGATCCGCGGCCTGCACGAGTTCGGAGAGCTCGCCCTCCGCGCACCCGATCCGGCTGAGCCAGGCACCGTCCACGAGGGTGGGATGCCCGTCCGACGTCGCGGTCCAGAGGCATTGGCGTGTTGGGTGCATGGGCTCGACCGTGGAGAGCGTACCAGCGGAGCGCCCCTCCCCAGCCCCGGTGCCATTCACTCTGGCAGCGGAGCGCCCCTCCCCAGCCCCGGCGCCGTTCACTCTGGCAGCGGCCGTCTTCCCAACGTGCCCGTGCATCTTGCGTTCCGTCGCCGACTCTTCGGACTGCGGTGGCAGCCGGACGGCGGATACGGATCGGGCACGGGCACGTTGGAAGACAGCCGCCGCCAAGCCGGACGGCATGGTCCCCAGCCCGGATCCCGACCTGATGCGACCTCCAGCGGGCCGCCCACAGGCCACCCACGGGCCGCCCAGGGGCCGCCCATGGGCCTTTTGTATACTTGAAAGTATAGTACCGGCAGGTATAGTACCGCCATGTTCATCGGCAGGGACCGCGAGCTCGCCGTGCTCGACGAGCTCCACGACTCGGGCAGGCCCGAGCTCTTCGTGCTCTACGGCCGCCGGCGAGTCGGCAAGACGGAGCTCCTCCAGCGCTTCTGTGCCGGCAAGCGAGCGGTCTACTACCTCGCCGCCCAGGTCCGCGACCGGGACAACCTGCGCGGCTTCCGCGACGCACTGCGCGACGGCCTGGCCGATCCCCTCGCAGAGGGGATCGAGTTCCCCGACTGGACGACGGCGCTCGGCTTCGCCGCGGAGCGCGCCGGCGACGAGCGGCTCGTGGTCGTGCTCGACGAGTTCCCCTACCTTTGCGAGTCGAGCAAGGGGCTGCCGTCGCAACTGCAGCGGTTCTGGGACACGCGCGGCAAGCGGAGCGGCCTCATGCTCATCCTCTGCGGCAGCCAGGTCTCGTTCATGGAGCAGGAGGTGCTGGCTGAGCGCTCCCCGCTCTTCGGCCGGCGGACGGGACAGCGGCGCCTCGAGCCGCTCGAGCCGCTCGATGCCATCGCGTTCTTCGATCGCTTCAGCGTGAAGGAGCGGGTGCTGGCCTACGCCGTCCTCGGCGGCATGCCCGCGTACCTCGGGCGGTTCGACGACCGGCGCTCCTTCAAAGAGAACGTCATGCGCGAGATGCTGCGGCCGGAGGGCTACCTCTTCGACGAAGTGCAGTTCCTCTTGAAGTCCGAGCTCTCGAACCCCGCGACCTACAACAGCATCCTCGCCGCGGTCGCCCGCGGCTCCGAACGCGTCGGCGACATCGCCTCGAGCGTGGGCGTCGACTCGACGACGGCCAACAAGTACCTGCACGTCCTCCGCGAGCTACGCCTCGTGGAGCGCGAGATCCCCATCACGGACCCGAACCCCTTGCGATCCCGGCGCGGTCGATACCGCATCGCGGACCGCTTCATCGCCTTCCACTTCCGGCACCTGCAGCCCAACATCTCCCTGGTGCACGCCGGTCGCGGGGCGAAGGTGTTCGACGAGTTCATCGCGCCCGATCTCCCACGGCTCTACGACGAAGCGCGCACGGACTTCGTCCTCGCCCACCTCCGCCGCGAAGCCGCGGAGATCGTCGGCGAGGAGATCGTCGAATCGGGGCGCTTCCCGGGTCGATTCGTGCGCGCCGTGGGGCGGACGGCGGACCGCGGCACGGTGGCGGCGATCGTCGTTCCGGAGGGCTCGCGCTCGACCGCGAGCCTCGAGCGGGAGCTCGCCGAGCTCGAGGCGGCCTTCGGGACGCCGGCCACGAAGCTCGTGTACACGATCACCGCCGACGCCGAGCGCCCGCTCGCGGTCGAGCTGGCGCAGGACGAGGGGCTCGGCTAGAACGCGCACGACGTATCGTTTCGGACAGGATCGCCGGAGATCCGTCCCCGGGCGACCGCTGCGAACTATGCTGACCCCATGAGGAGCGATCAATGATCGAAGCGTCAGCGCGCGAGCGGGGCATCATCGACGGAATGGGCGACGGGGGGGAGTCGTGGCGGAAGTGAGTGGGCTGGACAAGGAGTTCCAGGAGTACTTCGAGGCACTCGATCGCTCTCGGGGTCAGGACCGCTGCTACATCTGCCGCCGGACCGCGGCGGAGGTGAAAGCGTTCTTCGGCTTCGACGAGGACGGCATCCCGACCGAGGCGCAGAACTTCGGGCTCGAGGACGTCGTCCTGGAGAAGACCGACATCATGAGCTACCGCGGGCTCAGGCCCGTGTGCGCCGTGTGTCAGCTGAACTTCGACGCGATCTTCATGCTGTCCGAGCACGACGTCTTGCGGGGGCTCCAGGAGGAGATGGAGCACGATCGCGAGAAGCTCTGGCCGGACCATCCCGACTGAACCGCGGGCGGCGTCCGGCAGCGCACGGGTCGGTGAGCCGCTCGGGAGGCCGATCGACGCGTACCGCGCGGTAGTCGAGGTGCTACGCTCTCCCGCCCATGACGCCCGCCCCCGAGCAGCAGAGCGGTTTCCTTGCTCGACTCGCCGACATGGCGGAGCTGGGACGGTTCACGAAGTGGGTGCTCCTCTCCTCCCTCATCGGCGTCTTCGGCGGCCTCGCGGCGGCGGGCTTCAAGTGGCTCATCGAAGTGGTCGTCGACAACGTCTTCCGGCGCCCGACCGGCGTCGCGGGCGAAGGCGCGGGCGGGCTCGACGGCACGTTCTGGCTGATCCTCCTCGTCCCGACCCTGGGCGGACTCGCCACGGGCTGGCTGATCCAGACGTTCGCGCCCGAAGCCGAGGGCCACGGCACGGACTCCGTCATCCGCGCCTTCCACCGGCTCAAGGGTGTGATTCGCTCGCGCGTCATCTTCCTGAAGGCCCTGGCGAGCGCGATCACGATCGGGACCGGCGGCAGCGCCGGCCAGGAGGGCCCCGTGGCCCAGGTCGGGGCGGGCGTCGGGAGCTCGCTCGCCGGCGCCCTGAAGCTCACCGACCGCGACCGCCGCATCTTCCTCCTCGCGGGGGGCTCCGCGGGGATCGGGGCGATGTTCTGCTCACCGCTCGGCGGCGCGCTGTTCATGCCCGAGGTGCTCTACCGGAAGCCCGACTTCGAGGGCGAGTCGATCATCCCCTGCATCATCTCGTCGATCATGGCGTACGCGACGATGACGGCGATCTCGGGCCAACACCGTGCCGTCGAGATCGCGCCCGAGATCCTCGAGAAGCTGCGGTTCGACGATCCGCGCGAGCTCGGCGTGTACCTCATCCTCGGGATCCTGTGCGCCCTCGTGGGGTTCATCTACACGAAGGTGTTCTACGGCACGCACAACATCTTCGGCAGCATGAAGGCCGTGCCCAAGATGGTGCGGCCCGCGCTCGGAGGGCTCCTGGTCGGCGTGACGGCCCTCGCGATCGCCGGGTTCACGGGCGAGCACGGCATCTTTTTCGGCGGCTACGGGCTCATGCGCTCGTCGATCGCGGGCGAGCTCGCGATCCCGGTGTTGCTCGCGCTCCTCGTCGCCAAGATCCTCGCCACGTCGTTCACGATCTCCTCCGGCGGGTCGGGCGGCGTGTTCGCGCCGGCGCTCGCCATCGGCGCCCTGCTCGGAGCGATCGTCGGACATGGAGCAGAGGCCATCCTGCCCTTCGACATCAACCCCGCGTGTTACGCGGTCGTGGGCATGGGCGGGTTCTTCGCCGGGGTGGCGAAGGTCCCGATCGCGTCCGTCATCATGGTGTCGGAGATGACCGGGTCGTACGCCCTGCTCGCGCCGCTGATGCTCGTCGCGGTCGTGCACATGCTGCTCTCCACGCGTTGGACCATGTACGAAGCGCAGGTCGACAGCCACGTCGACTCGCCGGCACACGCCGGTGACTTCGTCGTCGACGTGCTGCAGAGCATGCGCGTGGAGGACGTCCTGCATGGAGCGCGCCGGCCGCGGATGGTACACGAAGACGTGACGCTGCGCGGGGCGATGAAGATCGTCGCGGTCTCCCACGAGACGCACTTCCCCGTGGTCGACGACGACGAGCACCTCGTCGGTGTCTTCTCCCTGACCGACCTGCGCCGGATCTTCCTCGAGAACGTGGTCGAGGACGTCATCATCGTGCACGACTTCATGGTCGACAAGGTCTACACGGTGACGATGACCGACAACCTCCACGACGTCCTCCAACTCATGACGCGCCACAACTTCTCGGCGGTCCCCGTGGTCGACGACGACGACCCGCGACGCGTGATCGCGCTCCTCGAGCGCAACACGCTCGGCGAAGCCTACGGGGAGAAGATCCGGTCCCTGAAGAGCGGCAGCGGCTCCGCCTAGACCACCCGCCGCACCCACCGGGCCAGACAGACTCTTCCGTTCACGTCAGACTTGTCCTAGACTGTCGCACTGCCTTCGGCAGCCCCGAGAAGCCCCGAGAAGCCCCGAGAATCCACCCGGAGAGACCCATGTACGACCCGCAAATGGTCCAACCCTTCCGCGAAGAGCTGACCTCGATCGGCGTCGAGGAGCTGCTCGGCGCCGACGCCGTCGACGAGGCCATCAAGAAACCCGGCACCACGCTGGTCTTCGTCAACTCGGTCTGCGGCTGCGCCGCCGGGAGCGCCCGCCCCGGCCTCCGCCTGTCCCTCATGAACGAGAAGAAGCCCGACCGCGTCGTGACGGTCTTCGCCGGCATGGACCAGGAGGCGACCGCGCGCGCCCGCGAGTACTTCAAGCCCTACCGCCCGAGCTCGCCGCAGATCGCCCTCATGAAGGACGGCCAGCTCGTGAAGATGATCCAGCGCCAGGACATCGAGGGCAAGGAACCCAACGCCGTCGCGCAGACGCTCTCCGCGGCCTACGACGAGTTCTGCTAACCCGGGTGCCATGAGCGAGCCCACGGCCACCGAAGGCCGCCAGCACCTGGCGGAGCTCCTCCTCCAGGAGGCCGTCTACCGCTCGCGCGAAACGCAGGCCACGAGCGGCGAGCTCCGTGCCCCTACCGCCGAGATAGGCACGGGCCCGGGCAACTGCGGCCTCGGCGCGGAAGCCGTCGTCGAGCTCGACCTCTCGCCGCGCGGTCGCGAGCTCTACGCCGGCATCTGGCCCGCGGGCCTCGCCCCCCCCGCGCTCGAAGCCGCGCGCGCCGCGATGGCCGACTGGGTCCGCCGCCAGGACGCGCTCGACCGCAAGCGCAACCACTTCATGAAGGACTTCCGCGGCACGCACGGCTTCGACCGCGCGGCCTACACGCCCGAGCAGGAAGCCGCCTGGCGCGCGGGCCTCGACCGCGTGAACGCCGAGGTCGACGAGGGCCGCGCCGCCGCTGCGAACGCCCTCTTGAAGGGGCCCTGATCCGATTCGCGCCGCCCGGTTCGGGGGTGCGCACATGCGCCGCCGTCGGAGTCGAGTTCGGAGCGGTCAGGCATATTCCCGCATCCAATCGGCCAGCCGCGAGAGCAGCTCGAGGAACGCTCCCTCGATGGACTCCCCGGATAGCTCCCCGGCCGCGGAACTTCGAGACCCCAGCGCGCGAGGTAGTCACGGTTCGACTCGGACAGGTCGCGAGCGCATGGGCCACGAAGGGAAACAGGAGCGCCCAGGACCGCCAGGATGGGGCGACATCCTCGAACTCGAGGAGCCGGGACCAAGCACTCGAGTCGACAGAATAAACCACCGGATGACCGCGGCTCTGTTGAATGAGGTGGGCCCGCGCCGTGTCCCGGGCGGCCCGTTTCGTCGTGGACTCGGGGTAAACCAGCTCACGTGCCATGGTGGACGCGGAGGGCGGGAGACGACTGCCGTTGCCGATCAGGAAAGCCAGGAGATCCGCCTTGGCATTCACTCCGAAACCGACTCGCAAGCGCGGGAGTAGCGTCGAGTTTTCGACCAGAGAAGGTTGTTCGGGCTCAGCCCGATCTCGCTCGCGTAGGGACGTGGCGGACTTGTCGTCGGCGTGCGCGCGCCAGCTGGCACGCCCGTGGGACGCGGCGACCGCAGCGAACGATTGCCAGGCCTTCGCTACGCCGACCGGAAAAGATCGGGCCAGGGTTCGCATCCGCTGCACGCTGGTGTGCCGAGCACCGACACGCCCCCACCAGCTCAAGCGTTCGTCGAGCCGCGGATCGAGCTCACGCGCAGCGAAAGACAAGAGGACCAAGGCCTCGGGAGCGATGATCGCCCGATACCCCTGCCGGTCGCCACCGCCGAGCGACCGCGGGAGTCCTCCGAGTGAAGTCCACTGACGCGAGCAGATGTCCGCGGCGACAGCGAGGAGACTCCTACGAACGTCTTTGCAGTTGCATGCTGACATGCTGAACGACTCCTTCGACCATGCTGGGAAACTCGGGAGCAAAATCCTGCGACGTCCGCCGCGAGCCCCCTCTGCGGCGCAGCTACACCGAGCTTCGCGCGTTGATCGACGAACGGCTCGACGCGTTGCCGTTGCCCCTGGACCTGCCGGATCTCGCCTTCGGAACGGCGGAAAGCGGTCGTCAGCGGCCCCCTTGCTCCACCTTGTCGTGGAAGAGATGCACGATCAGGGCGCCGCCCACATTCGTCAAGTTCTCCTGTGCGAAGGCGGCGCGAAGCTCGATGATCACGGGCTTCGGATAGTACCCGCACTCGATGACCCACACTCGCTCGTGCTCGAGCGCGAGCCTCCAGTCACGCGTCCGGATCTCCGGCGGGAACGGGTCGTCGCCCGCCAGCCGCGGTGCGTAGTAGTCGTAGCCGGTGGGCGAGTGCTCGTGGTCCAGATCCCACAGCGGCTTCACGAGTACCGCGTCACCGGGCTCAGCTCGCTCGAGGATCAGGCGTACGACACCGCGCCAGTTCTCCTGCCCCGGCGAGAGGGCCACGAAGACCGTGACGACGAGCATCGTGCCCACGACCAGGACCCTGAGCGCAGCTCGCGCCCTGCCGGACCCGACCGAGAGCCCCATCGCGACGAGCGCGAGTGCCGGCCCGGTCGAGCCCGCGACGTAGCGCCAGTTGTACGACACCCGCTCGGAGGTGAGCGACGCGAGCCAGGCCCATGCCGGCGCGAGTGCGGCGCCGCCGACGAGGAACAGCATGAGCAGGCGGTCCCGCCCCTCGTGCGCACGCCAGAGGGCACCCACGCCGAGCACCGCCGCGACGGCGACCGCGGCGGTGCCCGGCAGCGCGACGCCGTACGTCAGCCAGCTCCCCACGTAGCTCATACCCATGAAGAACAGGTGCCCGAGGCTCTGCACGAAGTCGGCGACCGACGAGTAGTTCGACCCCGCCGGCATGCCATGCTCGAGCTGCGCGACGAGCCCCCAGACGATCCAGGGCATCGAGACCACGAGGCCGAGGAGCGCGGGCGCGAAGAGCGAGCGGGCCGCCTCACGTCGCGATCGGTCCAACGCTGCGACGCAGGCGACGAGCGCGGAGAGCACCAGGCCGTAGTGCAGGAAATAGTAGTGCGAGTGCAGGCCGAGCCCCACCCACAGCGCGAGCCACCACCGCGATCGGCGGCCGTCGAAACCGGCGAGGATCGCCTCGACCGATCCCAGGACCGCGAGCGCCAGCCAGCCGTACATCCGCGCTTCGCAGAAGATCGTGAAGCAGAGGGTCGAGAGCACGCCGAGCCACGGGAGCAGGCGCCGCGCCCCGGCGTCCGGCAGCCGGCGCGCGAGCCGCACGAGCACGACTAGGTAGAGGACCCCCGCGAGCATCGCGGGCAGGCGAAGGGCGAGCGGGGTCTCACCGAAGACCTGGGTGCTCCAGCGGATGAGCAGGAACGAGAGCGGCGGGTGGTTGTCCATCCGCACCGAGGCGAAGAAGGTGAGGAGATCGGGCGCCCGCGCGTGAAAGAGGCTGTGAAACTCGTCGATCCAAAGGCTGCGCGAATACGTTCCGATGAGCCACAGGAGGACGCCGGCCGCGACGACGGCACCGGTGCGCGAGAGGCTCCCTGGACGCTCGTGTGCCACGGGCGCATCTTAGGGCCCGTCCGCGAACAAGTGTCACGTTTCGGCGAGCCATCGTCGTTCCTGGCAAGGCGCGCCGACGACGCGTATTCGCTGGATACTCGGAGAAGGCGCAACGCAGCCAGGGGCGACGAGGGCCGGCGAAACGTGACACTTGTTCGCGGACGGGCCCTTAGTCTGGAGCCATTGCGGATAGGTGCTCCAAGCGGCCTCGG
>SMVQ01000141.1 GCA_004357655.1 Planctomycetota bacterium
ACTCGTGATGCCAGTCCATCGATCGCGCACGAAGACGTCCGAGACGCCATTGGTGTCGTTCGGAACCAGGTTCGTCGCGCTGCTCGAGAATGCGACGTAGCGCCCATCCTCGGAGATGCTGGTACTCCCCGCAGAGGCGTTGGCATCCTCACCGAGGGGTCCAACGTTCACTCGCTCCGTGGTTCCTGTAACGCGATCATGCACGAAAACGTCCCGCAAGCCGTTCGTATCCGATGCGACGAGGTTGTCCGCGTCACTCGTGAACCCGATGAAGCGCCCGTCTGCTGAAAGACTTGCAGCATATGTGAGTTCATTCGATTGACCTCCGAAGCTGTCGATGTTCACGCGACTCGTCGTCTGGCCCGTGCCGATGTCGGCGGCAATGACCACCGCGAGCACTCCCGCGATTCCGCGTCCGATCCTGGGTATTCGAGTCTCTCGAGTCATCGCATTCGCTCCTGGGGTTATCGATTGGCGGGATCACTATTCGCCGATGAAGATGTGATCGATCAGGACCGTATCGCGGCCCTTGTTCCCGGATGTCTGGTCGGTGTCCCTGACGCGAATGTACAGGGTACCGCTGAATCCGGGGGGCAGGTCCATGGCCACGTGGGCGTAGGTCACGTCCCCGCCCGTGGCGCTCACCGTGAGCACGTCCGTGTAGTTCGCGCCGTCCGTCGACCACGCGAACACGAACTCGTCCCCGTCGGGCGACACCGTCTGGTGCGCCTCGACGTTGAGGAACGCCTGCGTCCCCGCCGGGACGTCGAACGTCCACTTGTGCTCGAGGAAGCTGAAGCGGTTGGCCGGGTTGCCGTTCGACAAGCGTTCGCGGATCTCCTCGCGCGCGTCGTCCGAGGTCCAGGTGTCGGTGTACGAGCCCGTCACGGAGCCCGCGACGGAGTCCTCGCCATCGGCCACGACGTCGCCACCGCCGCCGTCCGGCAGCGTGGTCGCGCTCGCCGTGTTCGAGTAGGCGGAGCTCCCGGAGCCGTTGACGGCCCGTACGCGGTAGAAGTACTGCGTCGCCGCGGCGAGTCCCGAGTCCGAGTAGCTCGTCGAATCCGCCGCGAGCGTGTCCAGGAGCGACCACGCGGCCCCGTCGGGCGAGCGCTCGAGCTCGAAGCCGTCTTCGTCGCCCGCGTTGTCGGTCCAGTCGAGGTCGATGGCGTCGCTCGAGACCGGCGTGGCGGAGAGGGCCGTCGGCGCCGCCGGTGGCGTTCCGCCGCCCCCGAACTCGATGCGCATCAGGAACGCGTCGAGGCCGCCCGCGGGCGCACCCGAGGTAATAAGGGGGGCGAAATTGGTCGAGTCGGTCTGACCCGCGAGGTACACGGCACCGGCCGCGTCGAGCGCGAGGCTCCAGACGATCTCGCTCTGATCTCCGCCCAACAGAGTGGAGAAACGCAGGTCCGCCGCGCCGTTTCCCGCCGGCTGGATCTTGGAATAGAAGCCCTCGCCGTAGCCTGCGGTGGCGGTCTGGAAGGCGTCGCCGGTCGTGGGGAAGGGTTGGACTGACTGTTCGTGCGGATGCGGCTCCACGTTCACCGCGACGCCCGCGACGTGGATCGTCCCGGGGCTGCCCGCCGTCGCTCCCTCGACAGCGATGGCTTGTGGAACCTCGCCGTCGTACCCCCCGAGGAACGTGCTGTATTCCAGGCCCGCCGTGCCGGCGATGGTGGTGTTCACGACGGCCACGAACGCATCCTGTAACTGGAAGAACTGGCCGCCGTTGTAGGTCTCGTCGAACGCGCCCGCCGTCGTCGGGAAGTCGTCGTGGCACGTGCCCGCGACGTACGCCCTGCCAAAATCGTCGGCGGCGACCGCGCGCCCCGCTTGTCCGCCGGGGTTGCGAATGAAGAAGGTCGAGTACACGAGGTCGGCGTCGAAGTGCCCTCCCGGGTCGATCTTCGTGAGGAAGATCGAGTTCAGATAGGTGTTCTTGCGAAGCTGAACGCTCGATCGGTACGCGTCGTCGGTCGTGGGGAACCTGGGCTGCGTGGTCTTCTCCTGGACCGTGCTCCCGATCAGGTAGGCCGTGCCGGCCGAGTCCACGGCGACCCCGAAACTCTGCTCGGTCAGACCGCCGCCGAGATAGGTCAGGTACTGGAGGTCGAGCGCCCCGTTGCCGGCGGGGTCCACGATGGCCAGAAAGGCATCGTTCGATCCGTCCAAGACGCTGTCGTAGGCCCCCTCGGTCGTCGGTAGATCAGGGGAGCCCGTGCGCCCCGTCACGTACACGGTGTCCGCAGGCCCGAGCGCGAACGCGAACGCGATGTCGTTCCCCGAGCCCCCGACGTAGGTGGAGTACACGATCCCCCCGAGACCGTCGAGCTTGGTCACGAAGAGGTCGAAGCCACCCGCGAAGCCCGCCTGGAACGCCCCCGGAGTGATCGGGAAGTCGTTCGACTGGGTATCGCCGGCGAGGTACACGTTGCCCGCCGCGTCGACCGCGACGCCGTCCGCGCTATCGGAGGCAGCGCCCCCGAGATAGGTCGCGAAGAGGATGGTGGACCCCGTTGGATCGAGCTTGACCACGAAGGCGTCTCTGCTCCCGCTGGGAGGCCCGGCGGCACCTGGAAAGTCCACGGAGGCCGTGTAGCCCGCGACGTACACGTTGCCGGCCGCGTCGGTCGCGACACCCGTCGCGCCGTCGTCGCCGCTCCCTCCGAGCAGGCTCGAGAACGCGACCGTGGGATCGATGACGAGCGGGCGGCCCGGGTCGTAGTCCCCCACCACGAACCCGACCTCGCGCGGTCCGGTGACCGCGAACCGCCCCGCCACGATCTCCCGCCGCCCGTCGCGCTCCTGGTAGATCACGGGCGCCCGGTGGACGAGCGCGCCGCACGACGTGCGCAGGACGAGATCGCCGCTCGCTTCGAGCGAGAGCTCCGAGACGCCCTCGAACCTGAGCCGGAGGTCTCCGGGGTCGACGCCCGGCGCGACGACGAAGTCGTACTCGAGGCTCCCGCCCACCCCGCGGTAGACGAGGTCGATCCCCGGGCGGACGTCCGCGCACTCGACCCGACCGAACGTCGGAATCCCGTGGATCCAACCGGATGGCGCGGCGCCGCGCATGTAGTTGACCGTGCCCGGAAGCTGCTCGCGCCCGACGAGCGCCGCTTCCTCGCGCGCACCGACGATCCGCATGCGCACGACCGCGTCGCCCTCCAGCGCGAAGACGGCCTCCCCGGGCGCGAGGAAGAGCGTGTACCCCGCGCCCCGGTGGAGGAAGCGGGCCGCTGCGGCGACCTGCCCCCGATTGGCCTCGAACCGGACCCGACCGTGCGCGACGGCGAGAGCGGAGCTCGCCTCCGTCCGACCAGCTCGAGTCTCGGCGGAGAAGGGCGCGGACACGGCGCCGCCCTGCGAGAAGATGAGGCTCGCCGAGGCGAGCACGCACGCGTGAGCAAAGACCATGGGGATCCTCCAACAAAGGGCCCGTGGATGCGCGACAGCCCCACGGTATCATGGAGAGCGCAGGACGGCCGGAAACGCAGCAGGGGAATGCCCAATTCTCTGGGTGTTTCCGAGCTCTGCCGCACGGCGGCCCTCCGCCTCGCCGTCATTCGGCAGAGGACCCGAACGCTCGGAGTCCTCAGGGGTAGGGCCGAAGCATCAGCCCGGCCCACACGAGAGGATCCGGGCGAGAGAAACCCGCTTTCGGAGGCCACCCGTTTGGCCTCGCGAGCATCTCCCGACCCGGAAGATGGCTACCGCAGTCGGGAAGAACCCCCGTTCCCCTGAAGCGGCACCATGGAGGAATGTGCAGTGCCGGCCTCGCGGCTCGGGTCTCTATCCGGCCTCGGCGTGGGAGGCCTCGCGGAGTTCGTCCCGCTACTCGATCCAAGCTGGGAGTGGGCTCGGCACTGCATCTCGATGACCCCATTATGAACCGTGGGGCACAGACCCCCATACGCACCTCACCCCGACCACCCGGGAACAAGTGCTTACCCTGCCGCAGCCGTCCTACGCCGCTGGACCCGGTGGGAGCCGCGCCCCTGTGATCACGGCTGCTATCATGGGCACGCCCGCCCCGCCCGACCGCGAATCGGAGCCCACCTGCCACCCATGACCATCCGACTCCACTTCAGCGCCCCCCTCCTCCTCCTCCCCGGCCTGCTCTTCGTCGCGCCTCCGGCCGGCGCCGATGTCGAGCTCCCGGCGGTGATCGCCGATCACATGGTCCTCCAGCAGGAGCTGGACGCCCCGATCTGGGGTTCCGCCGCGCCCGGCGAGGCCGTGCGCGTGAGGGCCGACTGGCTGACCGAGGAGGTCACGACGGAAGCGGACGCTGACGGAAACTGGATGGTCCGGCTCCGCACTCCGGAGGCCGGAGGCCCGCACTCGATCACGATCACCGGCGGGAACACGATCACGCTCGAGGACGTGATGATCGGCGAGGTGTGGATCTGCTCCGGCCAGTCGAACATGGAGTTTGCCGTGGAGTCCACGGGACCGGGCTACCCGGGTGTCGACAATTACCTCCTGGATATAGGGTCGGCGGACTTCCCCGACATCCGCCTGTTCAACGTCGCGAACTCCGTCGCCCTCGAGCCGCGGACGGACTGCACGGGCACCTGGGCGCGCTGCAGCCCCGACACGGTGCGCGGGTTCAGCGCGGTCGCGTACTTCTTCGGCCGCGAGATCCACTTCGAGACCGGCGTGCCGATCGGCCTCATCGGCTCGAACTGGGGCGGGACGCCCGCCGAGGCGTGGACCAGCGCGGAGTTCCTCGGTGCGATGCCGGACTTCGCGGACGGGCTGGCACGTGTCGCGGAGGCGCGCACGGAGGCCGCCGACATCGAGGAGCGGCAGCAGACGGCGCTCGCCGCCTGGTGGGCGGGCCTCGCGCAGAAGGATGCCGGCAGCCAGCCAGGTCAATGGATGTCCGCGGAGTTCGCGGACGAAGCGTGGGACGAGATGGTGCTCCCAGTCAAGTGGGAGGACACGGAGCTCGGCGACTTCGACGGCATCGTCTGGTTCCGCAAGGCGGTGGAAATCCCGGCCGCGTGGGCGGGCAGGGACCTCGTCCTCGAGCTCGGGCCCATCGACGACATGGACACGACCTGGTTCAACGGAGCGCGGATCGGCGGATTCGAGGAGGCGGGCTACTGGACGACGGAACGCCGGTACACCATCCCCGCCTCGGCCGTGAAACCCGGTCGGAACGTCATCGCGGTCCGCGCTTTCGACAGCGGCGGCGCCGGCGGGCTATGGGGCGATGCGCAACAGCTCACGCTCGCGCCGAGCGATGCGGACGGCGAGGAGGCCGTGCCGCTCGCGGGGCCGTGGCGCTACCGGCCGGGCGCCGCGCTCAGCGACCTGCCGCCGTGGCCGAGCGTCTCGCGCCCGGACCAGAACTCGCCGACGACCTTGTTCAACGGCATGATCGCTCCGCTCATCCCCTTCGCGATCCGCGGCGCGATCTGGTACCAGGGTGAGTCGAACCGCAGCCGCGCGCACCAGTATCGCACGCTCTTCCCGACCATGATCCACTCGTGGCGAGCGGCGTGGGGCCAGGGCGATTTTCCCTTCTACTTCGTGCAGATCGCTCCATTCGGCTACGGCGGCGACGAGGGCCAGGCGGCGGAGCTGCGCGAGGCGCAGCTCATGACCCTGGCCGTGAAGAACACCGGCATGGCCGTCACCATGGACATCGGGAACGCCGACGACATCCACCCGACAAACAAGCATGACGTCGGCAAGCGGCTCGCGCTGTGGGCGCTCGCGAAGACGTACGGTCGCGAGGACCTCGTGTACTCCGGGCCGATCTACCGCTCGCACGCCGTCGAGGGCGCTGCGATCCGAATGAGCTTCGCTCACGTGGGAGGCGGCCTCGTGGCCGAAGGCGGCGAGCTCACGCACTTCACGATCGCCGGCTCGGACCAGGTCTTCGTCCCCGCGCGGGCCGTCATCGATGGCGACACGATCGTCGTCGCGAGCGACACGGTCCCGCACCCCATCGCCGTTCGCTACGGCTGGGGCCCGGCGGACGCCCCGAACTTGTTCAACGCCGCCGGCCTGCCCGCGTCGTCGTTCCGGACGGACGCGTGGCCGGGCCTGACCCAGCCGCGTTAGTCCGGAGTCGCTAGTCGCAGATCGTCCAGCGCCCGATGTACGTCCCCACCTGGTCGGGGAACGAGAGCGCGTCGTCGAAGACGCCCTTCATGCGGCCCACCGGGATGAGCGCCGGGCCGAGCGGCAGGAAGATCGTCGCGTGCCAGCTCCCAGTTCCGTCGAAGAAGGAGCCGGCCCAGGATCCGAAGACGACGTAGTCGTCCGGCGCGCCGACGCCGTCGTCGAGCGTGCCGACGATGCCCCCTTCGCGGCACGAGAGGCACGGCGAGCCCACTTCGCTCAGGGTCGCTCGAAAACGATAGACCCCCGCACCGTTCTGAAGCACCACGCCGTCGATGAACCCGCTCGAGCCCACTCCGTCCGGGGGCAGGTTCCAGTCGCCGATCGTGAGACCTTGCCTCGGAACGCAGCCGGCCTGAGCCTCGCCGCGGGGCATCCAGCCCAGTCCGAGGACGATCAGGGAGAGAAGCGTGAGGTACTTGCGTCGCGTGTTCATGTGTAAGCCTTCCATGCCAGGTCGCCACGTAGTCACATGCCAGGTTACGTAGTCATCGAACGGCCCGGGGACTACCGAGGGGCCGGCCCGGGCAAGGAGTCCCGATCAGGGATCCGGTCCTAGGACAGGCGCTCCATGAGCTCGATCCGATTGCCGAACCGGGTCCATCGGTGTAGGCGCGCGAAGCCCGGGAGTTTGTCAGCGGGACGTGCCGTGGCCCCGATCTCCTCGAGCGCCGCGCGGCAGACGCCCATTTCAGCGATGAGGAATGCGGGATGGGCCTTCCGCGCGGGATGGAACTCCGATTCGACGCCGAGGTGCAGCATCGCACCAGGGCAATCGAACCAGAGGCCTCCGCTCGCGGAGAGGGGTGCCGGCCTCGGGACCTCGCGCAGGCCGAGCACTGCCCCGTAGAACGCGCGCGCAGGCTCTTCCCCGTCCGGCGGGATCGCGACCTGAACGTGGTCGAGACCGACGACTCGCGGGCGAGGATTCGTGGGACCCATCGGGGCCCATCCCAGCGCGCCCGCGGGAGGGTGCAGACCTACGACGCCTCGACGAGCAGCACTTCGATCTCGCGCGTCGTGCGCACCGCCTCGATCCCGATCCGGCGCAGGCCCGCGCGCATCTCCGCGAGGCTCCCACCCCACGGGAGGGCGGCGGCATCGATCCGGCCGAGGATGGCGCAGTCGAGCTCGACGGGGAGCCC
>SMVQ01000142.1 GCA_004357655.1 Planctomycetota bacterium
ACTGGCATCGCCACCATGACCGCCCCGAGCCTCGACCCGCCGCCGGACGCCGACACGCGCTTCGCGACGCCGGTGAACGCCGCCGTACCGGTCGCCGCGGAGGGGGAGTTCGCGCCCTTGCGGCTCGGCGCGCTCGCGGTCTGGCCGCCGGTCGTCCTGGCGCCGATGGCGGGCGTGACGAACTTCGCCTTCCGTTCGCTGTGCCGCGAGTTCGGGGCGGGCCTCTTCGTCTCGGAGATGATCACCGCGCGCGGATTCGTGCTCGGGAACAGGCTGACGACGCTGCTCGCGAGCTCGCACCCGGATGAGCAGCCGCGCTCGATCCAGGTCTACGGCGCGGACCCCGTCGACCTCGGCGAGATGGTGAAGGCGCTCGTCGACGACGGCGTCGATCACGTCGACATCAACTTCGGTTGCCCCGTCCCGAAGGTGACGCGCGCGGGGGGCGGCAGCGCGATACCGGCCAAGCCGCGGCTCGTCGCGCGCCTCGTCCGCGCGATGGTCCGCAGCGCGGGCGAGGTGCCCGTCACGGTGAAGATGCGCAAGGGCCTCGACGAGACGTTGCTCACGTACCTCGCGGCGGGCAAGGCCGCCGAGGAGGAGGGCGCCGCGGCCGTCGGGCTCCACGCGCGCACCGCGGCGCAGCTCTACTCGGGCACGGCCGACTGGAGCGCGATCGCCGCCTTGAAGGCGCACCTCTCCGTACCCGTGCTGGGCAACGGCGACGTGTGGGAGTGCTGGGATGCCCTGCGCATGATGCGCGAGACCGGCTGTGACGCCGTCATCGTGGGGCGCGGCTGCCTGGGCCGTCCATGGCTCTTCCGCGAGCTCGCACAGGTCTTTGCCGGAGAAGAGCCCGACCGGCCCCCGAACATGGGCGCGATCGCCGCGATCATGGACGATCACGCCCGGCGTTTGATGCGCCTGTTCGGCGACGGGCCCGGCCTGCGCCAGTTCCGCAAGTGGACCGGCTGGTACACGAAGGGTTTTCGCGGCTCGGCGGCGGTGCGCGGCGAGCTCGCCCGCCTCGTCTCCCTCGACCAACTAGGCACCGCCCTGGCGAAGCTCGATCCCACGGAGCCGTTCCCCTTCCTCGCCCTGCGCGCCCAACGTGGGAAGGGCGGCCGGACGCAGCGCGTGAAGCTGCCCGCGGGCTACCTCGACGACCCCGATGACGACGCGCCGCCGCGCGGCCCACGAACGCTCGCCGAGGTCGAGGAGTGGGAACGGGCGCTGTCGGGGGGCTGAGCCCGATGCGGCGCCGGCGCGTCGCGATTCCTTGCGGCGGGTGCGCAACCGTACGGGGTCCGGAGCGGTCGAGCCCGGGTGGGTGGGGGCGGCGGTGGACAGGCCTGGGGGCTCTCCGCCTGGGGACGCCGCCCGTTACCATTCCCGCGCCGCCCGAGCTCGGCGACTCACGACATGACCCTCGAATCCGAAATCGTGATCGTCGGCGCGGGTGCGGCGGGTCTCTGGGCCGCGGGGGTGGCGGCACGCCGGGGTCGCGCCGTGCTGCTGCTCGAAAAGACCGCGCGCACCGGCACCAAGGTGCTCGCGAGCGGCGGCACGCGCTGCAACCTGACGACGACCCTCGACGCCGAAGGGGCGGCGGCGCTCTTCCGTCCGCGCGGCGCGCGGTTCCTGCGCCACGCCTTCGGCGCGCTCCCACCGCGGGAGTTGCGCGAGCGCTTCGACGCCCTCGGTGTGCCGACCGTCGACGCGCCGATGGAAAAGGTCTTCCCGAAGAGCGATCGGGCGCGCGACGTGCGCGACGCGCTCGAGCGCGAGGCGCGCGCGGCCGGTGTCCGGATCGAGCTCGACGCCAACGTCGTCCGAGTCGAGGGCGGGGCGGGCGCGGAGCAGCCGTGGTTCGCCCACATCGCCGGCGGCCGGCGCGCGACCTGCACCAAGCTGCTCCTTTGTCCGGGCGGGATGAGCTACCCGCGGACCGGCACCACGGGCGAGGGCTACGGGTGGCTCGCGAAGCTCGGCCTCCCCGTGCGCCCGCCCGTCCCCGCGCTCGTTCCGCTCACGAGCCCTGCGGCCTGGGTCCGCGAGCTGTCCGGGATCGCCTGGCAGGCGGGCGAAGTGCGGCTCCTCGACCCGCGGGGCAAGGTCCTCGGCCGCCGGCGCCGGCCGCTCCTCTTCACGCACTTCGGCGTCTCGGGCCCGGCGGCGATGGACCTCTCCGTGCACGTCGCGCGGGCGCAGGCTGACGGCGAGCCGGGTGAGCCGAGCGAGCTCACGCTGGCGCTCGACCTCCTGCCCGACGTGTCACGCGCGGACCTGCGCGGCGCGCTGGTCGAGGCCGCGGCCGCGCGCGGCGCGCCGCGGTTGTCGCGGACGCTCGCGGCGGACATCCCGAAACGCCTCCTCGCCGCGATCTCGCGCGCCGCCCGGCTGGCCGAGGCGGATCCGCCCGTCGCCGGCATCGCGCGAGCCCACCGGCACGATCTGATCGAGACCCTCAAGGGCCTGCGCATCCCGATCGACGGCACGCAAGGCTTCGACCGGGCGGAGGTGACGGCCGGCGGTCTCGCGCTCGAAGCGGTCGATCCGCGCACGATGGCGGTGAACGGTCACCCCGGCCTCTACGTGTTCGGCGAGTTGCTCGATCTCGACGGGCCGATCGGCGGCCTCAATTTCCAGGCTGCGTTCGCATGCGCCGAGCTGGCGGCGCTCGATGCTGCCCGCCTCGCGTAGCTGCGGGTCAAGCTTCAGCCCGTCAGTCCTGCGAGACGAGCTTGTCCCCCGACGCCGTCGGGGCGGCCGCTTCCATCGCGCTCGTGTAGCGCCCGTAGCGGGCCTCGCTGTTCATCTTCGCGCGGTGGAGGAAGGCTTGCTTGCCGGACTCGATGCGGTCGTCGCGGCCGCCCCACGCTTTCAGCGTCGCGGCCTGGAGCGCGCGGCCGTACGAGAAGCTGAGCTCCCACGGGTGCGCTCCGAGTGCGTTCATCGCGGAGAGGTGCGCCGTCGCCTTCTCGTCGCTCTGGCCCCCGGAGAGGAAGACGATCCCGGGCACGGCCGCGGGTACCGTGCGGCGGAAGCAGCGGACGGTCGCCGCGGCGACCTCCGCGACCGACGCCTGGACCGGGCACTCGGAGCCGGAGACGATCATGTTCGGCTTGAGCAGCATGCTTTCCAGCGAGACGCGCTGGCGCTGCAATTCCCTGAACACGCGCTGCAGCGTCTCGGTCGTCACCGCCTCGCAGCGCTCGATCGTGTGCGCGCCGTCCATGAGCACCTCGGGCTCGACGATCGGCACGATGCCCTGCTCCTGGCAGAGGGCCGCGTAGCGCGCGAGCGCGTGCGCATTCGCGTCCATGCAGTAGGTGCTCGGCAGCGCGTCCGAGACTCTTATGACAGCGCGCCACTTCGCGAAGCGCGCGCCGAGACCCTTGTACTCCGTCAGGCGCTCGCGCAGGCCATCGAGCCCTTCCGTGACCGTCTCGTCGCAAGAACCGGCGAGGAGCTTCGCGCCCTTGTCCACCTTGATGCCCGGGATCACGCCATCCTGCTCGAGCACCTCGGCCAGGCGTTTGCCCGTGGAGGCCGCTTGGCGAATCGTCTCGTCGAACAGGATCACCCCGCTGATGAAGGCGGATGCGCCGGGCGTCGTGAAGAGCATCTCCCTGTATTCGCGCCGCTTGTCCTCGGTGGACTCGACGTCGATCGACTTGAAGCGCTTGGCGATGGTCGGAGAGCTCTCGTCGGCGGCGAGGATGCCCTTGCCGGGGGCGACGATCGCCTGCGCGGTCGCCTGGAGCTCGTTGGCGGTGGTGGTCATCGGGAGAGGATCGAGAGAGGGTGAATGGCGGTCGCGTCGGGCCGAGCATGATAGCGATCGGGTCGCGCGATAGAACCCATGAGCCTGCGCCGCGAGCGAACCCCGGAGCCGCCGAGCTACCGCAGCGCCCCGTACTCGCGCATCACTCGCGCGAGCGTGGCGCGCACCCGGGCCGCGTCCGCCACGAGTGTCGCCCTGCGGCCGAGGCCGGCGGCCCAGAGCGCCTCGTTCTTGTTGATGCGGCTGAAGGTCTGATCGAGCCAGTCCTCCCAGTCCTCCGCCGCGGGGAGCCGTTTCGCGAGGGTCTTCGGCTCCGAGGAGTTCATGTCCCAGAGCGCATGCAGCCGGTCGAGGTTCAACTGGTAGTTGTCGCGCAGGACCACGTCGCCCGTCAGGTAGCTGCGCGCGAGCGCGTGCCGCAGACCCCGGTGGCGCCGCGCGTCGGCGAACAGTTCGCCGATCCGGTCGTAGAGCGACGCCTGCTTGCGGACGGGGGCCTTCCAGGTGCTCCAGTCGTCCAGCACTTCGTGGATGACGCCCAGGGTATCGACGTCGGGCATCTCCATCTCGAACCCCGAGCACCAGGCGTCGTAGAGCGAGACGCCCCGGAAGGCCCGCCCGTCACGGTCGGTGTAGGCGTGGGCGAAGGCCTCGAGGACCCGTCGCTGGGCGCCGTCGTCGAGCGCGCGCTCGACGAGCGCTTCCGCCATGTCCAGGTTCGGCGGGAACCCGGCCAGGGCGTTCTGGAAGATGCGCTCGACGTCGTCGAGCGACTTTCCGGGGACGCGGCGCAGCTCGCGCGTCGCGTAGTCGTACTCCCAGGCGCTGTCCAATCGGCGCTCGGGGATCTTCTTGAACACGCGAACGCGGAACCGCTTCAGGACGCGCGAGCCCTCGGGCAGCCACTTGCGCTCGATGGGCTGGCTCGGCGCATGGGTCGCGGCGTCGTAGGTGCGCGAGGACTCCCGCTCGGGCCACAGGAGCGGCGGCCGCTCGGGGTCCTCGAGCGCGAATCGGATGAGCCGCATCTGGAAGGTGTCGAGGAACTCGACCTCGGCCGAGAACCAGTCCACGATCTCCTGTCGACCGTCCGGCCCGAGTTTTCGCCAGGCCTTGGTGACGGCCCTGTCCGAGGGCGGCCTGGCCGGCTTCTTGGCGCCTTGGAGCGCGGCCGCCGGAGCGCTGAGGCACAGGCCGAGCGCCACCGCGAGCGGCGCGAGAACGTGACGCCGCCGGGTGGGGGAGGTGGGGGCGATCATCGCCCTATCCTGCCAAGCACTCCGCAACCCGGGAACCATCGCGGCCCGACGGGCCTCCGCCGGTGCATGAACCCTCGCGCGAAGTGCGAAGGAGAAGTGCGAAGAAAAGGGGCGGCCCCGAAGAGCCGCCCCAGGCAAGGACCGTCGACAGGGCCAGGGAGGGGACCCCGTCGTACCGCTGCCTTTTCAGGCACCGGAAGAGGACATGGATCTTTTTCCCGCGCATCGGGGCGGGGACTCGTTCCCGGCGGTCGGGCGTCATTCACCGCAATTTCTTGACGCCCACCCGTTGGTGCCGGGGAACTCTGTTCCCGCTCCCGCGATCCTGGCCCTCTTCGGACACCGGAAATCTACCCCGGGATTCGCGGTGGGGCGCGACTGCACGGGATCCGTGTGCCTCCGCACCCGGTGACGGGTCGGAACCGCCGGCGATCGCGGTGCCCGACACGGCCGGCGGCCGGGTACGCCACCGGCCCGCGGAGCCAGGGCCGTCCCGTCAGCGGCGACCGCGCCGCTTCCTGCGCCGCGGTCGCCGGCGCTTCCGCACGCTCCGGCGCTCGGCCTCCAGGTCCTCGTCCGAGGCCGACTTTGCGCGGTTGAACCGGTCGCGCCAGCCTTCGTAGATGTCCCAACCCTGCCCGCGCGCCTCGACGCGCAGGCCGAACAACTCGAGCGACTCGGGGAAGTCCTCGGTCAGCGTGAACAGCAGCGGGCTGAAGCGGTTGCTCTTGGGCAGGGTGAAGCGACTCTGCTGCACGATGATGCGTCGCGCGCGTCCGAAGTCCCGCCGTGACAGCCGCGCGGTCGTCGAGAGCTCGTCGATCACCTCCCAGCACACGTCGCCGATCTCGCCCGGCGCGCCGGGCAGCGTCCGCGTCTCGGCATCCGCCTCGCGCTCGATGATGTGCAGGAACATGACCGCGATACACACGGCGCTCGACGGCTCGTAGCCACGGTGGACCTCCGCGTCGAGCGCCTCGAGTAGCCGCCAGAAGTGCCCGGCGCGCTCGACGGCCGCGCGGTCCGGCGTTTCACGCGGGCCGAGATACTCGTCGATCTGCGGCAGGAGCACGGCGAGCGCCCCGCACGCGCGCAACATCCGGAACGCGCCGAGCGCGGTGCCCGAACGCAGGAGGCGCATGATCTCCTCGAGTACGCGCGGTGGTGCGGCGCGCGAGAGGTGCCCCGAGAGCGCGGTCATCGCGGCCCAGGTCTGGTCCTCGATGCGGAAGTCGAGTCGCGTGGCGAACTTGATCGCCCGCAGGATGCGGACGGGGTCCTCGGCCAGCCGCACCTCCGGGTCGCCGATCGTCCGCAGCACGCGGTGCTCGAGGTCGCGCATGCCGTCGACGTAGTCGAGGATCCGGTTCGTCTCCGGGTCGAGGAAGAGCCCGTTGACGGTGAAGTCGCGCCGGCGCGCGTCCTCCTCCGCCGTTCCGAACTCGTTGTCCTCCACGATCAGGAGGTCACCCTCCGCGCCGTTGTCGTCCGGCCCGGGCTGGGGATCGGCCCGGAACGTCGCGGTCTCGATGATGTTGTCGCCGTAGTAGATGTGCACGAGCCGAAAGCGCCGCCCGATGATTCGGCCGTTCCGAAAGATCCGCTTGATATCCCGCGGGTGCGCGCTCGTGGCGACGTCGTAGTCCTTCGGGTCGCGACCGATCAGGAGGTCCCGCACGCACCCGCCCACGAAGTAGGCCTCGTACCCGTGGTGTTGCAGGCGCGTGACGACCCGCAGCGCGTCGCGATCGAGTGCGCCTTCATCGATTTCAGCCCGGATGGGCTTCCGGCCCGGCGGGCGGGGAGTCCGGTGCTCTTCGTTCGGTGTGTGGCGGGTCATGGGGTGGCCGGGCGTGCCGCGGGTCGAGCCTGCCAGGCAGAGGGCTTCGGCGCCTGCCCAATCTATCGCGCCGGCGCGATACCCTCCACCGTGACCCCGCGACGTGCCCAGCACACCCTTGCCGGGCCTCCTCCCCCCAAGTAGGCTTCGCGGCCCGCGTAGGGCAGTAGCTCCAATTGGTTAGAGCGACTGATTCCAAATCAGTAGGATGGGGGTTCGAGTCCCTCCTGCCCTGCCACTTATATCCTACGTAGGAAGGGGAAAGCACGCTTCAAGGCGCGGGCGGCTGTCGCGAGATTTCCCCGTTGCGCCGCTGGTGCGCCGAGCGTTGCCTGGGAACGCTGTGTTGCGCCCCGTTGCGCCAGACCAGAATGACCCGATCGAGCCGGGCCGGGCTGAGATCTGGGGCGTCGGGCGGGCTCCGTTGCGCCGGGCTCGGCGCAACGGGAGCAGCTTGCCAGCGCGGACCTGGAAGCGGTCGAGCGCCGCCATCAGCGGGCCGTCCAGGATCCCGCACGGAATGGTGCACGGATTCCGATGCAGGTCGTCTCTGCTACACTGAAGAGACGGACCAAGGCACAACCCAAACCGACTGGACCCCGATGAAGTGCATTCAACTCAGTCCTCTCTCCTTGGCCGCCGGTTCCGCCGTCACAGCGGGGCTATTCTTGCTCACAGGAATGCAAGGTACAGGTTCTTTCATAGACGGCGACGTGCGCGAGTTTCTGAGCCACGTCTCGATGGTGGACTTGCCCGATGGTCAGGGCGGGTTCAACAGAACCGTGCGCATCACCGGCATCAACGTGCAGGTCGTGAATGGCATGGGCAGCACCGATACCATGAACGGCACCGGCAACCTTGTCGTTGGCTACAACGAACTGGGCAATCCGGACGGGGACGACCGTCGCGGCTCCCACAACATAGTGGGTGGACGAGAGAACACACATGCCTCTTGGGGTGGACTCGTGGTCGGGGAAATGAACAACGTCACGGGTCAGTTCGCCTCGGTCAGCGGCGGTGTGCTGAATACGGCCAGCGGCCGCGTCTCCTCGGTCAGTGGCGGGAACAACAATACGGCCAGCGGCACCGACTCTTCGGTCGGCGGCGGAGCGTCCAACACGGCCAGCGGCCTCCGATCCTCAGTCAGGGGCGGGCAATACAACATTGCCACCGGCCTCTGGTCCTCGGTCAGCGGCGGGCGGAGCAACGAAGCCAGCGGCGGTTTCTCCTCGGTCAGCGGTGGGCGACTCAACACCGCCGGCAGCACATTGTCCTCGGTCAGTGGCGGGCGTTTCAACTGGGCCGGAGGCGACTCCTCCTCCGTCAGCGGCGGGAGTTACAACTGGGCCAGCGACACCGGCTCCTCGGTTAGCGGCGGGGGTTACAACTGGGCCAGCGGCTACTTCTCCTCGGTCAGCGGCGGCAGAGCGCGCGTAGCCCCCGGCAATGACGACTGGGTCGCAGGCTCCCTCTTCGAGGACGACTAGATCAGCCCGGATCCGCCCCGATCCGACCTCCGGGGTGGTGACGAGGGTGTGGCGGAGGGCGCTGGGCTCTGGAATCCGGTGCGCCTTGCCGGCGTCGCGAGTGCGCTTTCGACCCTTCTCCCAGAGGGGGTGACTTTGGGCCTTGCGAAGCAGTAGGATGGGTTTCGAGGCCCTGTCGCTCTGTCATTCTCTCGTTCAGGAGACTCTCCCCGACCCCATCGATGACGACGCCCCCCCGAGACGACGGAGTCGATGACGAGGTTCCCAAGGACTACGGCGCGGAGTTCCCGCCGGAGATAGAGCCCGAACTGCTCGAGGACGAGGAGGGCGAGGACGGGGAGGACGGGGAGGAGGGCGAGGAAGGGGAGGAAGGCGCCGTCGGGACCGAGGAAGGCGCGGAGGAGAGCGGCGCGGACGGCGACGGGAAACCACCGGGCAAGGCCGAGGAGCCCGAGGAGGAGGTCAAGCACCCCGACACCCGCGTCCCCTCCCTGAAGGAGATGCGGGCGGCCCTCGATTGGGCCTTCGAGGCCGAGGACGACATCACGCCGGAGCTGCTCGCGGCCTTCGCCCAGCACGCCGTGCTCGTGCTCGAGATGAATCGGGTCATGAACCTGACGACGATCCTCGATCCGAAGGAAGTCGCGTCGAAGCACTACGTCGACTGCTGGCGGATCACGCGCCTCGTGCCCTTGATGGCGCGCAAGGTGCTCGACCTGGGCACGGGGGCGGGCTTCCCCGGTATTCCGCTCGCCATCGCCGAGCCGAACCTCTCGATGACGCTCGTCGACTCGACGAAGAAGAAGATCGATTTCGTCGACAAGGTCATCGCGAAGATCGGGATCCCCAACGCCCACACGGTCTGGGCCCGCGCCGAGGACCACCTCGCGCGCAACAAGGTCGACGTCGTCATCGTGCGGGCGGTCAGCTCCGTGCGCGAGAACGTGCGCACGCTGCGCAAGGTGCGGCACTCGCTCAAGGACCTCGTGATGCTCAAGGCGGCCTCGTGGTCGCGCGAGGTACGCGCGGGCGAGCGCGAGGCCGAGCGCCTCGGCTTCAAGCTCGACACGGTGTGGGAGCACGAGCTGCCTGGGGACATGGGCAGTCGCGCGATCCTCGTGTACCGCGCCCCCGGCGGCGCCGGGATGTAGGCCGCGCCGTGTCGCTCTTCGGCTGGATCGGCGTCGGCCTCGGAGCGCTCGCGCTCGTCGCCGTCGTCCTCGGCATCTGGTACTACCCGGACGACAACTCGTTCTGACCCGCATGCCCCTGGACAGGAATCCCCAGGCCCGGCAGATGGCCGACGAGTCGATGGTGCGCAACCTCGCGGCGCAGGCCGAGGCGATCTGGCCCCAGGAGCGCGAGATCGTCGCGAGCTACGGCCTCGCGGGAGAGCTCCGGATCCTCGACGTCGCGTGCGGCACGGGCGAGATCACCGCGCGCCTGGCCGAGATGTTCCCCGAGGCCGAGCTCGTCGGCATCGACCTGCACGAAGCGCACCTCGAGCGCGCCCGCGAGCGCTGCGCCTTCGCGGGCAGCCGCGTGCGCTTCGAGCACGGCGACGCGTTCGCGCTCGACCTCTCCGCGGACGAGTTCGACCTCGCGGTCTGCCGGCACCTCGTCCAGGCAGTGCCGGAGCCCGAGCGCGTCGCGGCGGAGCTCGTCCGAGTCACGAAGCCCGGCGGGCGCCTGCACTTCGTGGCCGAGGACTACGGGATGATGCACTTCTTCCCGACGCACACGGACATCGACCGATTCTGGACCGACGGCCCGACCGCGTTCGCTCGCCGGCTCGGCTCGGACCTCCGGATCGGGCGCAAGCTGGTCACGATCCTGCGCCGGCTCGGGCTCGCGGAGCTGCGCGTCGACTACGTCGTCATCGACACGTTGCGCGTGCCGGTCGAGACGTTCGCCGCCATCTGGACCGCGTGGCGCGACGGCTACTCGGAGGCGGTCGCCGGCGCGACGCGCTTCACGCTCGCCGAGGTGCACGAGCGCTTCGACGACATGCTCGCGGCGATCCGCGACCCGGAGGGCTACGCGGTCTGGCAGCTCCCCGTCGTCAGCGCCGTCCGCCCCTGACGCGTCAGCGCTTCGGCTGCAGCCAGGCCGTCTCGGGGAAGAGCACGGCCAGGCCGCGCCACACCCCGTAGGCGACGAGCGCGAGCACGGCTGTCGCGGCCACGACCTTGAGATTACTGGCGAGGAGCCGGCGGAAGCTCGGCGGCTGTGCGCGTTCTTCGGCCATGGGGGTGATGGTGCCCGAGGGGGGAGTCGAACCCCCACTCCCTTGCGGGAACATGGACCTGAACCATGCGCGTCTACCAGTTCCGCCACCCGGGCACGCGGGCAGGCCGGGGAAGGTACGGCAAGCGCCGAGTGCGGTCAACGGCGCGTCAGCCCGCCGTCACCGAGAGCCCGTCGATGAGCGCCCACGGCGCGAACGCTCCACCCATGATGTTCTCGGCCGTCGACGACAGCGCGCGGACGGACTTCAGGAGCTCGAAGGCGTTGCCCGAGAACAAGGTCTCGCGGCAGGGGCGCACGAGCTTGCCGCCCTCCACCCAGCGCGCGGACTTGGCGACGCCGGAAAAATCGCCCGAGGCCGGGTCGACGGTACCCGAGAAGCGCTGCACGACGAGGCCGCGCTCGAGCGCGGCGTAGAGCTCCGCGACACTCCCGCCGTCGCCGGGCGCAACGGAGAGCGCGTGCGGCCCGAGTCCGGGCACCGAGCGCGCGCCGCCCGCCGCGTGGCCCGTCGAGTCGCGCCCTTCGATGCGCGCGGAGTACGCGTTGTAAAGGTACCCGTCGAGCACGCCGCCCATGACGATCGGGAAGGGCCGCGCGGGCTGGCCCTCGCGGTCGAAGCGCGCCGCGCCCGCCAGCCGCGCGTCCGAGGGGTCGTCGAGGATCGAGATCGACGGCGAGGCGACGACCGTGCCGAGTTTGCCCGCGAGCGCGCTGCGGCCGCGCTGGACGGCGATGGAGCTCGCCGCGGAGACGAGCGGCGAGACGAACACCTCGAGGAAGGCCTGCGGCGCGAAGAGCACCGGGCCGCGATAGTCCTCGGCGGCGCCCGCGCCGAGGTTACCGAGCGCGGCCGTCGAGAACCGCTCGACCACGTCCCGGATCGCCGCGTCGATGCCTGTCGTATCGCGCAGCGTGTCGCCCCAGTAGTCGAAGCCGCCGACGTCGTCGCCGTCGATCGCCATGCCGAAGAGCTGGAGCCCGATCGTGGCGTCGCTCTCCGCCGCGCTGACGCCGGTCGTCGAGCACACGGCGGCGGAGGTCCGCGACACGACGAACGAGCACTGGTCGATCGAGAGGCGCGGATCGACGGCCAGGGCGGCGGTGACGAAGTCGTTGCCGTGCGCGACGGCCTCCTCGACGGTGAGGCGCGCGACATCTTCGCTCACGAGGCTCGGACGATCATCGAGCGGGCGCGCCGCGGGCAGGACATTCGCGTCGTCCGGCAGGGAGAAACCCGCGAGCGTCAGCGCGTCGGTGGCGGCCGTGTCGAGCGCTGCGTCGTCGCTCTGGTTCGTCGACACGAAGCCGATCTTGCGCGCGTCGAAGACCCGCAGCCCGAGCGAGGTGCCCTCGTCCACCTGGGTGAGCTTGAGGTCGCCCTTCTCGAAGCGCACGGCGATCATCTCGGTGCGCATGGCGATGACCTCGGCCTCGTCGGCGCCGCGCGCCGCGGCCCGCTCGAGGAGCGCGGTGCAGCGCTCCGTGAGGCGCGCCTCCTCCGCGGCGGGGTCGAACGTCCGCTCCGTCATGGTCTCGCTCATGACGCCCTCCCGCCGACGAGCACTTCGCAGCTGATCCACGGCCCGCCGGCGTCGACCTTCGCGGGCTGGCCCTTGCCGCAGAATCCGGAACCGAGGTCCCACGCGAACTCGGAGCCGACGCGGTCGACCGACTTCAGCACGTCGAAGGCGATGCCGGAGATGTTGACGCCGCGCATGAGCGGCCCCAGCTTGCCCTTGATGATCGGCCAGGCGCGCGCCGTCCCGAACATGAACTCGCC
>SMVQ01000143.1 GCA_004357655.1 Planctomycetota bacterium
ACGAGCCGCTCGGCGAGATCGCGCGGCTTACCGTCCTTGAACACTCCCGCCATCGTCTTCCAGCTGGCCTCCTCGCGATCCTGGGCGACCTGTTCGTCGCGCACGAGCTCGTCCTGGCGCTGCTCCAGCTCGAGACCTTCCTCGATGAGATCGGTGCGGATGCGTTCGAGCTCCGTCCAGCGCTCCTCGATCTGACGCTCGCGCAGGGCGAGCTCGCGCTCGCGCCCCTCGAGGCTCGCCTGCAGCGTCTCGAGCGTTCGGGTCCGCGCCTTCAGCTCCCGCTGCAGCCCTTCGAGGTCCTCGGTCGAGAACGGTGAGTCCAGGAGGAACGCCCTGAGCGGAGTCGACGCCTGCTCGATCACCGTCCTCACGGAGCGCGAGTCGAGGTCCAGCTCTTCGATCAGGTTCGGCTCGGCGCCCTGCGTGGCGACGGACCCCGGGGGAGCGGGGAAGTACTCACCGACGATCGACATCTCGTGCAAGGGCGCGCCGGTGAAGGCGGCGAAGGAGAGAAACGCGCCCACGAAGAGCGTGACCCCCCCGAGGCTGAACGCGGCGTACTTCAGGATCTGGTTCATCGGTCATCCGTCCTTTCGGAGAGAACATGAGCGGGAACGTCCGGGGGGGCGGTTTCGTGCTCGGCACGGCGGCGCGATGCGCGCCGGCGGCTCGCCGCGCGCATCAAGGCGACCTCGTCCATCTCGGCGATCTCCTTCGCGAGCGCGGCGTCTGCGTAGCGGGACTTCGCGACCGTGCGCAAGCGCGTGAGCCCGAGGACTTCGCGGCGCCTGTCCTGCCAGGGCCCGCGGGCCTGGTCGGCCTGGCGGCGCAGGGTGAGAGCGCGCTCGCGCTCCTCGCTCTCCGCCCGCGCCAGCCGGTCGAGCACCGCGTGCCGGACGAGCATCACGGCCGGCGCCAGGGAGCACTCGGCCATCTCGCGCGCGAGCTCCGAGAACGCCTCCCCGCGATCGTGCGCGCGCGCTTCGGCGCGCGTTTCGGCCGCCCGCGCGGCCTGCTCCACGACCAGCCATGCGGCGCGCGCGGTCTCCTCCTCGACCTCGCGCACTCGGAGCACCCGATCGAGCCGGAACCGGAAAGGCTTCACGCGGCACCTCCGCCGGCCGACGCCACGTACTCGAGCAGCTCAGCGGTCTCCGCGAACGACGTCAGGTCCGAGACGCCCTGTCTCACCAGCGCCTCGATCGCGGGCATCCGCAGGATCGCCTCGTCGAGACGAGGGTTCGTGCCCGGCTTGTAGGCGCCGATATCGATCATGTCGCGGCCGTCCTTGTAGACGACGATCGATTCGCGCACGACGCGCGCGTGCTCCAGCTGCTCCGGCGTCACGAGCTCCGGCATCAGACGCGAGAGGCTGTTCGGCACGTCCACGGCCGGGTAGTGACCGGTCTGCGCCAGCTCGCGCGAGAGCATGAGGTGGCCGTCGAGCAGGCCGCGCAGGGTGTCCGCGACAGGCTCGTTCGGGTCGTCGCCGTCGAGCAGGATCGTGAGCAGGCCCGTGATGCTGCCTTCCCTCGTGCGACCCATGCGTTCGACGAGCTTCGGCATCGTGGCGAAGAAGCTCGGCGGGTAACCGCGCACGGTCGGCGGCTCCCCGGCAGCGAGTCCGATCTCGCGCGACGCGGCCGCGAACCTCGTGACGGAGTCCATGACGAAGAGCACGTCGCGGCCGCCGTCACGGAAGTGCTCCGCGATGGTGACGGCCACGAACGGCGCGAGGAATCGTTCGATCGGCGCGCGGTCGGACGTCGCGACGACCGTGACGGCGCGCTCGCGCCCTTCCTTGCCGAGCACTTCCTCCAGGAAGGCGCGCACCTCGCGGCCACGTTCGCCCACGAGACAGCACACGACGACGTCCGCATCGGTGCCGCGCGTGATCTGGCCGAGCAGGCTCGACTTGCCGACGCCGGAGCCCGCGAAGATGCCGAGTCGCTGCCCCCGGCCGATCGTGTTGAGGGCGTCGAGCACGCGCACGCCCGTCTGCAGGCGTTGGTCGATCGGTACGCGGTGCAACGGGCTCGGCGCCTCGCGGCGGACCAGACGCAGGTCCCCGCCACTGAGCTCCGGCCCGTCGTCCGCGGGTCGCCCGAAGCCGTCGAGCATGCGGCCGAGCAGGTCGTCCGAGACGAGCGTGGCGAACGGGCGGCCGAGGGCGACGACCGCCTGCATCGGGGCGATCCCGGCCAGGTCCCCGTGCGGCATCAAGAGCGTCGACGAGCCGCGGAAGCCCACGACCTCGGCCTCGATCTGCCCGAGCTCGCCGCGGTCGATGCGACACAGCTCGCCGAGCGCCGCCGGGACGCCGACCGCTTCGACGAGGACGCCCGACACGATGTCGACGCGGCCGCGGTAGAAGGGCCGCGAGCCCTGCTCGACGTGTGTGAGGCACGATTCGAAGCTCGGGATCACCGGATGTCCCCCAGGATGCGTTCGGCGATGGAGGCGAGGGTGACTTCGAGGTCGCGCACGAGCAGGCCCTGCGGCGTCGTGACGTGGACGTCCCCGGGCTTCATGTTCGGGTCCGGCTCGAGCACGGTGAGGCTCCGGAACGGCACCCCCTCGAGCCGCCGGGCGTCCTCGGGCGCGAGGTGGACGACGCACGCGCCACGCCCGACGTCGGACGCCGCGAGCGTCGAGCGCACGATCTGCTCCAGGTCGTAGCGCCCCGCGTCGAGCTCCACGCGCAGGAGGTGTTCAGCGATCGCGACGCCGAGCTTCACCGCGAAACCGGCGACCTGTTCCTCGGCCGCCTCGCGCGCGGCATCGACGCGCGCCGCGGCCGCATCCATGGCCGCGCATGCGGTTGCGCGCATGTCCGCCTCGCCTTCCGCGCGACCCCGGAGGTACGCGGCCTCGGCCTGCTCGCGGGCGACCCGCTCCGCGACCTCGGCGAGCGAGGTCTCGCTGACGTGCGCGCCCACGGGTCGAGCGTGCAGTCGGATGGACGGCTCAGCGCGCATCTCAGGTGACCAGTTCCTCGCCTGCGCGCGCCGGCGTGAACTCGCCGGCCTCGATGAGGACACGGACGGCCTTTCGAAGCTCGTCGCGGGCAGTGGCGACTTCGCTGAACGGCACTGCGCCGAGGAGCGTGCGCTCGTCCGTGATCATCTCGCACACGCGCGAGGAGAGGTTGCTCATGATGTTGTCCTGGACCGCCGCGGACGAACCCTTGAGCGCCATCGCCAGGGTCCGCGTGTCGACGGACGCGAGGATCTTCTGCATGTTCCGTTTCTCAACGTCGGCGAGGTCTTCCCACGTGAACATGAAGTCGCGGATCTCGTTGGCCGTCTGCTCGTCATCGCCCTCCAGCCCCTCGAGCACGAGCCGCTCCGTCTCACCGTCGGAGTAGCCCAGCAGCTCCGCGATCGTGCGCAGGCTGTCCGCGCGCGTGCGTGGCGCGCCCGAATCCGAAGCGGCGAGGCGCTGCTCGAGATCGTCGGCGATCGTCAGCATCGTCTCGACGGCGGGCGGCACGATCGTCGTCATGCGCTTCACGATGTCGAGCGCGACTTCGGGCTCGAACCGGCCGAGCACTTCCGCCGACACGGTCGGCGAGACGTGCGAGAGCACGAGGGCGACGATGGGCGCCGACTCTTGCTCCAGGACGCGCGCGACGTGCCCGACGGGGACGCTCTCCAGGAATCCGAAGGGCTGCTCCACTCGCCGGCGCTCGTGGATCTCGGCGAGGACGCGTTCGGCCTCCTCGGCGCCGAAGGTGTTCGCCAGGATCGTGTGCAGCTCGATCTCGTCCTGCGGTCGCACGCCCGATCGCTGGTAGACCGTCCGTGCGAGGTCCTTGAAGAGCTCGTCGACGGCTTGCGGCGTACACAGCTCGGGGTCGAGCTCCGTCATGGCCTCCGCCACGCCGGAGATCACCTTCGGGTCGAGGCCGCGCATGACCTCCGCGCTGACCTCCTTGTCGAGGCTGAGCAGGAAAGCCGCGACCTTCTGCATGCCGGAGACCTTCTTCGGCGTGCTCATGCGTCCGTCTTCAAGAGGGGCGACTCGCTGAGCGCCCAGCGGGACAGGAGCGCGCTGACCTTCTCCGGATCGGAGGTCAGGAGCTGTTCGACGTGCTTCCGCGCCAGCATGTCCACGTCGATCTCCTCATCGGGAACGGCGTGCGCCGCAGCCGTCGCCGCCTCGGGTGGGACGGGTGCCGTGCCCTTCTTCAGGCCCCGAAGGAGCACGAAGAGGAACGCGAGCGCCGCCAGGATCTCCACGCCGTGCTCGATGAGGAGCTCGAGCGTCGGATTCGTGGTCTCGGGCAGGGGCGCGGGCTCGGGCGGCACGGGGTTGCCGTCCTGGTCGCGCTCGAGGCTGAAGAACGCCGCGGTGATCGCGATGACGACGTCGCCGCGGGCCTCGTCGAACCGCACGAGCGTCTTGCCCGCTTCCTCGACGTCCGCAAGTTTCTCGGCGAGGCTCTCGTCGACGAGCAGCGTGAGCGTGAGGCGCTTGAGCACCGGGGTCATCTGGAGCGTATGCGTCGTGCTGCGCCCGATCGCGAACTCTTCGGTCGTATCGGACGTCGTCGCCGGCTCGGGGACCCGCGCGCTCGCGCTCGGATCGAGGATGCTGGAGGACACGCCGGCGGGGCCGCCGACGGGCGTCTCCGTGGTGGACTCCGTCTTGGAGATCCGGACCTTGCTCGTTGGATCGACCGTCTCGCTGATCGATTCGACCTGGTCGTGGGTCCACTCCGAGCTGACGGAGGCGCGCACGAGGCCGGGTCCGTAGACATCGTCGAACACGGCCTGGATCCGTGCGGTCTCGGACGCATCGGACTGTCGCTGGAAGGCGAGCAGCTCGTCGAGGCTGTTGTCGCGCGTCCCGTCGTAGAGCGTCCGCCCGAACTGGTCGGAGATCACCACGTTCTCGCGCGGCGCCCCGAAGGCGCTCCGGACGATCGTCGCGACGGTCTCGCGCTGCTCGCGGTCGGGCTCGAGGATGCCCCGGAGCTGAAGCACGACTGAAATCGTAGGCGGCAGGACCCGCGTGAGGCTCGAGCGGGCGGGCGTCGAGGAGGAGATCGTGGCCTTCGCGATCCAGGTGTAGTCCTCGAGCAGCTTCTCGACTTCGCCCTCCTTGCGCTTCTGCATCTGTTGCAGGCGTTCGCCGTGTCCGAGGAACACCGTCGCGGCGCCGCTCGCGCTCGTCTCGATGCCGCGCGGGTCGGAGGCCATGGCGCCTTCGATGTACATCGCGTTCCGCGCCTCGTACTCGCGCGACGCTTCGACCCAGATGGTGTAGGGACCCGGCGGGTAGCTCGGCTTGAAACGAATGCCCTTGTTCGCGATCGCGGCCGAGACGGACGACAGCTTCTGCGCGTCGAGACCGGTCTCGAGCAGCACGAAGGTCGGGTTGCTGGCCCGGAAGCCCGCGATGCCGGCGACCGCCAGGGCCAGGACGAGGGCCGCCGCGATGACCACGCGCGTGGGACCGTTCGTGCTCTTGAGGAGGCTCGCGAGGGATCGGAGGAGTTCCTTCATGGCGGCGCGCTCAGACGCTCATGCGCATGACTTCGCGGTAGGCGTCGATGAACTTGTTCCGGACCGCGAGTGCGAAGTCGAAGGCCAGGCCGGATTGCTTGAGCTGGGCGGCGACCTCGTGGAAGTCGAGGTTGCCCGTCATTACCGCTTGCGGAAGCTTGTCGGCGGCTTTGACGTTGCCGTCGATCCCCGCGAGTGTGTGCGACACCATGTCGCTGAAGGCCGTGTCCTGCTGCGGCCGTGCCTGCGTTCCCCCGAGCTTGCTCGCGAGATCGTCCATCCGGCGCAGGCTGTCCGCCTTGCGCTCGAGGGCCGCTTTCATGGCGGATTCGACCGCTGCACGCGCGATCCCACCGCTCCCTTGTCCGATGCCGTTCACCATGGAGTCATCTCGAGGTCGGGCCTATTCGAGGAGCCGCAGAGCGCGTTCCGCCATGCGCTCGAAGCTCTCCTGCACGGACATGTTGGCCTCGTAGGCCCGGACCGCCGTGATGAGGTCGGCCATCTCCCGCATCGTGTTCACGTTCGGCATGCGCACGATTCCACGCTCGTCCGCGTCGGGATGCCTCGGGTCGTAGA
>SMVQ01000144.1 GCA_004357655.1 Planctomycetota bacterium
CATTCCGCCCCCGGGCAGACCCGCGGCATGAACGACTCCGCGGATCGGACCGAAGCGCCGCGTCGCCTCGTCGACGACGCCTCGCATCCCTTCCAGGTCGGTGACGTCCGCCCGTCCGACGAGGATCTCGGAGCCGCTCGACTCGAGGGCGAGCAGCTCGCGGAGCGCGCGCCGCATCGGTTCACTCTCGGCGGGATCCTGCGCACGCGCATCCCATTCGTCGCGCGCGGGGAAGTCGGTGCGTCGGGTCGTGAGCACGAGCTTGACCTGCGCGCGCGAGGCGAAGTCCCGTGCGAGGGCGAGGCCGATCCCCCCGAGTCCACCGGTGATCAGGTAGGCGCCGCCCGCACGAAGCCCCGCGTCCGGCGCGCGCGCGGCCTCGAGCCGGACGGGCTCGAACGTCGGAAGCCAGCGATGGCTGCCGCGGAGGGCGACGGTCTGCTCCGCGGAGTCGCCGACGAGCTCCGACACCACCTCGCGGGCCCGCTCGGCGAGGCGCGCCCCGCCCTCCCGCCAATCCCCCGCGGAGATGTCGATCACCGAGCAGCGAACGGCGGGAAGCTCAGCCGGAAGGACGCGGCACGGACCGAGAATGGTCGCCTTCTCGGGGACGAGCTCTTCGTCCCCGGTGACGTCGCACACGCCCGACGTCACGACGCCGATCCGCACCGGACGGTTCGCGCCCAGCTCTCCGAGCGCCTGCCCCAAGAAGAGGAGGCTGTCGAAGCCGCGCTCCCGAAGGAAGTCCGCGCGGGGGGACGGACCGCGGAGCGCGTCGGTCTCGGGCGGTGCCGACCAAAGGTGCAGGATCGCGCTGGGGAACCGATTCTCGCTGTCGAGCGTTCGCAGCAGGGCTTCGTACTCGTCGGGACGGCGCGGGTCGAGCACGAAGGCTCCTGCCCCGTGACGCTCGAAGGCCGTTCCCGCCCGAACTGCGGTCACGTCGACGCCGAGTCGTCCCAGGTGCCCGAGGATCTTCTCGGAGAGCGGGTCGTCTTCGGCCGCGAGTACGAGCCAGCCACCGAGCGACGGATTCGGGACCTCGATCCGCGGCGTGGAGCGCGACCGCGGCGCGCGCTTCCAGCCCGGGACGTAGAACCACTCGGCGATATCGGGCCGCTTTCCATCGGCCCGTACGCGGCTCGACGTGCCCGCGTTCAGGGATCCCGGCTCGATCCAATAGCGCTTGCGCTCGAAGGGATAGGTCGGCAGGGGGACGCGCCGGCGCCGCTCCTCCGCGTGAATCGCCCGCCAATCCACGGCCGCGCCCGCGAGCCAAAGCCGGCCGAGCGCGTTCCAGAGCGCGGCGTGGTCCGAATCATTCTCCGCGGGACCGGGCAGGCTCGCTCTCGCCGTGGCTCGGCGACCCGCCTCGCCGTGCAGGCGAAGCAGCGTGCACAGCGTGCGGCCCGGTCCGACCTCGAGGTAGAGGTTTTCCGGTTCGCGCAGAAGCTCCGACACACAGGCGGAAAAGCGCACCGGACGGCGAAGGTGTGTCCCCCAGTAACCCGGGTCGGTGGCCTGTGCGTCCTCGATCCAGGTGCCCGTAACGTTGGAGAGGAACGGAATCCGGGGCGTCCGAAGCTCGATCTGCTCCGCAACCCGCGTGACGGGCTCGATCGCCGCCTCCATCGCGGCCGAGTGAAAGGCATGGGAGGTGTGCAGCCGACGGCAGACCACGCCGTTCGCTTCGAGCTCCCGCCGAGCGCGATCGACCGCGGCACTGGGACCGGACACGACGCAGAGCGCAGGGCCGTTTTCAGCGGCGATCTCCACGTCGTCCTGGAGGCGCGCTTCGAGCTCCGCCGCCGGCAGAGGCACGGCCAGCATGGACCCCTGGGGCAGCGCCTGCATGGCGGTGGCTCGGACGGCGACGATCCGGAGCGCGTCCTCCAGGCTGAAGACTCCGGCGAGACAGGCCGCGACGAACTCACCGATGCTGTGTCCGAGCAACGCGGCGGGGCGCAGCCCCCACGACGTGAGGAGGCGCGCGAGGGCGTACTCCAGGGTGAAGAGCGCGGGCTGCGCCAACGACGTAGGCAGGAGCGGATCCTGGGGCGATTCCGAGCCAGTCTCCGCGGCGAACCACGAACGGCGCAGGTCGACACCCAGGTGGGGCGCGAGCGTTTCGCAGCAATGGTCGACTTCGGTCCGGAAGGACGGCTCGGTCTCGTAGAGCTCCCTCGCCATGCCGGCGTACTGAGCGCCCTGGCCCGGAAGCAGAAAGACGATCGGTCGATCGCCCGCAACGCACTCGGCGGAGACGAGCCCCGGGTGCTCGGCCGACTCCAATGCCGCCGCGGCCTGCGTCCTATCTTCGGCGACCAGGAACGCGCGGTGCCGGAAAGCAGCGCGACCGACCTGGAGCGTGAACGCGACGTCGAAGAGGTCGTGTTCGGGATGCTGGCGAAGGTGAGCCGCCAAGTTTGCCGCGGACGTCTCCAATGCGGTGCGCGTGCGCGCCGAGAGGAGGAGGAGCGCGTGGGAGCGCCGCGACGGAGAGGCCGTCGGCGGGGGAGCTTCCTCCAAGACGACGTGGGCGTTGGTGCCCCCGAAGCCGAACGAGCTGACGCCCGCTCGCCGGGGATGGTCGGACTGCTTCCATTCCTCCAGCGATCGGGGGATCCGGAACGGGCTCGCTTCGAAATCGATGTCCGGGTTGGGCTCTTGGAAGTGAACGAGCGGCGGGATTTCCGCGTGCTGGAGGGCCAGCACGGCCTTGATCAGTCCGGTCGCGCCGGCGGCGGACACGAGGTGTCCGACGTTCGCCTTCACCGAGCCCAGGGCGCAAAAACCCTTCTTCTCGGTGTGCTCCCGAAAGGCCCGGGTCAGCGCTTCGACCTCGATCGGATCGCCGCGTTCGGTTCCCGTTCCGTGGGCCTCGACGTAGCCGATCGACTCAGGCTCGACGCCCGCGAGCGCCAACGCCTCGCGGATGACGGCGACCTGGCCGTCCACGCTCGGCGCGGTGTAGCCCACCTTGAGGGATCCGTCGTTGTTGATGGCGGAGCCTTTGATGACCGCGCAGACGGTGTCCCCGTCGGCGAGCGCGTCCTCGAGGCGCTTCAGCACGACGATCGCCACGCCATCGCCACAGACGGTGCCACGGGCGTCGGCGTCGAACGCGCGGCAGTGTCCGTCGGGAGAGAAGATCCCGCCCTCGCGGTGCCGGTAGCCCCGGCGCTGGGGCACGGTGAGCGTGACCCCGCCGGCCAGGGCCATGTCGCATTCGCCGGCGAGGAGACTCTTGCAGGCCAGGTGGATTCCGACCAGCGACGTGGAGCACGCCGTCTGAACGGTCAGGCTGGGGCCCCGCAGATCGAGCTTGTACGAGACTCGGGTGGCGAGGTAGTCCGCGTCGTTTCCGAGCTCGATGGCCGTGTCTCCGACCGCCTCCACGAGCTCCGGGTTGGTGAGGATGTTGTGCAGGAGGTAGCTGCTCTTCATCGCTCCAGCGAAGACCGCCGTCCAACCCCGAATGGTCCCCGGTGCGTAGCCGGCGCGCTCGAGGGCCTCCCATGAGCACTCCAAGAACAGCCGGTGCTGGGGATCCATCAGCTCCGCTTCGCGCGGGGAGTCGCCGAAGAAAGCGGCGTCGAAGAGCTCCGCGCCTTCCACGATCGCCGCCGCGGGTACGTAGCCGGGCGAGTCGATGACGGCGGGGTTCTCGCCCGCGGCGAGGAGCTCCTCGCGCGAGAGGCGGACGATCGACTCGATCCCGCCCCGGACTGCGAGCCAGAGCTCGTGGACGTTCCTGGCCCCTGGAAAGCGGCCGGCCATTCCAATCACGGCCACGTCACCCGCCGCGATTCGCGTCCGGCGCGCGCCCGCTCGAAGGTTGCTCCCGCGCGGGGCGGAAGGCTCGACCGCGCCGCGGTCCAGGTAGCGGGCGAGGGCGCGCACGCTCGGATGGCGATAGAGCTCCACCGTGAGAACGTCGCGGTCGAACTCCCGCCCGAGCAGCTTCTGCACCCGTGCCAGGAGCAGCGAGTTGCCGCCCAGGTCGAAGAAGTTCTCCTCGATGCCGGCCCCTTGGAAGCCGAGCACGCGCTCCCAGATCGAAAGGACGCGCCGCTCCGTGTCCCCGCGCGCCTGCTCGACGGACCGCGAACCCTGCTCGCGGGCCTCCGCCGGCGGGGGAAGCGCGTTGCGGTCCAGCTTGCCGTTGGGTGAGAGCGGAAGGGCGTCGAGGAAGACGAACGGCGAGGGCAGCATGGAGCTCGGCAGCTTCTCCGCCAGGAAGTCGCGGAGCTCGCGCGGGCTCGGGGTGGCGCCACCCTCCGCGACGACGTAGGCGACGAGGCGTCGATCGCCGGGTCGGTCCTCCCGCGCGAGGATCACCGCGTCCCGCACGCTGGGGTGTTCGCAGAGCGCGAGCTCGATCTCGCGCGGCTCGACGCGGACTCCGCGGATCTTGACCTGCTGGTCGACGCGTCCGAGGAACTCGAGAGCGCCCCCCGGCAGGTAGCGCGCGAGGTCGCCCGTCCGGTACATCCGCGCACCGGGCTCGTCGGTGAAGGGGTCGGGCACGAAGCGTTCGGCGGTCAGCTCGGGCCGGTTCACGTAGCCGCGCGCTGGACACACGCCTCCGAAGTGGAGCTCGCCGACAGCTCCCTCGGGGAGGAGCTCGCGGGAGTCGCCGAGCACGTACGCGCGCGTGTTGGCGATCGGCCGCCCGATCGGGGGATAGGGGGGCCAGTCGGCGGGCGGCCGCGGCAGGGTGTAGGTCGTCACGAGATGAGTCTCGCTCGGACCGTAGTGGTTGTGGAGCGTGCACCGCTCGAGCACTCGAAAGAGCTCGACCATCGCCGGAGTGACGCGCAGCTGTTCCCCCGTCGCGATCACGTGGCGCAGATCCTGCAGACGGGCGGCCTCCGGCCCGAAGCTCGCGGCGATCTCCTGGAGCAGCGGTACGGGCAGGGTGAGCTTCTCGACCGCCTCCTCGGCGAGGAATCGAACCAGGCCGCGCACGTCTCTACGGACTGCCTCGGGCGCGACGATCAGGGTTCCGCCGGCGCAGCAAGTCGAGAACACCTCGTGGAAACTGACGTCGAAGCTCAGGGCGGCGAACTGGAGCGTACGCGCGGCTGGGAGGTGTTCGAGGTGCCAGTGGATCAGGTTGACGAGGGGGCGCTGATGCAAGGCGACGCCCTTGGGCCGGCCGGTCGATCCCGACGTGTACATCACATAGACGAGGTCGTCCAGCGCGGACACGGGCGTCGGATCGTCGGCGCGGCTCCGCGCGATCAGGTCCCAGTCAGAGTCGATGCAGAGGACGTGCCGGCCATGCGACGGCAGCTTCTGCGCGAGGCTGCTCTCTGTGAGCAGGAGCGATACCCCGGAGTCCTCCAGCATGAAGGACATCCGCTCCCGCGGATAGCTCGCGTCGAATGGCATGAACGCAGCCCCCGACTTCGAGATCCCGAGCAGTCCCACCACTCGCTCGAGCGACGGACGGATGCTGATGCCGACGAGCTCCTCGGGTTTCGCTCCGAGACTACGCAGGTGATGCGCGAGGCGATTCGCCCGCGCGTTGAGCTCGGCGTAGGTCCATTCGACGCCTTCGAATCGCAGCGCCGGCGCGTTCGGAGTCCTTGCGACCTGAGCCTCGAAGATCTGGGCCAGGGCCACGTCCCGGGGGAACGCGCGCTCCGTTCGGTTCCAATCGACGAGCAGCCGGCGCTGCTCTTCGCCCGAGGACAGGCGCAGCTCCGCGAGGGGCCGGTCCGGATGCTCGAGGGCCGAAGCCAGGGCTGTGATCAGGTGGCCGCCGAAGCGTTCGACGCTCTCGCGGAGATAGGTCCCCGGATCGTACTCGACCGCTACCGAGAGGCGATCGCGCTGGAGCCGCAGGGCGAAGTGCAGCGGACAGCCGAGGGAAAGGAACGGGCCATGCAGGCCCGCGAAGCTCGCAGCGACCCGATAGAGCGGAGCGGACGTCGAGGGCGACCGGTGGGCGTAGGTCGCCTCGAGTGAGCTCGTCACCCGCGCGGTGAAGGCGCGAAAACTCGAGCGTGGATCGACGTCGACGGAGACTGGCAGCGCGCGGGGCGCCGGCGTGGCGCCGTTCCCGTCGCGCCGCGCCGGGACCCCGGTGACGACCGTCGGGATCCTGTCGTACGCGTAGAGGCAGGCCTGCAGGGCGGCCAGGAACACTGCGAACGTGGACGACGCGGAGCCGCCCGTCCAGCCCTGCAGGAGACGAAACGCTCCGCCTTCGAGGACCAGCTCCAGCGACTCCGGGGGCCTCGGGTCGAGCTTGCACCACGTGGAATCGGGAAGCAGTCCCTGGGCCTCGCGGCCCCGAATCACCTCATCCCGCCCTTCATCTCGTCTCGCTTGCATCCGTTCGCTTCGTCCGCCCGGAGGGGACCCAGCTCAATACATGAACTGCCCTCCGTCGACGAAGAGCTTCTGGCCGTGAATGTAGCGGGCTTCCGGAGAGCAAAGGAAGGCGACTGCATCCGCGACTTCCGCGGGTGTCCCTAGCCTACCGAGCGGAATGGTCGACTCCTTCGCTTCGCGCACCTTCGGATCCTCGAACTCGACGCGGCTCTCCGTCCACGTCGAGCCGGGAACGACGCAATTCACGCGCACCTTCGGCGCCAACTCGAGCGCCAGGCACTTGGTCAGTGCGAGAACCCCGGCCTTGGAGGCGCAGTAGTTGGCGCCGTTCTTCCGACCTCGGATCGCGGTCGAAGCGCCTATGTTGACGATGATGCCGCCGTCCCCCTGGCGGAGCATGTGCGCGGAGGCGGCCTGCGAGCACAGAAAGACGCCCTTCAAGTTCGTATTCATGACGCGGTCCCAGTCCGATTCCGACATCTCGTGCAGCGAACGATCGACGTTGAGACCGGCGTTGTTCACGAGCACGTCGATCGAGCCGAAGCGCTCTACGCAGTGTGCGACCATCGCTACGACTTGCTCCTTGCTGGCGACGTCGGCACGCAGCGCGACGACTTCTCCGTGAATCGCTCGACACTCCTCGACAGTTCGCGCAGCACTCTCCTCGTCCGAGCGATGGGCGAGGAGCATGGCGTAGCCTCGATTTGCCAGGTTCAAGGCGATGGCCTTGCCGATTCCCCGCGTCCCTCCGGTGATGAGCGCGGTCTTCATCGCGGATAGGACAGAGGAGCAGGTGGCATCATTGCGGCGGCAAGTCGGACACCCCCGGTCTTATGCGACGAATGGTCTGCCGTCAATGAGCATTCGGTCACATGGGGCCCAAACTCAACCAAACTGCTCGAGCGGGAGACAGCCCTTGACGAATTTCCGAACCTGCTTCACCCTGAACCCTACTTCGTCCGGTCCAGCCCGCAGTTGATCCCCATGACATCGCGTAGCTCGATAAGTCACGTTGCTGTGCTAGGCGCGGGTCCGGCGGGTTTGGCTGCGGCGCACTCCCTCACCGAATGCGGTGCGCCCGTGACGACGTTCGAAAAGAACGAGTACGTCGGCGGGCTGTGCCGCACGATGGAGCACAACGGATTCCGCTTCGACCTCGGGGGCCACCGGTGGTTCACCAAGGATCGCGAGCTGCACGAGTGGTTCCTCGAGCTCATGGACGGCGAGCTCGTCACCGTGCGCCGCAAGAGCCGCATCTACTACGCGGGGCGGTACTTCGACTATCCCGTTTCGATTCGAAACGTGCTCGCGAACGCGGGACTCAAGACGAGTGCTCTGGCCGCCGCGAGCTACCTCGCCGCGGTGGTCCGCGGCGCTTTCTCCAGAAAGGAACCCGCGAACCTCCAAGAGGCGTTCACGTTGCAATTCGGCCGCAAGCTCTTCGAGATGTTCTTCCGTCAGTACTCGGAGAAAGTCTGGGGGCGGCCCTGTCGGGAGATCAGCGCCGATTGGGCGGACCAGCGAAGCAAGGGGCTCTCTGTCTTCACGGCGATTCGAGACGCGATCCGAAAGCGGCGGGACGTCGTCAGCCTGATCGACGAATTCGTCTATCCGCGCCTCGGCTACCAGCGGATCTGCGAGCGCATGGCCGAGGAAGTCGAGTGCCGCGGCGGTCAGGTCGTGCTCTCTGCCCCGATCCGAAGTATCGCGTACCGCGGTCCCCACGACTTCGTTCTGGAGCACGGACCGCCCGGCGATTCAGAGCATCTCGAGGCCACCCACGTCGTCTCTACGATTCCGCTGTCCCACCTCGTACGGATGCTCGAGCCCGCGTGCGACGCGGCGGTGCGCAAAGCCGCGGAATCCCTCTGTTTTCGCGCTCTGATCACCGTGACCGTGATGTTGGCCCGCGAGCGCGTCACCTCTGACACGTGGCTCTACGTCCACGACGAGGACTTGATCTTCGCGCGAATTCATGAGCCCAAGAACTGGAGCGACGCGATGGTGCCGGATTCGCGGCACACCTCCCTCGTGTGCGAGTGCTTCTGCTCTCCTTCGGATGCGACCTGGAACATGTCCGACGAGGAGCTGGTCGACCGCGTCGTGACCGATCTGGCCGACAGGCTCGGCTTCCTCTCCCGCGACGACGTGATCGACTCGTGCGTCCTGCGCACCCCGAACGCGTATCCCGTCTACGATCTCGACTACCGGCGCAAGCTGACGGTGATTCGCTCCCACCTCGAGCGGTTCGAGGGGCTCTTTACCATCGGCCGCGGGGGTCTCTTCCGCTACAACAACGCCGACCACTCGATCGAGATGGGGCGGCGGGTTGCCCGGCGCATCCTCGGCTTCGAGGAGGATCCCGGGCTGGTCAATACCGAGCGGGCGTACCACGAGGAGATGCGCGGTGCCTCGGCTCACGCGTGGCGGAGCGAACCACGAGATCCGGGCGAGAGCAGGTCATGCGATTCTGCATGGTGACGACGTTCTACCCGCCGTATCACTTCGGCGGAGATGCAGTGTTCGTCCGGCAGCTCGCGCGCAGTCTCGTGGAGCGCGGGCACGAGGTCGAGGTCGTCCACTGCGTGGACTCGTGGCGCTTGCTCGCGAACGGCAAGCGGCCCGACGCGCCCGACGACGAGCCGCTCGAGGGCCTGCGGGTCCACCGCCTCGAGAGCCCCCTGCGCGCGCTCTCTCCCATCTGGACGCAGCAGACGGGCCGACCCGGATTGAAGCGCAAGCGCCTGCTCGGCATCCTCGAGCGCGACTTCGACGTCATCAACTATCACAACATTTCGCTGGTCGGAGGTCCGGACGTCCTTCGACTGGGGAACGCGGTCAAGCTTTACACGCTGCACGAGCACTGGTGGGTCTGCCCCACGCACGTCCTGTGGAAGTACACGGGCGAGCTTTGCACGAGCCCCGAGTGCTTGCGCTGCTGCGCTGCCCAGGGCACTCCGCCCCAGCTCTGGCGGCGAGCCGTCGGCTGGATGGCTCGATGCCTCGCCGAAGTAGACTCGCTGCTCGTCGCCAACAACTTCACCGCCGAGCGACACCGCGCCTGGATGAGGGCCGCGGGCGTCGACGTGCCCCTCGAGCCGATGCCGGGCTTCACTGCGCCCCTACCGGCCGGCGAGGACACCCGGATCGAGCTCCCGCCGCGCTTCTTCCTGTACGTCGGGCGCCTCGTACGCGCCAAGGGAACGCACGCGCTCCTGGACGCGTTCGCGCGGCGAAGGGATTACCCGCTCGTGATCGTGGGCGAGGGATCCGAGCGCGACGCGCTCGCGCGAAGAGCCCTGCGCAACGTCCGTTTCGTCGGACGGCAGTCGCGCGAGGGCCTCGCCCACCTGTACGCGCGGGCCGAGGCCCTCGTCTTTCCCTCGCTCTCCGCCGAGACCTTCTCCCTCGTGGCGTGCGAGGCCCTCTCCTCGGGAACTCCCGTGATCTCCAGCCACTGTGGTGGAACCGAAGAGCTGCTCGCGGGCGGTGCGGGCCTGTTCTACTCCGGCGAAGAGGAGCTCCTCGAGCAACTGGACCGGATCTGGAATGAACCCGATCTCAGGGCACGCCTCGGGGCGGCCGGCCGTTCGCGCTACGAGTCGAGATACACCCCAGAAGCCTATCTCGAGCGCTACCTCGCGGTCATCGAACGGGTCCGCGCGCGGCGGACTCGAGCACACAGTAACCGTAGGTGAGCGAGCTGTAGAGGTAGTAGAGCTGGTGCAGCGCCACGCCCACGAGCATGGCGGCCCAACCGCGTCGCTTCAGAATCAGGCGGAACAGGCGGCGATTGACGCGGAATGCCAGGACCGCGAACGCCAGCGCGGCGAGTCCCAGCGGTGCGTAGAAGGGAGCGGCCAGCACGCTCGCGACGAGGAGGAGGGCCAGACCCGCCTTCCAGCGTTCGCGGGTCGACACGTTCAGCTCGCTGGCCAGGTAGCCCGGCTGCATCATGAGCCGCCCCCACGGCAGGGCGCGGCGGAAGATCTCCGTGACGACCATGTCGCGCAAGGTCCAGCGCTTGAGATGCGTGCAGAGCATGTCCTTGCGCAAGAGGATGCGACCGCCCCGTCTGCGGAGGCGCTGTCCGAGCTCGATATCCTCGATCGAGGAACGTTCGAAACGCGCGATGTCGTAGCCCCCGGCGTCGGTGAAGGCGCGCCTGTCCGCGGCGCCGCAGGCGGCCCAGAAGGTCGAGGCCTCGGGGTTCCCAGCCTGGTGGACGCAGTGATGGCGGAGGTTGACGTAGGTCGAAACGAAACCCCGCGCCGCCGGCCGATCGTCGTAGGAGCCGAACACGGCCACGCAGTCCGGGTAGGCCTCGAAAGTCTCCCGGACGATGCTCGGCACGTCGTCGTGGATGACGACGTCCGCGTCGACGAAGAGCACGATGTCCCCGCGCGCCGCCTCCACGCCGACATTCCGCGCCGCCCCCGGCCCGAGGTGGCCACCCGAGGAGAGGAGCTCCAGGCCCCTCGCGCGGCAGGTGTCCGGTCCGTCGTCCGTCGAGCCGTCGTCCACGATCAGGATTTCGAGAATTTCCCCCCTCTTCGCGGCCGCCGCGAGCGGAGTGAGCACCCGCTCCAGGAGCGGGGCGCTGTTGAACAGGGGCACGACGACGCTGATCGTCCTCATGGCCGCGCGAGCCATCCCTTGAGCCGCCGCAGCCAGGCGCGCGCGGCGAGCATGCGGCGGGTGCGCGCTCCGAAGAGCGGCGCGTGACGCTTTGGATCGCGAAGGTAATGAGAATCGATGCGGGGAAGCCGGTGGACGTCCGCGCCCTTTCCGAGGAAGCGCATTTCCGTCGTGACGGCCGTATCGTAGAGGTCTCGGACGCGGCGGACGGCCTCCGCGTCGTGTACTCCGTACGGGTACGCGAAGTGCCGCACGGGCACGCCGAGCTCGTCCTCCAGCTTGGCGCGGCCGCCCGCGAGCTCCGTTCGCCACACCTCGGGTGCGAGTCGCCGGAGTCGCAGGTGGTTGGCCGAGTGGCAACCGATCTCGAAGCCGGCCGCCTGCAGCTCGCGGAGCTCGCTCCAGCTCATCAGCTCGTAGCGCGGAGCGCTCACCGGCTGCCCGGGCCAACCGTTGTGACGTCCCACCCATTCCGGGACGACGAAGGCGATCGCCGGAACTCCGAGATCGGTCAAGAGCGGGAGCGCGGCGCGATGAACGGTCGCGATCCCGTCGTCGAAGCTCAGGGCAACCCGCGGGGCATCCGATTCCCTCGGAGCGAGGATCTCGTCCAGGGTTGCGAAGCGCGCTCCCTCCTCCCGCAGCGCTTCGACGAAGGCCCGCAGATCGTCCGGCCGGTAGGACAGGACGGTCGCTCGCTCGTCGATCGAGTGGAAGGTGAAGATGGCGTCCATGTTCATCGAGGGGGCGCATCCGCACGCTGGTCGACGCGCACGATTCGCGCCTCGGGCCGGCGCACGAACCACTCGGAATACCGGCCCCAGGCCTCCGGCAGGAGCCTCCCGATCAGCCGGTACTCCGGGTCGGTGGTGAACAAGGTTTCACCCGCCAGCCAGCGCGCGTCCCACGACTCGCGCGAGAGCGAGTTGTCGAGCAGCGCCAGGGCAGCGCCGTCCGCCGGCGGCGGATCGTCCCACCAGGAGAGGTTGTCGAGACCGTCTCCTCCGGAGAGGACGAAGACCTCGAGCAGTGACTGGCGATCGGCGAGGAACCGCGTTTGCGGGTGGCTCTGCACGTAAGGCAGGAAGGCCTTGGTGATCTCCACGTGCTGTCCCCAGGATCCGGAGCTCGCCACCAACGCGACGCTCGTGGCTGCGATCGCCGCGGTCGCCCATGAGCCGCCACGATTCGTCCGCGCGAGGAGGACGCCGACGAGAACGGAGAGCGGCAGGATGGCTGGGTGCGCGAAGCGCATCAGCTTCAGCGGAAGATACACGGTCGGCCACTGCGTGCCGTAGCCGATCCAAAACCAGAGGAACGGGATCGCCAGGGAAAAGCCGCGCAGCGCCTCGTGCAGCCGGCGTCGCGCAACGAAGCCCGCGACTGCGGCGATGGCGAGGAGTGGCCCGAAGTCCTTCGAGAAGAGCGCCAGACCCAACGGCTCCAGGAGCCAGATCCAGGTTCGCGGGTCTTGATTCGCGAGCGTCGGGGTGACGTGCTGACTCCCGATCACGTGCAGCTCATACAACGGATCGCCCGCGATCGCCCAGAAGAGCCCCAGCTCGAGGACGACGAACACCGCGCAGCTACCCAGCCCGACCCTGATCGCTCGCCATCGCTCCCACGCGGAGCTCGCGGAGCAGAACGACCCCGCGCAGAGGGCGGCGACGTAGAACCAGACCGCCCAATGGACGAGCCCGGCGAGCGCGAAAGCCGCGCAGGTCGCAGCGAACGCGAACCGGCTGCGCGCCGTCGCCCACACCGCCGTCCCGAAGGCGGCGAGACCCGCGGCGCAAGGCATCGCAACGGGTACCGTGGCGTGCAGGACGTCGATGGGCAGGCTCGCGGCGATCAGACCGGAAAACAGACCCGCCCTCCTCCCGCCGAAGTGCATCGCGCACCACGCCGTACTGCCCACCGCGAGCAGGCTGCCCATGAGGCTGGGAAGTGCGTAGGCCATCTCGCCCGTACCGAAGGCCCGGATCGACAGCCAGAGCGAGCCGTTGAACAGCAGCCGCGCCTCCCACTGGTTGGCCGGCAGGCGATCCCACTCGAGCGCGTAGCGCAAGTGGTGGAGATCATCTGAGCCCCAGACGCCCTGGAAGAACACCAGGCGCAGGACGAGGGCCGCTGCGACGCTCGTCGCGACGATCGCGACGCGCCTGGCTCCGGAGTCTTCGCATCCTTCCATCCTTGGCGAGTCTACGGTTCGACGATGTGCTGTCGGGGCTTGTCCCGGTCGCTCCGAGAACTCCGCTGCCGCGCAAGCCGTCTCGGGGGAGTGAGTTGCGGGTACCTACGATGGGCGGATGCGAGCCGACATCGACTCGCTGTCACCGTCGTATCCCATCGCCAGGCGGCGCCGGTCGAGCCTCAGGCAGCGTCGAGGTCCGAGAGCCCGTCCTGTCCACAAACTCGGCCGCGGCTCGATCGCCCGGAATGAGGGGCATTCTCAGCGGGCTACCATGCACGAATGTTGGCCGATATCTACCCGCTCCAAGTGCTGCTCCTCACCGTTTCTGGCATCGTCAACCGCAATCAAGCAAACGTCATCGCGTACCTCGTCGAAGAGAACCGCGTACTGAAGGAACAGTTCGGCGGGAAAGTTCCGCGCCTGAACGACGTCCAGCGCCGGCGACTGGCGGCGAAGGCGAAGCTCCTGGGACGGCGGGCCCTGAACTCGGTGGCGACGATCGTGACTCCCGACACCCTGATGCGCTGGCATCACAAGCTGATCGCGCTGAAGTGGACCTACGAAGCGAAGCGGGTCGGCCGGCCGGGGCTGATGAAGGCAATCAAGGCCCTCATTGTTCGGTTCGCACTCGAGAACTCCTCGTGGGGCTATTGCCGCATCCAAGGCGAGCTCAAGGGAGTCGGGCACCGCGTGGCGACCACGACGATCGCGAGCCTCCTGAAGGAGAAC
>SMVQ01000145.1 GCA_004357655.1 Planctomycetota bacterium
AGCGGCTTCGGACGACGGGCGACTTTTCGGCGAGGCCGCTACAGGGAGGTTGGGCGGAAAGTCCAGCATCCTCTCACCCGTCGAACTCACGTGCGGCGCCCGTGCGTCACGTCGCCTTCGGCGACCTGGAACCAGACGGCCCTACGGGCCGATGGCTCGCGCGTCGCGCGAAACAGGGCGGCTACGCCGCCCCACTCGCCTACACGGCGAGCGCTGGAGTTCCGCCCAAGACGGCGAAACTCCAGGCTAGGCTGGAGTCTCGCCCTTTTGGGCGGCGCCGAGGAGCCCTCGCTGGAGTTCCTCGGAGTTTCTTGCGAGGCCGTTCGGTAGCAGGGTGTGCAGAAAGTCACTGGCTCGGGACCAGGCCCGTGTGCCGCGCAGCCTGCGGCGGCGCGGTCAGGACGGCCCTTCGGGCCGATGCTGCGCGCGCTTCGCGCACGCGGATGCCTACACCGTACGGCGGCTGCGCCGCCGCGCTCGCCTGCACGGCGAGCGGCCTGGAGTTTCGCCCTTCGGAAAGGGCGAGACTCCAGGCTAGGGGACGGCTGCGCGCGGCGGACGCTCATCGTTGCAGGTTCAGGAGCTCGGGATCGAAGGCGTCGAGGACCTGGAGGCGAGTGACGCGCCACCGGTATCCCGTCGTGCTCTCTTCGATCTTGGCGGCGTAGGAGAATCCGCCCCGGTCCGTCCACTCGCTGTACGTGAAGACCTTCTCGACGCCTTCTTCCGTGTACTGAAGGCTCCTGGGCCGCTTGTCTTCGCCGAGGATGAGGGTCACGTCCAGCCCACGGACGCTCGTCACGCGCAGCTGATTCTCGCCCTCGAGCGTGACCTCGACTCCATCGCCCGCTGCGATCGCGTGGAGGAGCGCCCAGATCCCGCGCTCCCTGGCGCGTCTCAGGCGTGCTACCGCTTCCGGAGGAAACTCCGTCAGACCCTCCGGCCCGCTCTGGGTGAGCTGCTCGCCGTCGAGGATCGTGATCCGCGTCGCGCCGCCAGACTGGATGGCGACCCGCTGCCGAGGCTCGCGGAAGTCCAACCACTGGCGCGTCGCAAGCTCGGTGTTCGGACCCGTGATCGCGATGTCGACTTCCATGGCCGAGAGCGCGGACCAGAACTCGCGGCCGCCGACCGCGTCCAGCATCTCCTGGACGAGCGGCGGCTGGCCCGCACTCGGATCTATTTCCGCCGCCGGGTCGAAGAGGCTCACCTCACCGAGGGCCGAGAGTGCGGGCACGATCTCGTCCTTCGGGCCCACGGCTACGACGAGCAGGCGCTCCGGGGCTAGGTTCCTCGCGATCGCGTCCTCCAGCTCTTCCGGCGTCGCGCGACGCAGCCGGGTCTCGCGCTGGTCCCAGAAGTCGGCGGGGTACCCGTGGAATTCGAGCTCCAGCGCCCGCTCGATCTGCTTCGCAGGCGTGTCGATCTGAAAGACGTCGGCGTTCAGGACGCGCCTGCGAACCGCGTCCAGCTCGTCAGCGGGCACGCGCTCCAGCCCTTCGCGCAGCACGCCGAGCATGGCCTCGAGCGCCGCGCCGACCGCATCGTTGCGTGTACCGCAATAGGCCGTGAACCGACCGGCACGGTTCCATTCAGGTCCGAAGTAGGCGCCGACCGAGTAGGCGAGACCGAGCTCGGTGCGGACCCTGATCGTTATCCGATTCGTGAATCCGCCGGCACCGACGACGTGCGACCAGAGGAAGAGGCTCGCGTAGTCGGGGTCGCTCCTGCGCGTCCCGGGCGCGGCGAGCCGCAGCTCCGTCTGCGAGACCCCCGGCCGGTCGATCACGTAGATGCGCGTCTCCGTCGGCTGGATGAAGGCCGGGGCTTCGACCGGAGGGGGCGCGGCAACCTCACCGAGCTCGGCGAATGCCGTGTTCGCGAGCGCGCGGGCTGTGTCGCCGGTGACGTCACCCGTGATGCCGATGATCAGGCGGTTGCCGCCGAGGTGCGCGCGGTGATACTGCGCGAGGTCCTCGCGCCGGATGCGCTCGACGGAGGACCGCGTGGGAACGCGGGCATACGGCGAGTCCACGCCGTAGGCGAGCAGGAGCATCGCCTCGTCGGCGAGGAGCGACGTGTCGTCGCGCTTGCGCTCGATCTCCGTCAGGCTGCGGCGGCGCGCTTTCTCGAAGACGTCCGCGGGGTACGCGGGGTCGAGCACGAGGGCGGCCGCGCGGCCCAACACCTCCTCCAGGTCTTCGCTCAGGCATGAGAAAGTGATCCGGATCTCGTCGAGGCCCGCTGTGACTTCGATCGTGGCGGCGTGCGCGTCGAGCCAAGCGTCGAGCTCAGTCCCGCTCTCTCCGTCAGTCCCGAGCTTCCCGAGGCTCCCGCCGGCGCGGAGAACGTCCGCGAGGAGCGCCGCGAGCCCCGCGCGGTCGGGCGGGTCGAGGATGGAGCCCGCGTGGAACCGGAGGACCCCGTCGACGAGCGGCACTTCGTGGGCTTCGAGCACGAGCAGGCGTGCACCGCACTCGAGCTCGTGCCGTTCCGGCGGCACCGGCTTGTAGAGCGGCAGGGGCGGCGCGGCGATGTCGCGCGGGTGCGCGGGGAGCTCGTCCACCGTTCCCTGTCGCGCCGCCGCGGGCGCCGTCGCGCAGAGCATGGCGAGGAGCGTCCGCGGTAGACTCATCGGTCCTCCTGTCCCTCGGGCTGTCCATCGGGAGCAGCCTGCGCGGGTGCGGTCAACGTCGCCACCGTCCGGTTCGTGGCACCGAAGTACACGCCGAGTACGCGCTTCACGTCGTCCGCGGTCACGGCTGCGAGCTCATCGACGCGCCGGAAGGCATTGCGCCAGTCGCCCGTCTTCGCCTCGTACTCCGTGAGGAGCGAAGCGAGCGCGACGCGGTCGCGCATCTGCCCGTAGAGCTCCGCGCGCGCGACGCGCTTCACGCCGGCGAGCTCCTCGTCCGACGGGCCATCGGCCGCGAGCCGGGCGATCTCCTCGTCGATCGCGGCCTCGAGCGTCGCGGTCGCGACGCCGGCGTTGGGTATGCCGATGACGAGCGCGAGGCCGTCGTAGCGATTGCCCGGGAAGCCTCCGGTGACGAGCACCTGCGCGGCGCTGCCGTCCTCGCGCACGAGGCGGCGCTCGAGGCGCGAGCTGCGGGAGTAGCCGAGGAGCCGGACGGCCACGTCCACGGCCGCGCTGTCCGCGTGGGCGAGGGCGGGGACGTGCCACGCGAGCGCGACGAACGGGTTCGCGGGGAACGCGACCTCGATCCGCCGTTCGCCGGTCTGCCGCGCCTCCGAGCCCGCGATGGGGGCGCGGTCCGGCCCCGACGGGACGGCCGCGAAGTAGCGCCGCAGCATCGGCTCGAGCCGCTCGGGGTCGACGTCGCCGACGATCGCGGTCACGAGGCGGCGCGCCCCGTAGTGCTCCGCGAAGAACTGTTGCGCATCCGCACGTGTGTAGGCGGCGATGTCGGCCGCGTAGCCGACGGTGGGGTGACGGTACGGGTGCGTCAGAAAGGCGGTCAGCACGAGATGCTCGAGCAGGAGCCCGAACGGGTCGGACTCGACGCGCATGCGCCGCTCCTCCATGACGGCATCGCGCTCGCGGTAGAACTCACGCAGCACGCCGCGCCCGAAGCGTTCCGCCTCGAGCCAGCACCAGAGCTCGATCTGGTTCGACGGGAGCGAGACGACGTAGCGCGTCTCGTCCGCGGAAGTGCTCGCGTTGAGGGAGCCCGTGCCACCGGCGTTCTCGAGCAGGCGGCTGAACTCCTCCGACGCCACGAAGCCGCCGGCGAGCTCGGCGGCGGACCGGAGCAAGCTCTCGGCCCGCTCGATCTCCTCCGGGTCGCCGCTCTCGCGCGCCTCCATGAGCAACCCGTGTCGGGCGTCGACGACGCCGATGGCCTCCCGTTCGCGCGGCCACTCGAGCGAGCCGATCCGGTCCGAGCCCTTGAACGCCATGTGCTCGAACATGTGCGCCATGCCCGTGATTCCAGGTCGCTCGTGGACCGATCCGACCTCGGCGTACGTCTCGAAGGCGACGACGGGCGCCCCGGGCAGGGAGACGAGCAGGAAACGCCACCCGTTGTCGAGGGTGAGCTCTCGCACCCTGCTCTCGAGCGTGGCGAGCGGCCCTCGATCGGCCTCTCCGGCGGGAGCCGGGGCCTCCTGGACGAGGACGGCGACTACGAGGGCATGGACGAGCATGGGAGCCTTCGGGCGGCGAGGGATCCTCGTGATCACCCGGGAGCACCCGGGATCATACGGAGAATCGGGCGCAGGACCACGGCTCCGTTCGCGCTTGCGGAAGGCCCGATGCCACGGGTAGCTTGCGTGCGGCAGGAGTCGCACATGGGCCTCGAAAAGCACCGCGCAGCATCCGGAAAGGACTTCGGTTTCGCCGTGATCACGGTCAGCGACACCCGGGAGCTCGCGACCGACCGCGGCGGGGACACCCTCGTCGAGGCGGTACTGGGCGCCGGGCACCGCGTGGTCCTGCGGGAGCTCGTGCGCGACGAGCCGGACGAGATCCGGGCCGCGCTCGCGCGCGCGGTCGCCGCGGAGGAGGTCGACCTCGTCCTGTTCACGGGTGGGACGGGGATCGCGCCGCGCGACGTGACGGCGGCGACGCTCGAGACCGAGTTCGACGGAGCGATCCCGGGTTTCGGAGAGCTGTTCCGCTCGCTCTCCTATCGCGAGATCGGGAGCGCGACCATTCTCAGCCGCGCCACGGCCGGGTTCCTGAATCGGAGGATCGTGTTCGCCCTGCCGGGCTCACCGAAGGCGCTCCGGCTTGCCATGGACGAGATCATCCTGAAGGAGGCGGGGCACCTCGTCTCGCAGGTGCGCGGGTAGGCGCGTCCGGTTCCAGTCTGGCTCGAATTCGAGTATCTTCGAGTACGTATCGAAGAACAGAATGAGCGATCCTCTACAGGCTCAGCCGCCCGACGTATGGGACGGTGCGTCCCCCTTCCGCAAGTACATCGAGTCGACCGACGACCTCATGACGGTCGTCGACGAGCAGGCCCGATTCGTCTACGTCAACCCCGTGGCCGAGCGCGTGTTCGGACTCTCCGCGGAGGAGTGCCGGGGGCGGAGCGCCTTCGATTTCGTGCATCCCGACGACCAGGGGGAGACCAGGGCCGCCTTCGCAGGCTGGTTGCGCGCGGGCGGCAAGGGTGCCTTCACGTTCGAGAACCGGCAGGTGAGTCAGACTGGCGAAGTCCGGTACTTCGCCTGGACGGTCACGCGTCAGGAGGCGTCCGGGAGCGGTCCGATGCTCCTGACCTCCTGCGCGCACGACATCACGGACTTGCGGCGCATTCAGCAGGAGCTCATCCGAAGCGAGTGCCGCCTGAGCGCGTTGCTCGGAGGGATGCTCGACGCCGTCATCACCATCGACAGCACGGGGATCATCCAATCCGCCAGCGACTCGGTGAAGGGGATGTTCGGCTACGAGGTGGACGAGTTGCTCGGCGGCAACGTCGATGTCCTCATGCCCGAGCCGCACCGCTCGAATCACGACGCGTACATGCGACGGTACCGGGAGACCGGCGAGACGTGGATCCTCGGCCGGACCCGCGAGTTCGAGGTCCTGCGGAAATGCGGCTCGGCCATCACGTGCGAGATATCCATCTCGCGCGTCGACATCCCCGGCGAGGAGGAGCCGCTGTTCTGCGGCAGCTTCCGGGACGTGACGGCCAGGCGGGTCGCCGAGAAGGCCCTGGCTGCCAGCGAGCAGCGATTCCGCGCGATCTTCGAACAGGAGTACCAGCTCGTCGTCCTGCTCGGTCCCGACGGCACGGTCAGGGACGTCAACCAGGCGGCCGCCCTCATGGCGGGCGCGAGTCGCAAGGAGATCGTCGGGAAGCCCTTCTGGGACTCGCCCCCGTGGTCACGCTCCCAGGCCGCCCGGGCGCAACTCCGCGAGTGGGTGGAGCAGGCGGGGAGGGGGGAGGTCGTGCGCGAGGAGGTCGACTTCAAGACGGGGACCGAGGTCAAGACGATCGACTTCTCGCTCAAGCCGATCCAGGACGAAGAGGGGGAGACGATCCTCCTCATCGCCGAGGGACGCGAGATCACGTACCTGAAGCAGGCCCAACGTCGCGAGACGGCCATGTTGCGTGCGCTCGCGAGCATCGGTGAGTCGGCCGCCGTGCTGGCGCACGAGATCAAGAATCCGATCACCGCGGTCAACATGGCGCTGCGCGCGGTCGCCGCGCAACTCGGCGAGGAGGACCAGGCCGTGCTGAAGGAGCTGGTGGGGAGCATGGAGCGCCTCCAGGGGATGATGAAGCGCACGCTGTCTTTCGCGCGACCGCTCGACCTCAAGCCGGAAGTCTGCGAGGTCTCCGAGCTCTTCGAAGGGCCGTGCTCGATGCTGACGCCCGAGCTCGAGGCGGCCGGCGTGGATCTCGACGTGGTCGTCGCACCCGACTGCCCGAAGGTCTCCGTCGACCGACACCTCATGGAAGAGGTTGTCACGAACCTCGTCAAGAACTCGATCGAGGCCCAGGACTCCGGCGGACACATCCGGCTGGAGGCCGGGTCGTGCGACGGCGGCGGTCTGATGATCCGGATCGAGGACGACGGCCCGGGCATCCCCGAGGGGATACGGGGCACGCTCTTCCGGCCGTTCCTCACCACCAAGGCCAAGGGCACGGGGATCGGGCTCGCGCTGTGCAAGAAAATCGTCGAGGAGCACGGTGGGAGCATCGAGGCGGGGGCGAGCGATTCGGGGGGGGCCTCGTTCCGGATCACCATGCCCGCCCTCGATTGAGCAGTCAGCGTTGCCCGCCTTCCCCGGGGCTAATACGCACAATCGCGCCCGCGAGTGCGCACTTCGTCTGCTGTCGCGACCCAGCCGAACCGAGGTAGCATGCCGTTCGTCGGGCCTCCGACGTAAGGGACTCCCCGACCCCCGATTCTCTCGCGAGGAGCGATGCCGTGCAAGATTCCCCGTCTGCAGCGAGTGCCGCGCTCGAGCGTGGTGCGCACAAGTTCGTAGTCGGGTCGGGAGCAGTGCGCAAGTATGCGCATTCCACAGGATCAGCGGCCGAATGGGGGGGTACGTCCCGCCCGCTCGGCCTACAATCGACCCTCTCTTCCGTGCGTGAGTGGGCGGGTCCATCCAATTGCGAGAAAACCGATGCAGAATGGCGGCATGATCACGATCTATCTCGTCGACGATCAAGCGATGATCCGGGCCGCGTTCAGGAGCCTCTTGAGTGCGAAGGCGCGATTCGATGTGATCGGTGACAACGCGGATGCCCGCAAGGCGATCGCCGAGATCGAGACCTTGCGGCCCGACGTGGTCCTGCTCGACATCACCATGCCCAACCTCTCGGGGATCGACGCGATCCCCATGATCCACAAAGTCTCCCCGCGCTCGAAGATCGTCATGGCGACGAACCACGAGGGCGAGACCTTCGTCGACCAGGCGTTGCGCGCGGGCGCGGATGGCTACCTCTCCAAGGACTCCGATCCCGATGAGCTCGCGCTCGCCATCGAGGCTGTCCACCGCGGTGACCCCTTCGTCTCGCCGAAAGTGTCCGCCGGGCTCATCTCGAAGGTCCGCGGCTACGACTCGGTCACCGGCCAGTCGAGCAGCGGCCTCTCGAGTCTGACGCCCCGCGAACGCGAGGTCTTCCAGCTTCTCGCGACGGGGAAGAGCAACAAGGAAGTCGCCCGCGAGCTCGGCGTGAGCCTGGGCACGGCCAAGAAGCACCGCGAGAACCTGCAGCGCAAGCTCAAGTGCCAGTCAGCCTCCGAGCTGACGCGTCTGGCGATCCGGGAAGGGCTCCTCAGTACCTGAGACCGGTCAGTCCCGCTTCAGCGCGTGGGCTACCCGGGCGCGGATGTCGTCGAGCTCGTGGAGGAACGCTTCCTGCGCGTGCCAGCTCGCGTACTCGAGCCTCGACCGGAGGTGCCCCAGGGACTCGTGCACCTCGTGGCGGACGCGGGCGGCGCGGGCATTCCTCCGCGCGTCCCGCCGGGCGCCCGCCATCGTCGCGCACAGGTCCTCGAGCTGCGCGACGAGCGACTCGAAGAGGTCGTCCAGGACGGCCAACGCCACGACGTGACCCGCGTCGTCCACGACCGGGACGCGGCGCACGCCGAGCGAGCGCATGCGTTCGATCACCTTGTCGAGCGGTGCGCCGGCCTCCACCGTGTGGACCGGTGCGCTCATGACCTCGGTGACGGTCGTCGTCTTCGGGTCGCTCGACCACGCGACCGCGCGCAGCGCCAGGTCGCGGTCGGTGACGATTCCCACGGGGCGGCCCTCCCCATCGAGCACGACGATGCAGCCGACCGCCTCCCGGTGCATGAGCTCAGCCACTTGCACCAGAGTGTTGGATTCCAGGACCGATATGACGGGGCTGGCGAAGGCGATCTCGGGCGTCATGACTACTCCGGCCCCAGCTTCGTGCAGGTGCGGACGGCCTCGGATTCGAGCGCAACCTCGTGGCGAATGGTGCTCGCGAGCCCGCTGGTGAGTGTGCCGAGGTGCTCGAGGACGTCGTCCAGGGTCAGGACGCCGCACAGCCCGCCGGCGTCGTCGAGGACGGCCAGGCGGCGGATGCGATGCTCGCGCATCGTGCGCGTCGCGGCGGCGCTGGTCGCGTCCCGGTGGATCGTGACGAGCGGACGGCTCGCGCACTCCGAGACCTCGGTCGCGCCTGGATCGAGCTCGCGTAGGATGGCCCCGAGCGCGAGGTCGCGATCGGTCACGAGCCCGACGGGCCGGCGCTCCTCGTCGACGAGCACGAGCGCTCCCACGTGCCAGTTCTGCATCAGGATCGCGGCCTCGGCGATCGTCGCATCACACGGCACGGTGCGGGGCGCCCGCATCAGGTCGGACAGGGCGGCACTCGGACCGATCATGAGCGCTTCTTCGACGGTCGCGGGAAGCTCAGCACGGGCACGGGGCTGTGGCGCAGCACGGCCTCGGCCACGCTCCCGATCAATAGGTGGCGGAAGCCCGTGCGCCCGTGCGTGGAGATGGCGATCAGGTCGACGTCGTGCTCCGCGGCGTACTCGGCGACGCCCGTGGCCACGTCTTCGTGGCTGATGACGGCCGTCTCGACCTCGACGCCGTCCGCGAGCGTGGCGCGCTGAGCTTCGAGCTCGCTCGTGGCCTTCTGCATCTCGCGCGGCACAACGGGCGAAGACTGCTTCGGAGCCATCGGCGCTCCATGGGGAATCACCTGCAGGTCGGGCACCACGTGCAGGATGGTCACGCGCGCGCCGGAGGCCTTCGCCAGCTCCGAGATCGTCGCGAACGGCCGCACGGCCTGGGGGGACAGGTCCGTCGTCAACAGGATGTGCTTGAACGTCATGGCATCCTACCGGGGTTCGGGCACCCGTGGGGTCGAAGGCGTCCTCCGGCGAGGGGTGGGTCGCGTGGAAGAACAGCAGCACATTATCGTCGGCGGGGGCGCGTCGGACGAATGGGCTGAAGGCGGTAGGCCCGCGCCGAATTGTTCGGGGCCGATCCCTCAGCGACGAACCAGCGCGGCACCCAGGGCCGGTTCCGCGACACGCCACGCGTCGGGACCCGGGGAGCGCATTTCAAAGCCCCTGCTCGTCTCCACCAGCCGACCCTTCACGTAGAGGAAGTTCTGCACGAACTCGCGCCGAACGCCGCGGAAGTCGAGGGCGGCGTGGGCGCGTACGTCCTCTTGCGCGATGCGCACGCGCAGGGAGTGGGCCTTGTCTCCGGAGCGGAAGAGGACCGTCCGGCTGCCGTCGTCCTCATCGAAGACGCGGTAGATCTGACCGAACACCTCGACCTCGGGCAGCTTCGCCCGAGCCGAGCGCGCAAGACTCTCGGGCGACTCGGAGTCCACGTGGAGCAACGGGTCGGCCGCAGCCGCGCGCCGGAACGCGTCGATCGCGTCAGCGCGCGCCTGCCACCAGGGGAGCAGGCGGTCGTAGGGCCGGCGCGCCGCGCGCGCACCCTTGGTCTTCGGCCGGTTCGTCGCCGGGTTCCAGATACCGAGTTTCGCCTTGCGCGCTTTGGCCTGTGCCGCGACGAACTCTTCATGGCAAATGAGGCTGTTGCCGTACTTGTTGAAGTACGGGCTCTTGCCGAGCTGGACGAGGAGCAGGTCGAAGTCCGTTCCATCGGGCAGGACGACGTGGCAGAGCAACCTGTCGTACACGTCGCGGCGCTCTTCCTCGGTCGGGAACAGGAGGCCGACGCGCGCCGGACGTCCGTCTTCGGCGAGCTCCGCGAAGTACTCCTGAGCCCAGAGGGCGCACTCCTCACCGAACACGGTCTCCGGCTTGGTGGCGGAGACGTTCGCGCGACCGGTGATGCGCTCCTCCGTGTCGACCGACAGCAGGCGGAGTTTCTCCAGGCGCCCTTGCCGATAGACGTGAATCGTATCGCCGTCGATGACCCGCGCGACTTCGAAGAGCTCCTCCGGCGGGGCGTGCCGGAAGCCGCCCCCGGACTTGGACTGCCGTGCGGGAGCTCGTTCGGGAGCGCCTGGCCCGGCTCCGGCCGGCGCGGGTTCGACGGGCGGCGCGATGAGCATGACGAGGGACGCGACGAGCAAGGTGGTGAGCAGGTATTGGCGCATGGTCTGGCGGGCGAGAGTCCGGAGTGGCACTTGTCCGTTGGGTCGGCCCGTGGCAGGCCATAGGATAGGGCCTAGCGCCGGCTCCGACACCCGGCCCACGATGACGAGCGAAGAACGCGCCGCACCCACCGAGCCCACGGAGCCTGGGACCGGGTCCGAACCGCGCGGGCCCGCCATGCTGCGCGGGACGCCGGTCGCCCCGGGCCTCGCCATCGGGCCGGCCTTCCGGAAGGACTACGACCTGTCCCGGGTGAACCTCTCCCGGATCCCGCTCGAGCGCGTCGAGCTCGAGCTGAACAGGTTTCACGCCGCCCTGTCGGCCTCGAAGGAGCAGCTCCATGACCTGAAGGAGCGCCTGCACGGCAAGGTGCCCGTCGACCACGTGCGGATCCTCGATACGCACGTGGCGTACCTGAAGGACTCCGTGTTCCTGTCCGACGTCGAGAACCTGATCCTGAACGAGCAGATGTCGCTCGAGGGCGCGATTGCGAAGGTCATCCTCGACTTCGACCGCATCTTCCGGTTGGTCTCGAGCGAGACTCTCCGCGATCGGGCCGTCGATCTGCGCGACGTCGGTATCCGAGTGCTGCGCAGCCTGGAACGCGAGGAGCGCCCGAGCACCGAGGACGCGGGTGATCCCGACGGCTACATCCTCGTGGCGCGGGAGCTGTCCATCGTCGACATGTTCAACCTGCGGAACGATCAGGTGCTCGGCATCCTGACCCAGGAGGGCAGCCTGACGAGCCACGCCGCCATCCTGGCGCGCTCCATGCGCATCCCGACCCTCACCGGAGTCGAGGGACTGCTGGACGAGGTCGAGGAGGGCGACCTGCTGATCCTCGACGCCGCGGAAGGCGTCGCCCGCGTTCGGCCCGACGAGATCGTGCGTGCCCAGTACCGCGAGGCGCGCGAGGCGCGCGAGGCTCGCGAGCGCGAGCGCTCCGCCGAAGAGCAACCCGCGTGGTCGCAACATCCCGCGCGGACGGCCGACGGCGAGGAGGTCTTCGTCGCCGCGACCTGCGGCAATCTGCCGGAGGCCGAAGCCGCGCGCGCGCTCGGGCTGCTCGACATCGGCCTGTACCGTACCGAGCTGCTCTACCTCATCGACCGGGACCAGCCGTCGCTCGATTCGCTCATCGCGCACTACGACTCCGTGCTCGAGCAAGCCGCCGGGCACAAGGTGACGTTTCGGCTGCTCGACCTCGACTCCAGTCTCAGAGTCGGCTACCTGCACGAATCGGAAGAGCAGAACCCTGGCCTGGGCAGGTTGGGCGTGCGGGCGCTCCTCGCGCACGAGCAGGTGCTCCGGCGCCAGTTGCAGGCCATTCTCCGGGCCGGCGCCGCGCTCGAGTCCGCGCGGGTGCGGATCGCGGTGCCCAAGGTCATCGACTGCGGCGAGTTCCGGCGGGTCAAGGAGATCCTCTTCGAAGAGCGCTTCGCCTTGAAGAAGGCGCAGCTCGCCTTCAACGAGCACGTCGAGATGGGCGTGATCATCGAGCTGCCGGCCGCCATCATCGGCGCCCGCGACTTCGCGGCCGAAGCGGACTTCCTCGTCATCAGCCTCAACTCGCTCCAGCAGTACCTGCTCGCCGCGGACCGCGACGAGGCCGGGCTCGCCCGCTACTTCGAGCGCATCCATCCGTTCGTCGTGCGAGCGCTCGCCGACGTCGCCGCGGCGTGCACGGAACACGACAAACCCGTCTCGATCTTCGGCGTGACGACGGCGGCGCCCGAGACGATGACGTTCCTCCTGGGGCTCGGGTTCCGGCACTTCTGCGTCGCCCCCGTCGCGCTCGAGAGCTTCTTGAGCTCGGTGGGGGAGGTCGACCTCCCCACAGCGGTGCGCGCGGTCGAGCTCGCGCGCAAGGTCTCCTCGGCGGCCGAGCTGCAGCAGTACGGAGGCGGGACAAAATCCGCCGCCACTTGCCTGTGATTCTGCGAAAGCAGAATCACAGGCAAGTGGCGGCGGATTTTGTCCCGCCTCCGTATCACTCCCGGAACACCGCGGGGGGGCGGCGCCGTCGGTCGACGTCGAGCCGGAACACGTCGTTGCGCCCGTAGTGTCCCGTGGGGTCGAAGTTCTGGCGCTCGCCGAGCAGCAGGGCGCGGTCGAGGTCAGCGCACACGAGCCCTTCCTCCGGAACGAGGAGCGCGGCGAGCTCCGTCCCGTCCGGGGCGACGATCCGACTGCCGCCCGACTGCAGGACGCCGTCCGGCGCGTCCGCGAGCATCGCATCACGCCCGACCAGGTCCGCCGGCAGGTCGTCCGCCCGGAGTACGCCCGAGGCCGCCAGGACGAAGACGCGTCCCTCGCGCGCCGCGAAGCGGCTGATGTCGGCCGTGTTCGCCGGTGAGCCGGGCCAGAGTGACACGTGGAGCTCCTCGCCTTGTGCGTACAACGCGAGCCGCGCCGCGGGCATCCAGTTCTCCCAGCAGTTGAGCGCGCCGACGCGCCAGCCCTCGACCTCGCTCACGCGCAGCCCGTGCCCGTCGCCCATGCCCCAGGCGAGCCGTTCCTCGTGCGTGGGGACGAGCTTGCGATGCGCCAGGAACGAGCCGTCGGGTCGGACGGTGAGCGCCGTGCAGAACAGCGTGCCCCGCGCGGCCTCGCGCCCGCGCTCGATCGTGCCGACGACGAGCGTGAGGCCGAGATCGCCGGCGGCCTCGCGCAGTTGCTCGAGCTCGCGCCCGGGCAGCTCGATCGCCTGGTCCATGTAGCGCGCGTGGATCGCTTTCTGGAGTGGGTCGTCGAACGCTGCTCCGCCCGTGCGCGCGAGCCATACCGGGTAGCCCGGCAGGACCGCCTCGGGGAAGGCGAGCAGCCGCACGCCCTCGCCGGCCGCGCGCTCGCACCACGCGAGGACCTTCGCGAGCGTGGCGTCCTTGTCGAGGAAGACCGGCGCGATCTGAGCGGCGGCGATGCGCATCGTCGCCAGCTTATCAGATGGGCGTTCCGCCGCGCTTCACCGGGCCCGAACGGCGGGCGGCTCGAGCACGGGCTCCACCACCCGTGCCGTCGCCGGGCCGTCCGTGCCGTCGAGCTCCGCGCGCATCGCCGCGGCGATTCCCGCCGCCCGTTCATGGGCTCCGAGCGCGATCAAGGCCGAGCCGCTGCCGCTCACCGTGGCGAGCCACGCGCCCGCCTCGCGCGCGGCGCCGAGCGCCGCTTCGCCGCCGCGGACGAGCGCGAGCCGGACCCGGGCGTGCAAGCGGTCCTCGCCGCCGAGCGCGAGTAGCTCCGGGTCGCCCGTGCGCAGACCCTCGAGCAACATCGCCAGGCGGCGTGGATTCTCTACGGCGTCCGCGAAGGTAACCGAGGCGGGCAGCGCGCGCCGACCGGCCTCGGTCGACGCGGGCGTGGCGGGCCACGCGACCGCGTACCCGATCGAGGGGTGCAGCTCCTGACGCACGACGGTGAGCCCGCCCGCGTGCGGGAGCGCGAGCGTGCAGCCCCCGTACAGGGCGGCGGTCACGTTGTCGGGGTGCCCCTCGAGCTCGCAACCCATGCGCGCGAGCGCGTTCCGATCGAGTGGCGCGTCGAGCCTCGCTCGCCGGACTAACGCTTCCGCGAGGAGGAGGCCCGCCGCGATCGCCGCGCCACTGCTTCCGAGCCCGCGTCCGACCGGGATCTCCGAGCGAGCCGAGCACGAGAGCGCCGGGCGCGCGCACCCGCGGCGTGCGAACACCGCGTCGATCGCGCGCAGCACGAGGTTTTCCGCCCCGCGCGGCCAGGCCGCGCACTCGCCCTCGAGCGCGGCCCACTCGTCCGTTTCCGATCCGCTCGCGGCAACCTCGACCTCGAGCGTGAGGGAGAGCGCGAGCCCGAGCAGGTCGAAGCCCGGACCGAGGTTCGAGGTCGAGGCGGGGACCCGGACCGTGATCGGGTCTTCCGGGCGGCGTGCGAGGGCGGCGGTCATGGGCGCGGCAGCGGGCATTCTCGTTCGCCTCTGGGGGCGAGTCGAGTGGCTGCCCTCGCGCACGATCGAGGCACGCCCGCGGGCCCCGCTCCCTGGTGCTTGTGGCATCTACACACACTAGCTATGGTGCTCGCCGTGTCAGGAAGTGGCGATCCCCGCGAGGCGCGCTCGAGCGCGGCGACCCGAGCCCCGGTCCGCGGACCGCGGTTCGAGCGCCACCGACCGGCTCCACGCCCGGTCGCCCTCCTTGACCCCCCCCTGCCCGCGCTCACCGCGTGGGCTCCCTACCACCGCCCAAACGCACCCGACCCGCGCTGACCGCGTGGGCCGAGGGGAAGGCTGCGCAATGGCCCAAGAGAGCCCCGAAAAGGACCGTTTCTACTCGCGCCTCGCCACGATCCCCGGGATCCACCCCATGCCTTCCGTAGGCGATTGGATCCTGCTCGCCGTGGATTGTCCCAGCGACCTCGCGCGCAAGGTGAACCGGAGGCTCGCCCCCGGCATCATGAGCGTGCCGCGGGGTGTCAACCACGCGGTTCGGATCCACGTCCAGGATCCGAAGACGAACGAGGTCCTGTTCAAGACGATCCGCGAACTCGTGGCCTGACGGGGCCACACCGACCGGATCGCACCCGCCCCGCGCGGGGGTGCCAGCCCGGATCATCACATGAACGAGCGCCCCGAGCACTCCCACTCGGTCCCTGCCGGCACTCTTCACGCACCGGTTTCCGCTTCGGATCGAACCACGCGTTCGATCCGATCCCGCTTCGCGGGCCGGGGCTTAGGGCCCGTCCGAGAATAACTGTAAGGTTTCGCCGGCCCTCGCCGCCCCTCGCCGCCCCTGGCTGCGTTGCGGGGTCCCCTTCGAGACGACCCAAAGGGGTCGTCTCGATCCGCCTTCGGCGGACCGGGGCTTACCCTCCGAGTATCCAGCGCATACGAATCAATGCGCCTTGCCAGCCTCCCTCCGGCGGCCATCGGCGGCGGGAGAGAACGGTGAGGAACTTCCCAGAGCCAAGGCGCCGTCATCAGAGGGGCAATTGGCCTGAACATGGCGGGAAGTTCCTCAG
>SMVQ01000146.1 GCA_004357655.1 Planctomycetota bacterium
CGGACGATGTTCGTGGCCGGCGGATTCGTCGAAGTGCGGGATGACACCGTGCGGGTCGTGAGCGACGCCTCCGAGCCGCCGGGGGACATCGATGTCGAGCGCGCGGTGACTGCGGGCGAGCGGGCCCGTGAACGCCTCCACCTGCGCAAGACGGAACACGATGAAGAGGTGTTCGACGTCGCGCGCGCCGAGGGCTCCTTGCGACGGGCCATGATGCGCCAGTTCGTGGCGAACCGGGCCCGGCGATAGCGATGGCCGCCCGCTCCGAGTGGCTGAGGACCCACACCTGCGGAGAGCTGCGCGCCAGCCATGTGGGGGCGAGGGTCACGCTCAACGGCTGGGTGGACGCGCGCCGCGACCATGGCGGGATCTACTTCATCGACCTGCGCGACCGGTACGGCGTGACGCAGATCGTGCTCTCCGAGCAGCTCGGTGATGTCCAGAAGATCGGGCCTGAACACGTCCTGTCGGTATCGGGCGAGGTCGTCGCGCGTTCGCCCGAGAACGTCAACTCCGAGCGGGCGACGGGCGGGATCGAGCTCCGGGTCGAGCGCGTCGAGACGCTCGCGGAGGCCAAGGTGCCCCCGTTCGAGATCGTGGACGGAGTCGAAACGGCGGTCGACCTGCGCCTGCGCTACCGCTTCCTCGACCTGCGCCGTCCGGAGATGCAGCGCATGCTCGCGCACCGGTCGCGGTTCATCGGCGCGATGCGGAACGCCTTCCTCGCCCGTGACTTCGTCGAGGTCGAGACGCCGATCCTCACGAAGGCGACGCCGGAGGGCGCCCGGGACTACCTCGTTCCGAGCCGTGTACATCCGGAGAAGTTCTACGCGCTCCCGCAGTCGCCCCAGATCTTCAAGCAGATCCTGATGATCGCGGGCATGGACCGCTACTTCCAGGTCGCGCGCTGCTTCCGCGACGAAGACCTGCGCGCCGATCGCCAGCCCGAGTTCACCCAGCTCGACATGGAGATGTCCTTCGTCGAGGAGGAGGACGTGTTCGAGGCGTGGGAGGGTGTGCTGGTGGACACCTTCCGCGAGGCGATGGGCGTGACCGTTCCGGTCCCGTTCCCGCGCCTGCGCTGGGAGGAGGCGATGGAGCGCTTCGGTCTGGACAAGCCCGACACCCGATTCGGGCTGGAGCTCGTGGACGCCGGCGCCTGGGCACGGGAGTGCGAGTTCAAGGTGTTCAGCGGCTGCATCGAGAGCGGCGGTCGCGTGATGGGGCTCGTCGTGCCGGGCGGTGCGGGCATGTCCCGCAAAGAGATCACGGCGCTCGAGGACTACGTCAAGGAGTACGGCGCGAAGGGCCTCGCCTGGTGGAAGGCCGGGCGCGACGGTGGGGCCGGGCCCCTGGCGCGATTCGCCGCCGGCGAGGCCGCCGGAAACCTCATGGAGCTCGTGGGGGCCGCGGAGGGCGACCTGTGCCTGTTCGTGGCCGACCGGCGGGAGACGACCTGGCGCGCGCTCGGCGAGCTGCGCGTCCACCTCGGTCGCAAGCTGGGCCTCGTGCCGGAATGGACGGAAGGCGCGGAGTACCGGTTCCTCTGGGTCACTCACTTCCCCATGTTCGAGTGGGACGCGGAGGCGGAGCGCTGGACCTCCTCCCACCACCCGTTCACCGCCCCCGAGGACTGGGACCTCGCCGGCGACCCCGGATCGCTCGCCAGCCGGGCCTACGACCTCGTCTTGAACGGCTTCGAGCTCGGCTCGGGCTCGGTTCGGATCCACCGCTCGGACGTCCAGGAGCGCGTTTTCGAGCTGCTCGGCATCGGCCCTGAGGACCAGCGCGAGAAGTTCGGCTTCCTGCTGGATGCGTTGTCCTACGGGGCGCCGCCCCACGCGGGCTTCGCCGTCGGGCTGGACCGCCTGGTCATGCTGACGCTGGGCCTGGAGTCGATCCGTGACGTGATCGCGTTCCCGAAGACGACCTCGGCCACCGACCTCATGTGCGACGCCCCGTCCGCGGTCGCACCCGAGCAGCTCGCGGACGTTCACATCCGTAGCGTGGAGCCCGGCGCCGCGACCAGGAATGAGCCGTCGCCACGGTAGCCTCGGGCCCGGATACGTTGGGAACACCCGCCGCTGGCCTGACGGAACGGCATGGCTCCATTCCCGTGTTTCTGGCGGATTTCGCGTCGCCTTTCTATCCTGGACCGTCTTGTACAGCAGGGGCAGCTAGTCTCCGCACCTCATCCGTACCCAAGCCAAGGAGTTAAGTGTCAGCGCAAGATTACCGAGTCAATCACAGGATCCGGGTGCCCGAGGTCCGACTCATCGACGAGAACGGCGAGCAGGTCGGCGTCGTCGACACCAATGATGCCAAGCGGCGGGCGCAGGATGCCGACCTCGATCTGGTCGAGGTGTCCCCCCAGGCGCGCCCGCCCGTCTGCAAGATCATGGACTTCGGCAAGTTCAAGTATCAGCAGCGGAAGAAGGAGAAGAAGGGGGGACCCAAGCACGTCTCGCTCCTGAAGGAGCTCCGCGTTCGACCGGCGATCGACGACCACGATCTCAGCTACAGGCTGGACAACGGGCGCCGGTTCCTCGAGGCCGGGCACAAGGTCCAGGTCGTGTGTATCTTTCGCGGCCGGCAGATGGCCCACCCCGAGCACGGTTTCGACGTGATGCGGAAGGTCGCGGATGCGCTCGCCGACGTCTGCAAGGTGGAGAGCGCGCCCAGGATGGTCGGACGCCGGATGACGATGCTCCTGTCGCACCGGGCCTCGGAGGTCAAGAAGCCCGGCCCCGGCAAGCCACAAGCGGCCTCCGGCAAGGCACCGGGCAAGAAGCCGCCCGCGGCAGCCAAGCCGCCCGCAGCCACGAAGCCGCCCGCGGCCACGAAGCCGCCCGCGGCCACGAAGCCGCCCGCGGCCACGAAGCCGCCCGCGGCCACGAAGCCGCCCGCGGCAGCCAAGCCGCCCGCGGTCGAGGCTTCGGAGCCCTCGGCCTCATCGGAGTCCCCCGGCGCACCGGGGACTTCGGCCTCTCCGGCGTCCTCGGGGACATGAGGGAGTGGCGCGACGGAGCGCGGAGGGGGGCGACCTGGAGGGCCCTGAAGTCTCGGGACCGCGCTTGCCTTCGGCACGTCGAACCGTAGGCTGCTCTGCTCCAAGATCCGCCGGGCGACCCCCGGCGGGCCCCCGTGAGCGGTCGGCATTCCGGCGAGCGGGGATTCGTGGCGGCCCGCGAGGGTCATGAACGAGGACCACCCGTGCCGAAGATGAAGTCGAAGGCAGCGATCAAGAAGCGCTTCCGCCTCACGAAGAAGGGCAAGCTCAAGTCGAGCCGCCCACACCGGGGTCACCAGCACGCCCCGCGCAACGCGAAGCATGGGCGCAACAAGCGCTCCGCGCTCGTGATCGAGGGCACCTGGGCCAAGCTCTTGAAGCGCATGATGGGCGGGGGCTGAGCCTATGGTACGCGTCACCTACGGTGCCCCGCGCCACAGGAAGAAGGTACGCCTCTTCAAGCAGGCCCGCGGCTTTCGTGGCGGGCGGTCGAAGCTCTGGCGCACCGTCCGCGAGAGCCTGATTCGCGCCTGGGCCTTCAGCTACCGGGACCGACGTCAGAAGAAGCGCCACTTCCGGCGCCTCTGGGTGGTGCGGCTCAACGCCGCGGCACGCATGCGGGGCATGTCGTACTCACGCCTGATCGACGGTCTCAAGAAGGCGGACATCCAGCTCAATCGCAAGCAGCTCTCCGAGCTCGCCATCCACGATCCGGCGGCCTTCGACACGATCGTCGAGGAAGCCAAGGCCGCCCGCGCCTGACCCCTCGCGGAGACGAAGTTCACAGCCGCCGGCGGGTCAGGGGACTCGCTGGCGGCTTTTTTCTTGGATCTCGCCCGCACTCGACGCGACCAGCCCCCCCCGAGCGACCCGTGGAGAACGACGCCACCCTGACGGAAGCCCAGACGAAGATCCGGGCGTGCGACGACCTCGCCGCCCTGCGCGCGGTGGAGCGCGAGTACGTCGGCAAGGACGGGGTCGTCGCCCGTCTGCTCGCATCGATTCCGACACTGCCATCCGAGCAGCGCCGGGAGGTCGGGCAGGGAGCGAACCAACTGAAACAGGCGGTGCTCGAGGCTGCCCGCGCGCGTGAATCGGAGCTCGCGGCGGCTGCGCTCGCGGCCGAGCGCAAGGGCGCGGGCTTCGATCCAACGCTGCCCCCCGCGCGCGTCGAGCGTGGCTCGCTCCACCCCGTCACGACGGTGATGCGCGAGGTCGAGGACCTGTTCCAGTCGATGGGCTACACCGTGCTCGACGGTCCCGAGGTCGAGCTCGACTACTACAACTTCGAGGCCCTGAACTTTCCGCCCGACCACCCCGCGCGCGAGGAGTACGACACTTTCTGGTGCGAGGGCAAGGATCTCCTGCTCCGCACGCACACCTCGCCCGTGCAGATCCGGACGCTGGAGCAGCACGCGCCCCCGATCCGCGCGATCGTGCCCGGGCGGGTCTTCCGGCACGAGGAGCAGGACGCGACGCACGAGCACACCTTCACCCAGGTGGAGGGCCTCGTCGTCGACGAGGGCGTGAACGTCGGGCACCTGACGGGGACGCTCAAGTCGTTCCTGCGCGAGCTGTTCCAGCGCGACCTCGACGTGCGGCTGCGGCCGGGGTACTTCCCCTTCGTCGAGCCGGGCTTCGAGTTCGACATCCGTTGCCCCTTCTGTGAAGGCGGCTGCCGCGTGTGCAGCAAGACGACGTGGGTCGAGTTCTGCGGCTGCGGCATGGTGCACCCGAACGTGCTGCGCGCCGGCGGCGTGGACCCCGAGCGCTACTCCGGGTTCGCGTTCGGGTTCGGTCTCGACCGACTCGTGATGCTGCGCTACGGCATCGACGACATCCGCCACTTCATGGGCGGCGACCTCCGCTTCCTGGAGCAGTTCTGATGTTGCTCTCCTACCGCTGGCTCGGACGGCACGTCGACCTCTCCGGAATCTCGCCCGAGGAGCTCGCCGAGAACCTGACGCTCTCGACGGCCGAGGTGGAGGCGATCCGCCCGTTCGCGCCGCACCTCGCGGACGTCGTCGTGGGCCACGTGACGCAGCGCGACGCCCACCCGGACGCCGACAAGCTGTGCGTCTGCACGGTCGACGTCGGGTCGGGTGAACAGCTGCGGATCGTTTGCGGCGCGCCGAACGTCGATGCCGGCATGAAAGTCGCCGTGGCGACGACCGGCACCGTGCTGCCGGGCGGCATCAAGATCAAGAAGTCCAAGATCCGCGGCGTCGAGTCGCGCGGCATGATCTGCTCGGTCCGCGAGCTCGAGATCGGCGACGACCACTCGGGCATCTGGGTCCTGCCCGAGGAGGCCGTGATCGGCGAGCCCGTGCGGGCCGCCCTCGGGCTCGAGGATTGGGTGATCGAGCTCGACAACAAGTCGATCACGCACCGTCCCGACCTCTGGGGACACCGGGGGATCGCGGGCGAGCTCGCGGCGATCTTCGAGCGCGAGCTTCGGCCGCTCGATACGTCCATGCCGGAGACCGGTTACGGAGCGCCCTATCCGATCCGCGTCGACTCGCCCGACTGCCCGCGCTACGTGGGGCTGTCGATCGACGGCGCGCGGGCACTGCCGTCGCCCGCCTGGTTGCAGTGGCTGTTGCTCGCGGTCGACCAGCGTCCGATCGATCAGATCGTCGACCTCTCGAACTTCGTCATGCTGGACCTCGGGCAGCCGAACCACACGTTCGACCGCGGCGCGCTCTCCCCCGAGGGGATCGTCGTGCGCAACGCGCGGGCCGGCGAGACGCTGACGACGCTCGACGGCACCGAGCGCAAGCTCGTCGCCGCGGATCTGCTCATCTGCTCGGGCGACGCGCCCGTCGCGCTCGCGGGGATCATGGGCGGCGAGGGCTCGAAGGTCGGGGAGGCGACGGACAGCTTGCTCCTGGAGGTCGCCAACTTCGCGCCCGCGGTCGTGCGTCGCACGGCCATGCGCATCGGTCTGCGGACCGACGCTTCGGCGCGGTTCGAGAAGAGCCTCGACCCCAACCTGCCCATGCGCGCGGCGGGCTACTTCGCGCGCCTGCTCTCCGACCTGCAGCCGGACGTCCGCTTCCCCGCCGCTCCGACGGACGTGGGCGCGTGGACCGACCCCGCGCACACTCTGTCCCTGTCCGGCGATCGCGTCCGGGCACTGCTCGGGACGGAGGTCCCGGACGATGCGATCGAGTCGATCCTCTTGCGCCTGCGCTTCGGCGTCTCGAGGAGCGGCGGCACGCTCGAGGTGCGCGTGCCGGCTGAGCGTGCGACCAAGGACATCACGATCGCGGAGGACCTCATCGAAGAGGTGGGCCGGATCCACCGTTACGGCGAGATCCCCGAGCAGATACTGCGTGGCGCGATCGCCCCGCCGCCGTACGACGCCCGTAGAACGATGGTGCGGAGGATCAAGGACCGGCTCGCCGGCGGGGCGCGCTTCCACGAGGTGCTCTCGTACTCCTTCGTGAGCGACGAGCTGCTCGCCAAGACGGGACAGGCCGATGAGCCGCACGTCCGGCTCGTGAACCCGGTGGTGGAGCAGGAGTCGCGGATGCGGCGCTCCGTGCTGCCGAGCCTGTTCCCGCGTCTCGCGCCCAACCGGCGCAACCGGGACGACGTGCGACTTTTCGAAATCGGCAAGGGCTATCGCCCAGAGCACGCGAATGAGCGCGGTGAGCCGCAGGAGGTCCACCTCCTCGCCCTCGCCTGGGCGACGCCGCCCGTGGCGAAGAAAGCGGCCTTCGACGCCAACCGCCTGAGCCAGGTGCAGGGCGTCGTCACGGACCTGTTCCGCGCCCTCGGTCTACGGGCACCCGAGTGGCGCACGGAGCTCGAGCGACCGACCTGGGCACACCCGACGCGCTGCCTCGGGGGCTTCTTCGGAGATGAGCCGGAACCCGGTGCCGTGATCGCGGACCTGGAGCCGGGCCTGGCGCGCGCGCTCGGCCTCGATGGCGAGCTGGCGAGCGACGTCGCCGTGTGCGAGGTCTCGATCGACGCGCTCCTGGCCCTCGCCCCCGAGCCGTTCCACTACACCCCGATCCCGCGCTACCCCGCGATCAAGGTCGACGTGGCGGTCGCGCTCGACGCCGACAGGCCCGCCGCCGACGTCGTCCGCGCGATCGAGAAGGCCGGCAAGGGACTGGCGAAGGAGATCGAACTGTTCGACGTGTACCGCGGTGACAGCATCGGCGCGGGACGCAAGTCGCTGGCGTACCACGTGCTCCTGGCGTCGGACGCGAAGACACTCACGGACACCGACGCGCAGAAGTTCCTCAAGCGCTTCGAGCGGCTCGTGGCGGAAGTGGGCGGGGAGCTGCGGCGCGGGTGACTGGCAGCACTGCCGGCTAGCCCTTCATCGACGCGAGCCATTCTTCCTGGCCCTTCGCGAGCTCCTCGGGGGTGTAGTCCCAGGTGTGCGTGGCGATGCCCCAGCAGTGGCCGTAGGGGTCCTTCACCTTGCCCATGCGGTCGCCCCAGAACATGTCCGTCATGGGGAAGATGACCTCGCAGCCCGCTTCCGTCGCGCGCTCGAACAGGGCGTCGCAGTCAGCCACGTAGATATGCACGCCACCGGTCGCGGAGCCGGCGGGAGCTTGCTCCCACGCTCCGGGCCAGGCGTCCGCCAGCATCAGTTGGGCGTCGCCGATCTGCAGCATGGCGTGCATGACGCCCTTGCCGCCCGGGCCTTTGGCCAGGGGGCACGCGAGCTCGGCGCCGAACGCCTTTGCGTAGAACGCGACGGCCGCTTCGCAGTCGCCGCCGAACCAGAGGTGGGTCGTCAGGGTGTGCATACCCGGGGGGACGGGGCCGGTCGCTTTCTGGGCCATGGTCGTGCTCGCTTGCGTCAGAGGCCACGGGATCGGGGGGACGCCGTCGATGATAGGGACGATCAGGGGCGCGGGGCGCTCCCCACCGCGCGCAGCAGCCGGAACTGGGACCGATTGAACTCGGCGACCGTCGCGAGGTAGGTGTCCTTGGCCTTCGCCGAGGCGTCGATCGCCTGCAGCGCTTCGATGGGGAGGCCCTCCGCGCCCCGGATGCGGCGCATGTTGAGCTCGAGCGATTCGAGCGACTCCGCGACCGTGCGCGCGGCGAACTCCATCTGGCGTCGGCCCTCGCGGATCTGGACGTGTGCCAGACTGACCTCCTCCGCCACCGAGTCGCGCGCGAGCTGGAGCCGGATGATCGCCTGGCGGTGCTGCGCTGCCTTGCGCCTGCGCGCGGCGGACTCTCCGGCCCCGAGGTTGCGCACGGTCCACACCAGGGAAGCGGTCAATTCGCCCTCCTCGTCGAAGTCGTCGAAGTTGGAGCCTGTGCCGCCGCCCAGGCCGCCGCCGCGCACGCCGACGTTCAGGCGCGGGACGAAGGGCCGCAGGCGTTCCTGGGCCTCACGTTCCTCCTGCGCCTGCACGGTGGATTCGAGGGAGCGGAGGTCGGGGCGCGACTCCATCGCCTGCGCGATCAGCCGATCGAGCTCGAGCTCCCCCGGGACGAGCACGAATGGCACGAGGGCGGGCTCGTCCGCGCGCAGCGCGAGCGTCGGGTCGAGGCGCAGTCGCTTGGCGAGGACGGTGGAGCGCAGGGCGATGGACTCCTCCGCGGCTGCAAGGATCCGCCGCCGCCCGGCCAGCTCGTTGCGGGCCCGCGCCGCGTCGGACTCGAGCCCTTGGCCCGAGCGCGAGAAGGCCTCCGCGAGCTCGACCAGGTCCCGGGCCAGCGCGACGTTCTCCAGCGCCAGGCCGCGGAGTGATTGCGCCTCGAGCAGATCGTTGTAGGCGAGCGCGATGCCGAGCAGCGTGTCGTTCACGCTCGCGGCGACGTCTGCGCCGGCGGCGTCGACGTCGAGCAACGCCGAACGCGGCTCGAGCAGCGCGTCCACGAAGTTGAAGGAAGCGAAGAGTCCGGCCCCGATGAAGCCGGCATTCCGGCTCACGTCGAGCACGTTGCCGGTCGTCTCCTGGAGCGCGCCTTCGTGTTTCTCGTAGGAGACCCCGAGCCAGAGATCCGGCAGCCAGCGGGCTTCGGCCGTGTCGAGGAGGGCGTTCGACTCCGCCAGCATCGCGCGGGCGAGCTCGACCTGGAGGCTGTTCGCTCCACCCATCTCGAGCGCCATCGCCAGGTCGATGGCGAATGCGTCTGCTTCGGCTCCCTCCCGGGGCGCGCCGTCCGCCTCCACCGGCGGCTCGTCCGGCGCGCCAGGCGCGGGGGAGTGCAGGGCCACGCGGTCGGCGAAGTGAGCGGGCGCGAGCACACCCGGCTGAGCGGCGCGCGCGTCTTGCGAGCGGCACGCGGCCGACGCGAGCACGACAACCATGAGCAACGACCTCCGCGGCATCAGTGGTCTCCGCCCGCCTCGGTGGCGACCCGAACTCGCTGTCCGTCCTCGAGGCCTTCGAGACCGGAGGTGACCACGACTTGTCCGGTGGTCAGGCCCGAGCTGATGCCCACTCGGATCCCGTCTTGGAACACGGCCTCGATGGCGTGCCGGCGGATCGTACCGCTCTGGACGGCGTAGACGCTCATCTCACCTTCGTAGGTGAACACCGCCGACACGGGTACGGTCGGCGTACCCGGGAGCTCCTCGAGGAACACCGTGAGGTCCCCGTAGTAGCCCGGGCGGAGCGCGCGTTCGCCGCTCGGGCCCACGGGGTTATCGAACTCGATCTCGGCGCGCATCATCTTGGAACGCTCGCCGAGCGCTTTCGAGATCCGCGTAACGGTGCCCTCGAGGCGCAGGCCCGGGGCCGCCGCGATGCGGTCGAACACGGCCCGATCGCCCGTATTCAGGGCCGCGACGCCGTCCATGGGAACGTCGATGGCGATGCGAACCCGGTCGATGCGCTCGACGCGCAGGAGCGGCAGCGCCGCGCTGTTCGTCGCGGCGGGCATGATGAACGCCCCGGGATCGACGTGGCGCTCGGTGATGATGCCCGCGAACGGAGCCTTGATGGTTGCGTAGCTCATGAGCTCCCGCGTCAGCTCGACATCCGCCTCGGCGACGGCCACACGCGCGCGCGCCGCGCCCTCGTCCGCGCCGGCCCCGCGCACGGCCGCCCGCTTCTCCTCGATGAGCGACCGGCTGAGGTCCATGTCGGCGTCCACGACGTCCAGCTCGGCCATGGCCGCCTCGAGTCGGTATCGGGCTTCGTCGACCTTGCGCTTCTCGATCGCTGGGGAGTCGGCGAACAGGTGCTCCCATCGCTCGAGCTCCGTGCGACGCAGAGCGGCATCGGCTTCCCTTACGCGGTGCATCTGCTCGAGCCGCGCCAGCCCGGCCTCGGCCGAGCCCACCGCGGCCTCCGCTTGCGCGACCGCCGCGGCCTGCTGCTCGACCCGGCTGCGCGCGTACGCGACCTCGGCCTCGTCGCGCCGGAGCTCGAATTGCATTTCGGGGATGTCGAGGACCGCGAGGACCTGTCCCTCCACGACTTCGTCACCCAGGTCGACGTCGATCCGGTCCAGGTAGCCCGCGACCTTGGCGTACAGCGCGGCCGATTCCAACGCGCGCACGGACCCGGGCATGGTCACGGAGAAGGTCAGGTCCTCATCGACCACGGGTATCGTCACGACCTGGGGCAGGTCATCCGCCTCGGCCGGCGACTGGGCTTCCGCCGCCAGCGCGGTCGGCCCGCAAGCGAGAGTGTGGGTCGACGCCAGGAAGAGGACGAGGACGAGGACTGGACGTTGGGTTGGAATCGTTCGATAGTTCTTCATGATACTGGGGGTGGCTGCCGGAGGCTGCTCACGGGGTCGGGGAAGGTTGGGTGGACGGCGCCGACGGCTTGCGCTTCAAAATTGCGTACAGGCACGGGACGACCAGGAGCGTCAGGACTGTCGCGCCCAGGACGCCGCCGATGATCGTGCGCGCGAGTGGGACGTTCGCCTCTCCGCCGCCGAAGCCGATCGCCATCGGGAGCAGGGCGAGCACCGTCGTGAGCGATGTCATCAGGATGGGCCGCAAGCGCACGTCCGCGGCCTCGAGCGCCGCATCCGCGGGGCTCGCACCCTCTTGCACGCGCTGATTGGCGAAGTGAATGAGGATGATCGCATACTCGACGACGATCCCCACCATCATGATGATGCCCATGAAGGTCATGATCGATAGGTGAGTGTCCGTCGCGAGCAGGAGCGCGACGACGCCGACGAAGCCCAGCGGAACGGCGAGCATGATGACGAGGGGATCCACGAAGCTCCGGAACTGGGCGACGAGGACCAGGTAGACAAGGGTCGCAGCGATGATCAGCCCGCCTGTGAACTGCACGAACGACTCGCGCATGCTCCGCACCTCGCCCTGCATCTCGAACAGGTAGCCCTTGCCTGCGAACGCGGGCCCGTTGACCTCGTAGACCAGCCCGCGCTCGGTCTGCCTGGGCGTCGCGCCGAGCGCGGCATTGTTCAGCAAGCGCTGCTCGATGGCAGCGGTCACGGAGCCCGTGTCGTAGCCCGGCAGGACGTTCACGAAGATGTCCGTCGCCCGGGTGATGTTTCTGTGGTTGATGACCGCCGGACCCGTCGAGCGCTCGATCGTCGCCACGTTCCGGAGCAGGACAGGCCGGACGCTGCCGTCGCCCGTGATGGGGATGTTGCGCAGGGAGTCGAGGGAGTTGATGTCCTCCTCGAGGTATTGAACCCCCATGAAGTAGTGGTTCCCGTTGCGCTCATCGATCCAGAAGGCGGGTTCGAAGTTGATCGAGCTGTTCGTGGCGCTGACCAGATTCTTCATCACGTCATCGACGGACACGCCCTGAATCGCGGCTGCCGTGCGGTCAATCGTGACGTCGAGGATCGGATAGTCCATGCGCTGCGCGATGCGGACGTCCACGGCGCCTTCGACCTGGCTCGCCTCGTGCTTCACGATCCGCGCGATGTCCTGGGCCGTGTGCAGGTTCGAGCCCGTGATCTGGAAGTGGATGGGGGAGGGCTCGCCCATGTTGAGCGCGGCCGTCATCATGCCGCCCGTGTCGAAGGCAAACTCCACCTCGGGGAATTCCCTTGTCAGCTTCGTGCGCAGGGTCTGGACCAGCTCGAACGTCGAGGTGCCCCCCTGACCCTTGAGCTGGACGAGCATGAACGCGTCCATGGGGCCCGTGTTCGGCGTGTAGGCCGCGGGCCAGTCCATCAGCACCCCGATGTTGGAGATGAGGATCTGGAGGTTCGAGTCGGGGTAGCGCTCCTCACCGAGTGCGAAGCCGGGGTCCGGCTGGCCGATCTCCTCGATCAGCATGCGCTCGATGCGGACGACCGTTTCCTCCGTCACCTCGATCCGCGTGCCGGAAGGCATGCGCACGTAGATCGTGAGCTGCCCCGGGTCGACGGGCGGGAACAACTCGGTGCCCATCCGGGGCACCATGGCGGCGGCTCCCGCGAACAGGAGCAGCGCGACGACGAGGGTCGCGACGCGGTGGCGAAGCACGCCGGAGAGGAGGTTCTTGAACCTCGACGATTCGCCGTCGCTCCTTGCCTGCGCGCCCTTCCGGGGCCGGAGGAATCGGGCGCAGTAGGCCGGAACGACGGTCAGCGCGACGACGTAGGACCCGATGATCGCGATGCTGGCGGAGATGGCCAGGGGCGTGAACAGGAACCGCGCCAGACCGGACAGGTAGACGACGGGATAGAAGACGATCACGAAGGTCAGGGTCGATACCAGGATGGGCGCGGCCACCTCGCGCGCCCCGTCGAGCGCGGCGTCGAACGGCCGCTTGCCCATGTCGGCGTGGCGCACGATGTTCTCGAGCACCACGATGGACTGGTCGACGAGGATGCCGACGGCGAGCGCGAGCCCGCCGAGAGTCATCGCGTTGATCGTGTCGCCCGTGTAATACAGGCCGATGATCGCCACCAGGAGCGAGAGTGGAATCGAGAGCACGATGATGAAGGTCATCCGCATGTCGCGCAGGAACAGGAGCACGACCAGGCCCGCGAGCAGGGCGCCCAGTCCCGCGGCGAGCTGAAGGCCCTCGATGCTGTCCCGGACCCCGACGGACTGATCCATCACGAGGCTCAAGATGAGGCCCTGCATCTTGGGATCGTCCGCGTTCATGTCTTTCAGGCGCGCGAGGATCTGGCCGAGCCGGCTCTTGATGGCGTCGACGATCTCGATCGTGTTGGCCCCGGGCTGGCGGTAGATCGGGATGTAGACCTGGCGCGCCCCGTTGGTGCGGACGATGTTGGTCTGGATCTGCCCGCTGTCCCGGACCTCGCCCACCTGCTTCAGGAGCACCGGCGCCCCATTGAAGATGCCGATGGGCGTGTCGTTCATGGACGCGACCTGCTGCGGGATCGAGTTCGTGAAGATCTGGTAGTCCAGGTCGCCGATCTTCGCGTTGCCGGCGGGGATGAGGACGTTCTCGCGTACGAGCGCCCGCTGCACGTCCATGAGCGAGAGCCCGTGCGCTTCGAGCTTCACCCGATCGAGGTAGGCCAGGATCCGCCGCAGCTTGCCGCCGTACACGGCCGGCGCGATGACACCCTGAATCGCCTGTAGCCGGTTGCGCAGCTCGAAGTAGGCGATGTCGTAGAGCTCCTTCTCGTTCATGTCGGGGCTCGACACGCTCACGAGGCAGAGCGGCACGGACGCCGTCGGGTCGAACGGCATCACCATCGGCGGGATCGTGCCCGGCGGCAGGTAGAACATGTCGCTCATCGCGTAGCTCGTGACCTGCGACATCGCCGTCTCCAGCGAGATCCCCTCGCGGAAGAAGTCCTTCACGATGCAGACCCCGAGCATCGCCTTGCCTTCCTGGTGCTCGATGCCCACGGACTGGCCGGTCCAGCGCTCGAGCCGGCTCATGATGTCCCGCTCCATCACCTCCGGCGGCATGCCGGGGTAGAACGTGACGATCTGCACGGCGGGCGTCTCGAAGATCGGGAGCAGGTCCGCCGGGATCTTCCGGTAGGACACGACGCCGAGCACGAGCGCGGCGAGCGCGAGAACGACGACGAGGTGGGGGTTCTTGAGTGCGGTGGGGATCATGTGGGGGGGCGCGGGGGGGGCGGGCGGGGGGGGATTCAGAGCGCTGCCGCGATGATCTCTTCGAGCTTGGCCATCTCGACGGCACCGAACGCGGCGCGGAATCCAGCGCGGGTCCGGCGCAGGATGCCGCGGCCGCCCTCGAGCTCGAAACATCGGTCGGCAGCCGTCAGGCGCGCGGCGCCGTCACTTGCAGCCGGGACGTCGACGACCGAGATCGGGATGCCGTGGTAGCGGAGGGTCACGAGCCCGACGGGCTGCTCGTGGAAGCGGCACACGCGGGCACCCTCGAGCTGCCACCCGTCCCCGCTGGGGAAGGCACCCATTTCACCATCCACCCGACCTTGGAAGAACGAGTGCACGGCGGCGGGGTCCATCGTCAAGAGCTCCGGCCGGAGCTCACCGAGCAGGTAGCGCTGATGGTCCTTCGCGACCATTTCGACGAGCTCGGGGATGGGTTCCGTCCCACCGGTCGTCAGCCGATACGCGAGCAGGCCGAGTAAGGCGACGCCGGCGGCGATCACGGCGACCCGGAGCAGCCCGGGCCGGCGGCGTGGCGACACGGCATCGGAGAGCGCGCGTTCGAGCATCCCGCTCTCGTCGCCACCTGGCCCTCTGAGCCGTTCCGCGATCGCGCGCTCGAGGGTCTCCTCTTCCTCGAACCGCTTCGAGCAGGTGGGGCACGCGATCAGGTGCCGCGAGATATCGTAGGTCCGCGTCGCGTCGAGCTCCGAGTCGATGTACGGGCTCAGGTGGCGGAGTGCATCGCGGCACTTCATTGCGCTCGTTCTCCGGGGGCTTCGTCCCGCGCGGGACGGATGCCTGGTCCCCACCGGCTGGACCCGAGGCGCACGCGCAGCTTTTCGCGCGCGCGGAAGACCCGCGACATCACCGTGCCGACGGGCACGGCGCAGATCCCGGCGATCTGGCGGTAGTCGAGCTCGGCGACGGACCGGAGCAGGAATACGGTTCGTTCCGGACCGGAGAGTGAGACGAGAGCCGCGGCGAGCCGCTCGTCGAGCTGCTCCACCAATGCGAGCGGGTCGTGCTGGAAGGGCTCGTGGGCGAGCTCGCGCTCGAGGTCGAGGGTGACGCTCGGGGCAGGGCCGACATGCGCGAGGCCCTCATCGGGGAGCGTGGACTCGCGCTCGTCACGCCGCAGGTTGCGCCGGCCTGTGTTCAGGCACTCGTGGACGAGGAAGCGGACGACCCACGCCCGAAAGTTCTCGATGGGCTCACCGCGCGAGTAGTGCTGCCAGGCCTTCGTCAAGGCGCTCTGCAGGGCGTCCTCGGCATCGGACTCCTGGCGCGTCAGCCGTCGCGCTAGAACTGCGAAGACCGCCGCGTGGCGGCGGACTTCGGTATGGAAGGCGTGGCGGTGCTGCGCTCGAGATCCAGGCATGGGGCGGGGCGGTGTCCCCCCGCGGTCCCATAGGGTCGAGACTGTCGCCCGACATTCCAGCAATCTCTGGGAAAGCACCGGATCTGCCGTGGTCACTTCATCCGCAGGCCGACCGAGCTCTGCGGGCTCGGCTCAGTACTCGTAGGCGCCGCGGTCGACGATCCGCCCCATTCCCACCCCGGTGTTGGGAGTCGCGGGGTCGTCGAGCTTGCGCCGGCCGCCGCCGAGCTCCATCGGATGCTTCTGACCGACCGCCGTCCCGTTGTCGTCCACGTCGGTGTAGTCGGTGTGCAGCAGCGGGTTCGAACCCGAGTCGATCGCGGGGGACCCCGGCAGCAGGCGGAAGTCGCGCGCCGGGCCGTTGACGAACAGCGGGTCGAGCGCGAGGTTGGTCGGGCCGTGCCCGCCGCTCTGCACGATCGAGTACGACACGTTCACACGCCCCTGGATCTGCGGGCCTTGCGCCGCCAGATTGTCCCAGAGGATGCAGTTCTCCAGATAGGTGCGAGCCGGGACCACGACGTTGGTGGCGGCGAAGATCGCTCCGCCGCTCTCCGCGCTGTTGTAGGCAAACGTGCAGTTCGACCATGATCCGTTGCCCGCGACGATCGAGTTCCCGGTGAGGAACGCAGCGCCGCCCCGAATCGAGTAGTTGTCATGGAAGAGACACGTCTCGAAGAGGACCGTCGGGGTCTGCGGCACCGAGTCGGCGGTGGTCCTCACGAAGACCGCACCGCCCCTCGCCCCGGCCGAGTTGCGGGCGAAGATCGAGTTCGCGACTTTCACGTTGATGATCTCCGTCCAGAGCGCCCCACCGTCGTCGCCGGCGCGGTTGTCCGTGAGCGAACACCACTTCAGTTTCAGATTGCCGAGCTGTGCGTACAGCGCTCCGCCCCGCCATGCGGCGTTCGACGTGATCGTGCAGCGAGCGAGCTTGAGCGACGAGTTGAAGCTGTAGATGCCGCCGCCACGCCGGTTGGGTGCCACGTTTCCCACGCCGTCGCGGATCGTGAACCCGTCGATGACGACAGGGCCGGGCGGGATGCCGGAGGGGTAAAACACGTACACGACGTGATAGGCATTGTCATAAGGACTGCCGAAGACGCCGAGGTCACCCGTCAGTATGGTCTGGTCGAAGAGCCCGGCGCGGTCGTCGAGCGACGTCTCCGTGCCATCGAAACCGCCGAACATCGACACGGCCGGCGGCACGGCGAACGTCGCCGATCGTGGATCGCCGGGCGTCTGCTCGATGCTCGGGAAGTAGACGCCGCGGGCCACCCACACCTCGTCGTCGATCCCCGCCAGCACGAGCGCATCGTCGAGGGACTGGAAGGCCGTCCCCCAGGCGAGGCCGTCCCCGCCGGGCGCCGCCATGGCGTTCACGTGCCACCTCGTCTGCGCCGCGGCGTTCGGCGACCCGATGAACGCGACCAGGAGAACCGGGAGCGCCCGCGCGGCAAATCGGGCCCGAGAGTGCTCGAAGCGGTGAATTCTCATGATGGACATCGACAGATGTCCTGACTCCTTGCTGCCGTCAGCGAGCTTGAGAAATGAAGGTGCCTACCGCTCCCGAGCATGCTGCCGGGTCCCGCAGGAGCGATGCGAGGGGCATTCTAGCAGGTCCGGACGGATCGCGCGCTCCTCGGGCCGGGACCCTGATCCAGCGTCCACCGACGACAGGTCCGCGGCGTGTGCCCGTTCGTGGCGACCGGCAACGTCCAGCTTGGAACCGGGGCCCGGCGCGCTCCATGGGGCGTTGAACGTATCGGGGCCAGGTTTCGGGCCCATGGGTGGCGAGGGTCTCCAAGGGGGACCCTGCGCGCCGGGGTAGACTCGGGTGGATCGCACGGAATCGGGCGGATCTCCCTCGCGCGCCTCCCCGCTCTCGTCGATGATCCACAATTGCGTGAAGGTCGTCCTCGTCAACCCACCCAGTCCCCCGGAGTTCCGGGTCAGCCGCGGCCTCATGGGCGGCTTCGGCATGGCCGTGAATCCGGAGCTCCTGTATCCGCCGATCGAGCTGGCCCACGTCGCGGCGGTGCTGGAGGAGGACGGGCACGAGGTGGCGATCCACGATTCGGACGCCCTGGGCTTGGATCCGGACGGGGCTTTCGCGGCGGTCACCGCCCTCGCGCCCGACCTCGTCTGCATGGACTCGTCGAGCACGTCCCTCGATCAGGACCTCGCTCTGGCGCGGCGGATCCGGAACGAGGGTCGGGTGCCCGTCGCGATCCTCGGGAGCCAGGTGACCTACACACCCGGTGAGATCTTCCAGGAGCAGGCCGTCGACCTCGTCGTGCGCGGCGAGCCCGAGGCGACCGTGCGCGAGCTGGCCCAGCGCGTCGCCGCCGGCGCGGACCTCACCGGAATCGCGGGCACGACCTGGCAGCGGGACGATGGCGAGATCGTGCACGAACCGGAGCGCGCGAAGATCTCGGACCTCGACGAGCTTCCGATCCCGGCGCGCCATCTCCTCGACAACGAGCGCTACACCTTCCCGGGGATCGCGGGTCCGGTGACGACGGTCAAGTCGTCACGGGGCTGCCCGCTCGACTGCTCGTTCTGCGGGTACACGCTCGCCCAGGGCTTGCGCTTCCGGTTTCGCTCGCCCGAGCACGTCGTGCGCGAGCTGGTGGACCTCTACCGCAACTACGGTCTCCGGCACGTGGTCTTTCGGGATCCCATCTTCACGACGCGCAAGGACCGCGTGCACGCGATCTGCGAAGGCATCCTGGCCGAGGGCCTCGAGCTCGAGTGGCAGTGCGAGACGGCGGTGAAGACGCTCGACCGGCCGCTGCTCGCGAAGATGGCCGAGGCCGGCTGCAGCCACATCTCGCTCGGCGTCGAGTCGGGGAACATGGCGATCCAGAAGAAGCACTGCGGCAACAAGCTCAAGGACCTCGATCAGGCCCACGAGGTGTTCCGGGCCTGCCGCGCGGTCGGCATCGAGACGCGCGCCTTCTGCATGATCGGGTTCCCGGAGGAGACGCCGGAGATGGCCGACGAGACGATCGATCTCGTCGACAGCCTCGACCCGGATCAGGTCCAGTTCTGCGCTGTGACGGCCTACCCAGGCACCCCGCTCTACAAGATGCTGAGCGGCGACCGGGAGCTCGACTACGCGGCGATGACGGGCTTCCACGCGCTGGAGGGCAACGAGCACATGACCGCGGAGGAGATCGAGGCCAAGATCCGCGAGGGCTACCGGCGCTTCTATCGGCGCCCGAAGCGGCTCTTGCGCGAGCTCCGGAGTCCGAGCCGGCTGGCGAGCCGGGTGGCGCGTTACTTCACGCTATTTCGACGTCGCGCCGTGGGCCTCTGA
>SMVQ01000147.1 GCA_004357655.1 Planctomycetota bacterium
CCGCACGCGGCGTAGAAACGCAAGCGCTTTGTCGTCGAGCTCGGTGTGCGCGCCCGTGACGCCGAAGCGCCCGATCGCGTAGAGGAACCCGCGGCTCATCTCCGCCGCGGCGCGCACGCGCTCGTCCGAGGTCGTCGGCGCAACGAAGAAGATCGGCGCGAGGCCGTGCGCGAGCGCGGCGCGGCGCATCGCGCCGCCCTCTTCGATGGGCACGTCCGGCACGAGCAGGCCGTCACCACCGGCGTCCGCCACGAGCCGCGCGGTCTCGTCCCAGCCGCGGCGCAGGAGCAGGTTCGCGTACGAGAAGACGAGGATCGGAAGCTCGCTCGGCTGCCCGCCGTCCGCGCCGCTGCGGAACGCGCGGATGAGCTCGAGCGCACCGGCAAAGCTCGCCCCGCCGCGCAACGCGCGCTCCGCGGCCGCCTGCAGGACGGGCCCGTCCGCGATCGGATCGCTGAACGGCAGGCCGAGCTCGATGCACGTCGCGCCGGCCGCCTCGAGCGCGCGCAGCACCGCGAGCGTCGTCGCGTAGCCCCCGTCCCCCGCCGTAACGTAAGGCGCCACGCCCCGCCCGTCGCGCGCGCGCAGCGCGGTCATCGCTCGCTCGAGCCGATTCGCGCTCATCGCCCGAGCTCCCCGTGCGGGACCGCGACCGGGTCGAGGGCCTTGTCGCCGTGGCCCGGGGCGTCGGACGCCACGCCGCGCCCGCCGCGCGCGCGCAGCGCGGTCATCGTGCGCTCGAGCCGATTCGCGCTCATCGCCCACGCTCCCCGTGCGGGACCGCGACCGGGTCGAGGGCCTTGTCGCCGCGGCCCGGGGCGTCGGGCGCCTCGCCGCGCACGCCCCGCCCGCCGCGCGCGCACAGCGCGGTCATCGTGCGCTCGAGCCGGTTCGCGCTCATCGCCCGCGCTCCGCACGCAGGGCCGCGATCGTGTCGAGGTCCTTGTCGCCGCGGCCCGAGAGATTGATCAGTACACATTGACCGGCCAGCGATTCGCACTCGCGCAGCACCCAGCCGAGCGCGTGGCTGCTCTCGAGCGCCGCGAGGATGCCCTCGAGCTCGGCCAGGGCCTCGAAACCGCGCAGCGCGTCGTCGTCGTCCGCCCATTCATAGCGCGCGCGGCCACGCGCACGAAGCGCGGCGTGCTCGGGTCCGACGGCGGGATAGTCGAGGCCCGCGCTCACGCTGTGCGTGTCCTCGATCTGGCCGTCCGCGTCCTGGAGCAGCCACGTGTAGCAGCCGTGCAGCACCCCGGGCGTGCCGCCCGCGAAGCGCGCGGCGTGCTTGCCCGTCGCCGGCCCCTCGCCGCCCGCCTCGACGCCGACGAGCGCGACGCTCGCGTCGGGCACGAAGGCACGGAAGAGACCGATCGCGTTGCTGCCGCCCCCCACGCAAGCGACGGCGACGTCGGGCAGCGCCCCCCGGCGCTCGAGCACCTGCGCCCGCGCCTCGCGCCCGATCACCTCCTGGAAGTCGGCGACCATCGACGGGAACGGGTGCGGGCCGAGCACGCTGCCGAGGACGTAGTGCGTGGTCTCGGGCTCGCCGACCCAGGCGCGCAGGGCCTCGTTGATCGCGTCCTTCAGCGTGCGCTGGCCGTGCTCGACGATGTGCACGCGCGCGCCGAGCAGCTCCATGCGCAGGAGGTTCGGGCGCTGGCGCGCGGCGTCGACGGCGCCCATGTAGACGGTGCACTCGAGCCCCAGCAGCGCGCACGCGGTCGCCGTCGCCACGCCGTGCTGGCCCGCGCCCGTCTCGGCGAGGATCCGCCGCTTGCCCATGCGCTGCGCCAGGAGGCACTGCCCGAGCGTGTTGTTCAGCTTGTGCGCGCCCGTGTGCAGGAGGTCCTCGCGCTTCAGCCAGACCTCGACGCCGATCCGCTCGGAGAAGCGGCGCACGTGGGTGAGCGGCGTCGGCCGTCCGGCGTAGTGTTCGAGCAGCCCCTCGAGCTCATCCGTGAACGACGCGTCCGCGCGCAGCTCGAGCCACGCGCGCTCCAGCTCCTGCAGCGGCGCCATGAGCGTCTCCGGCGCGAACACGCCGCCGAAGTCGCCGAAGCGCGTCGGGGCGCGAAACGTCGCCGGGCTGTCGGGCGTCGGCGTCATGCGTGGACCTCCTCCAGGGCGGCGAGCGCCCGCGTCACGAAGGCCCGCACGCGCTCGGGAGCCTTGGCGCCCGGCCGCTCCTCGAGCCGCGACGAGGCGTCGACACCCGCGGGGCGCACGCCGCGGATCGCGGCTGCCACGTTGGTCTCGTCGAGGCCGCCGGCGAGCAGGCACGGCGCCGCGCGGGCGAGCCGTGCGGCGAGCTCCCAGTCGACGCCGCGACCCGTGCCGCCCGGCCCGTCCGGGTGATCGAGCACGAAGCCCGCGGCGACGTCCGCCCAGCGCTCGAGCTCCCGTTCGGCGCCGGCCCCCACCGCGACGCGGCGCAGGATCGGGTGCTCGAAGCCGCGCCAGGCTTCGGGCTGTTCCGCCCCACAGAGCTGCAGGGCCCCCGCGCCCGCGCGAGCCAGCCAGGCGCGCGCCGCCTCGGGCGTCGGGTCGACCATCACCGCGACCGCGAGCGTCCCCGGCGGCACGAGGCGGGCGAGCTCGGCGGCGGCCTCGGCCTCGATCGAGCGCGGCGACGGCGCGTGGTGCACGAAGCCGACGGCATCCGCTCCGGCGGCAGCGGCGCTCTGCACGTCGTCCGCCCGCGTCAGCCCGCACACCTTGACCCGCGGCATCGCGAAGGGCTCAGGCACCGGTCGCCTCCCGCCACTCGCGCAGGGCCCTCTCGGGGTCGCCCGCGCGCATGAGCGCCTCGCCGACGAGCGCGCCGTCCGCCCCGGCGGCGCGTACGCGCAGCGCGTCGTCCACGGTCCGGATCCCGCTCTCCGCGATCCGCAGTTGCCCGGCCGGGACGAGCGGCAGCATGCGTTCGGTCGTCGCGAGGTCGACCGCGAAGGTGGTGAGGTCGCGCGCGTTCACGCCGATGCACTCGGGCGCCACTTCCAGCGCGCGCTCGAGCTCGCGCTCGTCGTGCACCTCGAGCAGCACCGCGAGCCCCAGCTCGGCGGCGAGCGCGCGCAGCTCGGCGAGTTGCGGGTCGGGCAGGCACACGGCCAGCAGGAGAATCGCGTCGGCGCCCATGGCGAGGCTCTCGAGCACCATGCCCTCGTCGAGCACGAAGTCCTTGCGCAGGCGCGGCAGGCCCGCCGCTGCGACGCGCGCGAGGTCCTCCGGGCTGCCGGCGAAGTGGTCCTGCTCGGTGAGGATGGAGAGCGCCACGGCGCCACCGCGCGCGTAGGCCAACGCGCGCTCGCCGAGGTCGACCTCGTCCGAGAGCCGGCCCGCCGAGGGCGAGCGACGCTTGCACTCCGCGATGAAGCCGAGTCCGGGCGCGGACAGCGCGTCGACGAAGCGCGCCCGGCGCGCGGGGTCGGGCGTCGTCTCGCGCCTGAGCGCGGCGACGGGTCGCGTGCGGCGGCGCTCGTCCGCCCGCCGGCGCACGTCCGCGAGGATCGGGTCGAGGCGCGTGCCCGTCTTCACGCTGCACCGCCCGCGCGCCGGACGCGCCGTGTCGCCGCGGCCCAGTCCGCGAGCTTGCGCGCCGCGGCGCCGCTCGCGACCGCCTCGCGCCCGCGCTCGACGCCGTTCGCGCCCGAGCTCGCGATGCCGGCGACGACGAGCGCGGCCGCGGCGTTCTGCAGCACGGAATCGAGGATCGGTCCGGGCTCGCCCGCGAAGGCGCCACCCATGAGGCGCAGGTTCTCGGCGGCGTCGCCGCCGGCGAGGGCCGCGACGGGCGCGGTCGCGAGTCCGAGCGCCTCCGCGTCGAACGAGACCTCCGGCGCGTCGCCGACGCACGCCACCGTGTTCGCTCCGGCCAGCGTCAGCTCGTCCGCGCCGCCCGCGCCGTGCACGACGTACGCGCGCTCGTGCCCGAGCCCCGCGAGCGCCGTCGCGAAATCGGCCACGCGCCCCTTGTCGCTCACCCCGAGCAGCTGCCGCCGCACGCGCGCCGGATTGCAGAGCGGGCCGAGCAGGTTGAAGATCGTGCGCACGCCGAGCGCCTTGCGCACGGGCGCGGCGAACCGCATGGCGGGATGGAACGCCGGCGCGAAGAGGAACGTGATGCCCACGCGGTCGTACACCTCCGCGGCGCCGGCGGCGTCGAGCTCGAGCGACACGCCGGCGCCCTCCAGGACGTCCGCGCTCCCGCACTTCGACGACACGCTGCGGTTGCCGTGCTTCAGGACGCGCGCTCCGGCGGCGCACGCGACGATCGCGGCCGCCGTGCTGACGTTGAACGAGCCCAGCCCGTCCCCACCCGTGCCGCAGGTGTCGATCGCGTCCCCGGCGTCGCGTCCGAACGGGACCGCGGCGGCGCGCAGCGCCTCGGCCGCGCCGGTGATCTCGTCGGCGGTCTCGCCGCGCTGGGCGAGCGCCACGAGCAGGCCGCCGAGCAGGACCGGATCGGTCTCCTCGGTGAGCGCCTCGGCGAACACGGCGCGCGCGTCGGGGCGGGAGAGCGTCTCGCCCGCGAGCGTCGCCGCCAGCGCCTCGGCGACATTCATCGCGTCGCCAGCACCTCGCCCGCGGCGGCGAGAAAATTCGTGAGCAGCCGCTCGCCTTGCGGCGTGAGGATCGACTCGGGATGGAACTGGACGCCGAACAGCGGCGCGGACGTGTGCTCCACGGCCATCACGGCGCCGTCCTCGGTCCACGCGGTGAGGCGCAGGCACTCGGGCAGCCTGTCGCGCACGGCGCGCAGCGAGTGGTAGCGCGCCGCCGGGAACGGGTTCGGGAGACCCGCGAAGAGTTCGCCGCCATCGTGGTGCACGAGCGACGCTTTCCCGTGCGTGGGTTGGGCATCGAGCTCGAGCTCACCGCCGCAGTGTTCGACGAGCGCCTGGTGCCCGAGGCACACGCCGAGCAACGGCATGTCTGCAGGCAGCGCTTTGATGAGCGCGAGGCAGTGGCCCGCGCCCGCCGGGCGGCCCGGACCCGGGGAGAGGATCACCGCCGTCGGCGAGAGCGCCAGCATCTCGTCCACGGAGAGCGCGTCGTTGCGGTGCACGACGACCTCGATGCCGAGCCCTGCCACCGCCTGGTAGAGGTTGTAGGTGAACGAGTCGTAGTTGTCGACGAGCAGGATCATGGCCGGACGTCCGTGAGGGTCGCCGCGAGCTGGTCGCTCGCCGGTTGGAAAGCGTCGGACGCCGCGAGGCGCACGGCTTCGAACAGCGCCTGGGACTTGTGCAGCGTCTCCTTGTATTCGTTCTCCGCCACGGAGTCGAAGACGATCCCCGCGCCCGCCTGGAGGTGAATGACGTCGTCGCGCACCGCGAGCGTGCGGATGGCGATGCACATGTCGAGGTTGCCCGCGCCGTCGAGGTAGCCGAACGCGCCGGCGTAAGGGCCGCGCGTCTCGCCCTCGATCTCCGCGAGCAACTCCATGGCGCGGATCTTGGGGGCGCCGCTGACGGTGCCGGCGGGGAAGCACGCGGCGAGGGCGTCGACCGCGTCGAAGGGGCTCGCGAGCTCGCACTCGACACGCGAGACGAGGTGCTGCACCCGCGCGAACTTCTCGAGCGTCGCGTGCTCCTTGAGCGCGACCGTCCCCAGCCGCGCGATGCGCCCCAGGTCGTTGCGCGCGAGGTCGACCAGCATGTCGTGCTCGGCCCGCTCCTTGATGTCCCCCTTGAGCTCCGCGCCCAGGCGGTCGTCCTGGTCGGCGTCCGCGCCGCGCGGGCGCGTGCCGGCGATGGGCACGACCTGGACGCGACCGCCCACGACCGAGACGAGCCGCTCGGGCGACGAGCCGACGAGCGTCAGACCGTCCGCCTCGAAGAAGAACATGTGCGGCGAGGGGTTCGTGAGGCGCAGGACGCGGTAGAGCGTGAAGGGGTCGCCCTGGAATCGCTGCTCGAAGCGCTGCGAGAGCACGGCCTGGAAAATTTCGCCCTCGCGGATGGCGTCGCGCAGGCGCTCCACGCTCTCGAGGAACTTCGCCTTCGACGTGCGCGCGAGCGGGCCGTCCCCCACGAGCCGGAACGCGCCGCTCTCCACGAGGCCGCCGAAGTCGGACGAGATGGCGTCCACGCGCTCCATCGCGGCCGCGTAGCCCGGCGCCCCCGTGGGCGCGGCGCAGAGGACGTACAGCTTCTGCCCCGCGTGATCGAAAGCGACGAGGTCGTGGTAGAGATCGAAGGTCGCCTCGGGCACGCCCCAGGGATCGTCCGCGGCGATCGGGACGCGCGGCTCGAGCGTCGCCGCCCACTCGTACGAGAACCAGCCGATCCACCCGCCGGTGAAGGGCGGCAGCCCCGGCGGCGGCGCGGGACACGCGTGGCGCCGCGCGAGCTCGCGCAGGACCTCGTGGCTGGGGCCCGCGATGACCTCGGTCCCGGCGTTCGTGCTCACGAGCGACTCGCTCGTTCCGCCGCGCAGGCGGGCGACCGGATCGATACCGATGAAGGAGTAGCGCGCGAGGCGCTCGGGTCCCTCGGCCGACTCGAGCAGGCACGCGTGGCGCCCCGCCGCCCGCAGGATCAGCAGCAAGCGAACGGGCGACGTCAGGTCGGCCGGGAATTCCGCCCACGCGAGCCGATAGCGTTCGGCGTCGCTGGGGGTCGAGCGTTGAATGGGTGCTTGCACGGCTGCTCTGGAGGGATTGGAACCGATCGGTCGGGACAAAAAAACGGCCTCCTTCGCATGCGTAGGAGGCCCGGGGCGTCTCAGGGGGTCGGGAGGGCGCGCGAGCGGCTACCCGGCCACCGGGGCATCCCCGGGTCCGAGCCACCACCACCATCGCTGGGAGCGCGTCGTCATCACGGGTGAATGGTACCACGCGGGGCGACGGGGCGCGAAAACCAGCCGCTCGAGGACACTCGTCGGGACTCTTCATGAAGACCTGCGCTGGCCTGGCGGAGAGGGCGGCCTGCAGGCGCGGCGGGCCATGGCTGAGCGGAAAAAAACGGGGCTAGAATACGCGCTCGCGCCATGGTCTCCGCCCGCATCGTGCTCCGGCTCGCCGCCCTCTCCGTGCTCACGCTCGTCGTGTTCACGGGCTGGGTCCTCACGCGCCCCCTCGGTCTGCTCTCCATGAAGAAGTGGAGCGCGCGAACCCATCGCTGCTTCGTGCGCGCCTGGGCGCGGGGCATCGCGTGGATCGTGAACATCCGGATCGGGATGCTCGGCAAACCGCCCGCGCCCCCGTTCTTCCTCGTCGTGAATCACCTCTCCTACGTCGACGTCGTCGTACTGCTCGCGTGCGTCGACGGGGTCTTCCTCGCGAACTCCGGTGTGGCCCGCTGGCCGGTCCTCGGGTTCCTGGCCCGCGCCACGGGCACGCTGTTCGTCGACCGCGAGCGCCGATCCGACCTCGTGCGCGTCCTCGGCGAGGTCGAGCGCACGCTCGCGAGCGGGCGCGGCGTGATCCTGTTCCCCGAGGGTACGAGCTCCAAGGGCGAGGAGGTCCGGCCGTTCAAGCCGTCGCTCTTCGAGGTCGCGATCCGGACGGAGATGCCCGTTTCGTACGCCACGCTCCGGTACGAGACGCCCGCTGGATCACTCCCCGCGCGCGACGCCGTCTGTTGGTGGGCGAACGAGCCCTTCGCGCGCCATCTCCCGCGGTTCCTCGCACTCCCCTCGGTGCGCGCGACGATCGCGTTCGGGGACGAGCCGATCGTGGCCGGCGACAGGAAGAGCCTCGCGCGCCAAGCCCACGACGCCGTCGCGGCGCGCTTCGAGCCCGTCGCCGTGGAAGTCGCTTCGTGTGCACGCTGACTTGGATCCGTCAGGCGAGCACCACCGCGTCGACGCCGGTCAGCTCTCGAACGGGACGACCGCGCCGTCTTGCGGGCCCTGCCTGCTGCGTTGCACCGCGCCCTCGATGCGCGCGATGACGTCGGGCTGTGGCTCGAAATCGATGGCTTCCCAGATGGCGTGCGCAGCGGCCGCCGCGACGATCGTCGCGTTCGTCGTCTCGAAGTCGCCCAGGATCTGGCGGATGCATGCGGCGCAGGGCAGAGCGTTCGAGCTCTCGAGGGCGAAGCGGACGCCGTAGACCGCCCCTTCCGCCCAGGCCTCGAAGTCGCCGCCCGCGGTCTCCGGGCCTATTTCCAGCATCACCTCGATGCTCGGCTCCAGGGCGTTCCAATCGAGCTCCACGGTCACGCTGGTCCCCGGGCGCTGCTCCAGATAATCCTCTTGAATCGACTTCATCACTGCTCCTGCTCCGTCGAGAAACGGGGCTCTCCCCCTGACGGCCCCTCCTCCAGGAGCCGTCGCCCCCTACGGATCGACCGACCTCTCCGTCCTACCTGCAATGATTTCGGCAGTTCCCCGCCCGGACCCCTGCCCTGGGCGCGCCGCACGACGCAGCACTCCCCGCTCCCCGTCATCACTCCTCCCGGAACTCGGCCCGGTGCAGGATCCACGTGCCCTCGGTGAGCTCACAGCCCAGCCGTATTCCCCCCAGATTCGAGGGGCGGATCGGGACCACGACCACCTGGCGGCCGGGATGCACGCGCACGCGCTTCTGGAAGGCACGCGGAAACCGACCCGACTCCCGCTCGAACACGACCTCCAGGGTCGTCTCCGCCGGCGCGGTCAGGTCCAGTCGCAGCAATCCGCGCTGAAATGGGGTGTAGCGCACGCGCGGCAGGTCGAGGAGCCGGAAGTGGTCGCGCGGTAGGATCGCGAGGCCGCGCTGAGCGCCGCTCTCGATCCGTCGGAAGGCGCGCGGCCGGAGCGGACCGGGCAGTGCCCCGGCTGCCAGTGGATCGACGGAGAGCACGACCTCGGCCGCCTCGAACCGCTCGCTAAGACTCGCATCGGAGTCGAGCATGAACGTCGGCGGGTCGAGCTGAGTGAGGACTCGCTCGACCATGAGGTCGATGACGACGTCGGGGCGCTCCTCCGCGACCCGCGCGAGGTCGAAGTTGTACTGCCAGAAGCAGGCGAGGATCGCGCAGCTCCGGGCGAGGGCCGGCTTGATCCAGGACGCGTACGAGTCGTGGAACAGCACCACGCGCGGCAGGTCGGTCCCCGGCTGTTCGAAGCGCTCGGCGATCCGGGCGAACTCGATCTTCCTCCGCTTCACGGCCGGCGCCCTGGCGATGAGCTTCCAATCGTCCTGGTGCAGGCGGTCATCCAGATAGAGACGTTCGGCCCACGAGTCGCCCTGCTCGTCGCTGAGCACGGTCTCGAAGTCCGTCGGCGCCAGGAACGGGAGCTCCGTCCACTGAACCCTCAGCGCCTTCATGATCTCCGCGTAGCACACGTACGAGCCGCGCGCGGTGTAGTGCGTCCCGAGCGGGTAGAAGAGGTAGTCGCCGACCTCCGGCCGATCGTCCCGCTTGGCCGCCAGAAGGGAGCCGCGCAAGTCGACCACCG
>SMVQ01000148.1 GCA_004357655.1 Planctomycetota bacterium
AGCGCGAGGGCGAGGAGCACGGGGGCGGCGATCACCCAGGGCAGGAGTCGGCCGTCCCCGCTGGCATCATCACCCCCCCCATCACCCCCCCCATCACGCCCGGGCTCACGCCTGAAGGCGACGCGCGACGCGCAGAACCAGGCGACCGGCAGGCCGAGCACGCCGTACCCGAGGAACTTGAACAGGGCCCGGGCGCTCCCCGCGTCGCCCCCGAGCAGCGGCTGCGACTCGGTGATGTAGCCCATGAACCGATTGGTCCCGCCGGCCCAGGCGAAGCCCGCGCGGACGGCCTCGCCCAGGGTCGTCGGCGCGAGCGCGAGCGCTCCGAGCGCGAGCACCAACACGACGAGCCACGGGTAGAGCGCGAGCGCCCGGGGCCGGCGCAGCACCGTGAGCGGCACGAACACGAGCGCGCCCAGGACGAGCTCGAGCAGGTGCGCCGCGGACAGGTTCACGATGGAGAAGGGCGCCGCGGGTAGCCAGGGGCTCGCGAGCACCGCGGGCGCGAGGACGAGCGCCGCGCCGAGGTGGAACGCCAGCCCGAACGGCGCCAGCCCCCGCGCCGGCGCTCGCCCGAGTGCGACGATCCGCCAACCGAGCGCGAGCTGCACGATCATCACGAAGAGCAGCCCCGCCACCCATGACCCGATCAGGAGCCCGGCGAGGACGCCGCTGGCGAGCCCGCGTCGGAAGCTCCCGGCCGTGCTCGCGAGCGCGTCGCGCCCGAGCGCCCGCCCCACGGAGAAGAGCAGCGCGGCGAACAGCAGCGCGACCCACGCGTGGTGGTCGCCGTTGCCGACGATGCCGTAGCGGAGCGCGCCGAACTGGAAGGCGTAGTACACGCCGGCGAACACGGCGGCCCGCGGCCCGGCGAGGAGCCCGGCGGCGAGCGCGACCAGCGCCGCGGTCAGGGTCGCGAAGACCGCCGCGGCGCTCGCCACGCGCTCTTCGACGAAGGCACGGCGGAGCGCCGGGTCCGCGGGTGCAAACGGCGCGAGCACCGTGCGCAGGACGAGCGTGTAGTACGGCGGCCAGGGGATCGGCGCGCCGCCCGCTGCCGCATGCTCCGGGAAAGCGAGGAGCGGGTCGCGCGGGGCGACGGGTCCGCCGGCGAGCGCGCGGTCGAGGCGCCGCATGTGGTACAGGCTGTCGGGGTCCGTCGCGATCCAACCCGCCCCCGGCCGGCTCGGGTCGCGCGCCACGCGCAGGTGATTCGCTGAGCGCACGAGGAACGAAGCCCCCGCGGCGAGGAGGACCGCGAGTAGGAGTGTCCGGCGGCGCACAGGGCCGGACCGCGGCCGCGCGCCTTCAGGGTCGAGCCAGGAACCGCCCACACTCGTCGACCAGGCGCTCGAGCTCGGTGAGCTCGGCGCGGCAGCGCTCCTCCACGTCCGGGAGCCTCCGCCAGCCCGGGCCGAAGACCTCGAGCTCGTCGCCCGTCTGCTCCAGGGGCACCTGGAAGATCCCCGACCCGGTGAGCAGGCCGAGGTACGCCCAGCCGGCGACGACGCGGCAACGCTCCGCGGGCGGGGCGAACAGGCTCTCACCGAGCGTGTAGTCCGCGCGCTGCGCGGGGTCGGCGCCGAGCAGCTCGAGCAGGCTGCCCGACACGTCCAGGTGGGAGGTGGGCCGCGACTCTGTGCCCGCGGCGATGCCGGGACCGCGCATGAGGAACGGGACGTCGAGTTGCTCCGGCGAGAAGTTGCTCGTGTGGCCCCAGTACCCGTTCTCCTGGAACTCCTCGCCGTGGTCACCGGTGACGAGCACGACCGTGTCGTCCAGCTCACCCGCCGCCTCGAGCGCGGAGAGGATACGGCCCGCCACGCGGTCCGCGTGCATGACCGAGTTGAGGTAGGAGTTGCGGACGCGCTCGACGAGGCCCTGATCCGTGGTCGTGGCCAGCTCGATGTAGTCGAGCTTCTCGATCACCGGGTGGTGCGGGCCCCCGGGGTTGAAGTAGGGCTGGTGCGGGGAATCGAGCAGCACGAAGCAGAAGAACGGCTGCTTCGTAGCGCGCGCCTGTCGCTCGGCGAGCCAATCCTCGACGAAGCCCGCCACCTGCACGTCGCGCTCGCTCGAGATCTTGGAAGCGAACTCACCGCCCTCGCCGTCGATGACAGCCGCCTCGAAATCGACCCAGGCCGTGGCGCGGAACTCGGGAAAGTTCATCGATGCGCTCGAGAAGACGCGCATCTCGTACCCCAGCTCCGCGAGCGTCGTGAGCAGCACCGGTGGGCGGCGCGCCTCCAGCATCGCGGCCCAATACGAGCCGTGCAGACCGTACAGGAGGGAGAACAGGCCGTAGCGTGTGCCGTTTCCGCCGGAGATGTGGTCCGTGAAGACGCGCGCGTCCGCGGCGAAAGCGACGAGGTTCGGCGTGAGGTCCGGCGTGAACGCGTCCCTGCGCCACGAGTCGACGACCAGCAGGAACAGGTTCGGCCGCGGCCCGTCCGGATCGACGCGGGGCGGCGCGATGGGGTACGCGAGGCGGGCGTCCGGCGGCAGGATGGCGAGCCGGGGGACCGACGGCTCGCCGTCAGGATCGAGGAGCCGCGAGAGCCGCGCCTGCGGGTAGATCGGCAGGGGGCGACTCATGAACTTGAGCTCGCGGTCGTTCGTGATGTCGGCCGCGGCGTAGACGCTCTTCTCGACGAGGACCACGGGCAGGAGGAACGCCATGAAGACGAAGCGCGGGCGCACGACGAGCGGCGGCTTGCGCCCTTCCCGCTCGCGGACCAGGGCGCGCCGCAGGCACACGCGCCAGAAGCCGTACTGCACGGCCGTGAACAGCACCATGCTCGCGGCGACGAGGCCCCATACGCGGAAGCCGAGGTGCACGGCGTCCCGGGACCCGGGCGTCGCGATCACGTTCAGGACGGCGCCGTTGAAGTGGTAGCCCAGGAGCCGGTAGATGATCGTGTCGGTGTAGAGCCCGCCCAGGAACACGGCTCCGGCGAAGGCCTGCAGCCACCCGGCGAGCCGCCAGGTCGCCAGCTTGTGCGCGAGCGCGAAGAGCACTCCCGGGAAGATGGCCAGCGTGGCGACGCTCGAGACGAGCGCGAACGGCAGGTACAGCCACAGCCACGGCGAGAGTCCGTCCGGGGTGTGGACGAGCCACAGTGTTCCGACGAGCGTGCCGATGAGCACGTTCGCGAGCCACAATTGGAAGGTGGCCTGGCGCCTGGCTGCGCGGCTGGGTGTGGGATGGGCCGAGGACATCGCGAGGCGTCCACTACGGAATAGGATGGATTGGATTCCGGATCGAGGCGCGAAGGAAGGGGGAACGGCGGAATTCCGGCCCGGACGGGCAGGTTGCGGTGGTCCTTGCCGCGGGGGCCGGGCCGGAGTATCTTCCCGCCCGTCCGCCGCGGAGAGGTGGCAGAGCGGCCGAATGCGCTACATTGCTAATGTAGTGACCTCTCACGGGGTCCGGGGGTTCGAATCCCCCCCTCTCCGCCACCGCCGACAGCCCCGCTCGCGGATGACCGCGCCAGGATCTGAATACCACGGTTCCGGATCGAGCCACCGCTCGGTCTCCGTCGGAACGGGCCGCCCGGCCCGCGCGCTCATGGGCCTCGCGCTCGTGGGCTTCACCGCCTGCGCCGCGAACCGGGTGCTCGCGGTCGACTCCGAGCCCGCGGGCGCGATCGTGCGGCTCGACGAGGAGATCATCGGACAGACGCCGCTCGAGTACGAGTTCACCTTCTACGGCACGCGCCGCATCTCGCTCTACCTCGCGGGCTACAAGACCTGGTCGCAGCCGGTGGAGATCGCGGCACCGTGGCACGCGCGCTTCCCGGTCGACCTCCTGACGGAGGTGCTCTTTCCAGTCGGGACGGAGGACCGGCACGAGCTTTTCGTCGAGCTGGTCCCCGACGTGATCGCGGTGGTGCCGACCGACATCGACGCATTGCTCGAGCGTGCCGATGCGCTGCGGCGGTCGACCCCCGGCATCACAGGCGACGTCACAGCCGACGAGGGCGAACCCGGTCGCGAAGACGACGACGGGGACGGAAGCGAGCCGTGACGGCCGCCCGCACGGCGCTCACCGCCCACGCGCCGCTCGACCTGTCCGGCGTCCCGGTCACGGTCATGGGCCTCGGCCTGTTCGGAGGCGGCGCGGCGACGGTGCGCTGGCTCGCGCGGCGCGGGGCACGGATCACGGTGACGGACCTGCGTTCCGCGGAGGCGCTCGCCCCGACGCTCGCCAGCATGGACGGCATCGACGCGCACCGCGTGCTCGGCCGTCACCGGACGGAAGACTTCACGGCCGCCGAGGTCGTCGTCGCCAATCCCGCCGTGCCCCCGTCGAGCCCCTACCTCGCGGCGGCGCACGCCGCCGGTACGGTGATCACGTCGGAGATGGCGCTCTTCCTGCAACACTGCCCGGCGCGGATCGCGCTCGTCTCCGGGACCCAGGGCAAGAGCTCGACGTGCCACTTCCTGGCGCAGTTCCTGGCGGACCTGCCGGAGCGCGTCCACCTGGGCGGGAACATCGGCGCCTCGTTGCTCGACGTCGTGGAGGGCATGCGCGCGTCGGACATCGCCGTGGTCGAGATCTCCTCGTACCAGCTCGAGGCCCTGCCCGAGCCGGCGCGCGACCCGCACGCCGTCGGGCCGGGCCCCGACGTGCGCGCGGCGGCGCTCACGAACGTGCTCGCCGACCACCTGGAGCGGCACGGCACGCGCGCGGCCTACGCGGCCGCGAAGGCGCGCATCCTCGAGCTGCTCGCGCCGGACGGCGTCGCGTTCCTGCCCGCGGGCGATGCGCGCTTCGACGCGGGCGTACCGGCCGGGGCGCGGATCGTCCGGCACGGATCGCGAGCCCGGAGCGCGACCGAAGCAGGGCCCCGGGAGCTCGCGCTGGAATTCGAAGGCGGCGTCGTCAGCCTGGGCGAGGAGCGCCTCGCCAGCCTGGCCGGCCTGCCCCTCGCGGGCGAGTTCCAGCGCGCCAACGCAGCCCTCGCGCTCGGAATCGCGCGGACCCTGGGCGCCACGCCCGATTCACTCGCGGCCGCGATCGAGGGCCTGAAGGGCCTCCCCCACCGCTTGGAGGAGCTCGGTGACCTGGACGGCCGGCGCGTGGTCGACAACGGCGTGTCGACGACCCCGGACTCGACCATCGCCGCCCTCGAGGCCCTCGGACGCCCGTGCACGCTCCTCTGCGGCGGCCAGGCCAAACGCGACCTCCCCCTCGACGACCTCGCGCGGGTCGCGCGGCGCCGCGAGGTCCGCGCGATCCCGTTCGGCGCAGCCCGCGAGCTGCTCGCCGGCGCGTTCACGGCGGAATCGGTGGCCGTCCACGGGGCGGCCACCCTGGCGGAGGCCGTGGCGCTCGCGTACGAGCACACGCCGCCAGGGGGCTGCATCCTGTTCTCACCGGCGTGCGCCAGCTTCGACGCCTACGCGAACTTCCGCGAGCGGGCGCTCGAGTTCCGGGCGCTCGTCACACGGCGTGCGTGAGGGGCCTACCCGACCCCGCGTGGAGTGCGTGGGGAAGGGCGGCAGGCAATATGAGTATTGTATGCTCAAAATTTGATTAGAGTATGATTCAAACCTGATCCGTGCGAGGTTCCGCCATGCCGCAGCAAGTCCACGCCATTCGGCCTGAAGACATCCATCCACTGACCGAGTTCCTCCGGAACCACCGCGATGCCGTCGGACGGCTCCGTGAGACCGGGCGAGCCGAAGTGCTCACGGTGCATGGCAAGGCGGCTATCGTCGTCCAGGACGCCGACGCCTACCAGCGCATGCTCGAGCTCGCTGACCAGATGGATACCATCATCGGCATTCGAGAAGGTCTTGACTCCATCGAGCGCGGTGAGGGAATGTCGCTCGATGAGTTCAAGCGGCGATTCCGAGCGAAGTACCCACTACCGGACGCGCCTGGCGCCACGGGCACTGAGGGACGTTGAGGAAATCTATGCGTACATCGCGCGCGAAGCACCGCTAGCTGCTGATCGTTGGGTGGCAAGTGCCTTCGACGCGGTGGCGAGCCTTGCGAGGTTTCCGCGCCGCTGCGCTCACGCTCCCGAGGAGCCGAGGCTTCGCATCGGGCTGCGCCAACTGATGTTCGCCAACTACCGCATCCTGTTCACTGTCGACGACGAGCACCACGTAGTGAACGTGCCACACATCCGGCACGGTTCGCGCAAGGCTTTCTCTGCTGAGGAACTCGCCCTCCCAGACTCTCCAGAAGACTGGGCAGCCCACCCATGTCCCTCGACACAGAAGCCCCCGGTCTCGCGCGCGCGATAGCGCGCCTCCATGCCCACGTCGGCGTGCTGCTCGAGCGCGCGGGTCAGCGCGCGCTCCGCCTGCACGCGGACGAGGTCACGCTGGAGCACCTCGTCGGGGCCGTGATGGAGGACGAGGAGTGCGCAGCGAGCCAGGCCGTGCTGCACGCGTTCGCCGATCCCGAGACGCTCTCCGTCGAGCTGCTCGCGCTCTCGCCCGGCGTGATGGTCGTCAGCTCGGCGTCCACCCTGCCCTTCTCGCCACGCGCCTTCGAAGCCCTGGTCGGCGCGCGCGACGATGCGGCGGAGCGCGGCGCCGACGAGGTGACCGAGGCCGTGTTGCTCCTGCACTCGGCGCGCCACCTCCCCGAAGATGTGCGCGCGGCGTTCGCGGAGGCCGGCTACGGCGAGGAGCGCTTGAGCGCGCAGCCGGGGCAGGGGCTCGTCGCCGCGTCGGGTCCGCTCTTCAAGCACTTCTCGACGGCTGGCAAGCGGGCGCTCTCGAACGCGAACAAGGCGTCCGCCCGTGCGCGCGAGGACTCGATCGGCCCGGGCCAGCTCTTCCTCGCCTGCCTGGAGGTCGCGCCCGCGCTCGCCGGCGACTCGGGTCTCGGGGCGGCCCGGGCGCGCGCCGCGCTCGCGGGGCGGACGGCCGACCCGACGCCCCCGGCGCCGCGGCTCATCCCACCGGACGAGCGGCTCCTGGCGTTCCTGGGCCGACTGCCCGCGGGGGGCGGGAGCCTGGCGCTGCTCCACGCCTGCCACGGCGCGGGAACGGAGGAGATGCGGGAGCTCCTCGTGCGCCACAAGGTCACCGAGGCGCTCCTGGCGCGGGCCATGGGGGCCTTCGAGGACCCCGCGGGCCCCTGACGAGCCCTGATACGGTCTGCGGGCTTCACGGGAAGACTGCGATTGACGATAGTTGAACCTTGGCCTACAAGCATCGATCGTCAGCCGCCAGCAGACCGCGCACCCAGCCATGATCTGCGACACCTGCCAGAAGAACGACGCCACCGTCCACGTCACCGAGCTCCTCGAAGCCGCCGATCCCGGGGGATCCGGGGCGACGGTCTCCGAGCAGCATCTCTGCCCCGTCTGCGCCCAGGCCCTCAAGCTGCCGCGCGAGGCGGTCGGCGATGCTTCGTCGATGGCGGCCGACATCTGGAAGATCCTCAAGGTCTCCGCGCAGCAGGTGCGCAAGCGGCCCTCGCTCGAGTGCCCCGAGTGCCACATGACGCTCGACGAGTTCCGACGTCGCGGCCGGCTCGGCTGTCCCAAGGATTACGAACTCTTCAAGGATTTCCTGGGTGAGCAGCTCGAGCGCATGCACGGTGCCCGCGAGCACAGGGGCCGGCTCCCGGGGATCGGCGAGACCGAGATGCTGCGGATGCAGCGCATCACCGACCTCAAGGACGAGCTCGAGCACGCGATCCAGGAGGAGGCCTACGAGCAGGCCGCCACGCTCCGGGACGAGCTGAAGCAGCTCGAGACCGAACAGGCCGCCCCGGCCGAGCCCCTGTGACGACGGCGTGCAATTCCGGGATCGAACCGGGCTGCGCGGGCCCGGCCACAAGACCAGCGAAACAGACCCTCCAGCCCCCCTCCATGGGTAGACTCTCTACCCTGGGGAGACCCGGGCGGCTCGGGCGGACGACCGTGCCCGAGGCAGCGGTAAACCCCGGGCCCCTTGAAGGCCGAAAGATAGATACCTAGAAGGGTTCCGGCCTCCGACTCTCGGCGGCCCCCCAGTCCGAGCCCCACTGACACCTCCGGAAGCTCTACAGAGGAGATCATGTTCGATCGGTTCACGGATCGCGCCAAGAAGGTCATGCACATTGGCCGGCAGGAGGCGTTGCGGCTCAACCACGAGTACATCGGGACGGAGCACATCCTGCTCGGGCTCGTCCAGGAGGGCAGTGGCGTCGCCTCGAACGTCCTCAAGAACATGGACATCGAGCTCAACAAGATCCGGATGGAGGTCGAGCGCGTCGTCCAGGCGAACACCTCGAAGGTGATGATGGGCCAGTTGCCCTTCACCCCGCGCGCCAAGAAGGTGCTCGAGCTCTCCGGCGAGGAGGCGAGCAACCTCGGCCACAACTACATCGGGACCGAGCACCTGCTCCTGGGGCTCATCAAGGAGAACGAGGGCATCGCGGCCCAGGTCCTCATGAACCTCGGCGTCAAGCTCGAGGACGTGCGCGAGGAGGTCCTCGACTTCCTGGGCGCGGACACCTCCGACGACGATGACGACGACGCGACGCTCACGGAGGAGTCCTCCGGCTCCGCCGCCTCGAAGAGCAAGACCCCGGCTCTCGACTCGTTCGGCCGCGACCTGACCGAGCTCGCCGCGGAGGGCAAGCTGGACGTCGTCATCGGCCGTGAGCCCGAGATCGAGCGCGTCATCCAGATCCTGTCGCGGCGCACGAAGAACAACCCCGTGCTCCTCGGCGAGCCCGGCGTGGGCAAGACGGCGATCGTCGAGGGCCTCGCCCAGCAGATCGTGGACAACACCGTGCCCGAGATCCTGCGCGGCAAACGCATCGTCGTGCTCGACCTCGCGCTCATGGTCGCCGGCACGAAGTACCGCGGCCAGTTCGAGGAAC
>SMVQ01000149.1 GCA_004357655.1 Planctomycetota bacterium
AGCTGGTGGGGTCGCTCGACGCGCGGCTCTCCGGCATCGAAGCCGTCGCCACGGGCCCCTACCTGAACTTCCGCGTCGACCGCGCGCTCCTCGCGCGCACCGTCATCGAGGGCATCCTGGCGCAGGGAGATGCGTACGGGTCCTCGGACGAAGGCCGGGGCAAGACGATCGTCGTCGACCTCTCCTCGCCCAACATCGCCAAGCCGATGTCCGTCGGGCACCTGCGCTCGACCGTGATCGGCGCCGCGATCCAGCGCCTGCACGACGTGCTCGGCTACGAGACGATCGGCATCAACCACATCGGCGACTGGGGCAGCCAGTTCGGCAAGCTCGTCGCCGCGGTCGATCGCTGGGGTGACACGGTCGACCTCGAGAGAGCGCCCATCAAGTCGCTCCTCGCCCTGTACGTGCGCTATCACGAGGAGGAGGAGGGGGATCCGTCACTCCCCGCCGCCGCCCGTGCGGCCTTCCAGGAGCTCGAGAGTGGCGAGGACGGAAAGGTCCGCGCGACGTGGCGGCACCTCACCGAGCTCTCCATGGAGGAGTTCGACAAGATCTACTCGCGGCTCAACGTGAAGTTCGACCTCGTGCGCGGCGAGTCCTACTACGAGCCGTACCTCGACGAGACGGTGGACCGCATCGTGGAGGCGGGGATCACCGAGGAGTCGGAGGGCGCGCTCGTGGTCGACCTCTCGGAGTTCGGGAAGAACCTGCCGCCGTGCCTCCTGCGCAAGGGTGACGGCACGACGCTCTACGCCACGCGCGACCTCGCCGCGGCCTTCCACCGCTGGGAGAAGTACCACTTCCACCGCGCGCTCTACGTCGTCGGCTCGGACCAGCGGCTGCACTTCAAGCAATTGAAGCTCGTGTTGCGCCGCATGGGTCTCGACTGGGAGCCGCGGATGGAGCACATCGACTTCGGCATGATGCGGCTGCCCGAGGGCAAGATGAGCACGCGCAAGGGTCGCGTCGTCTTCCTGGAAGACGTGCTCGATCGCGCGGTCGAGGAGGCCGCGAAGATCATCGCCGAGAAGAACCCCGGCCTCGCCGATTCGGACGAGGTGGCCAGGCAGGTCGGGATCGGAGCCGTCGTCTTCAACGACCTGAAGCGCGAGCGCGTCAAGGACGTCGAGTTCGTGTGGGAGGAGGTGCTGTCCTTCGAAGGTGAGACCGGACCCTACGTCCAGTACACGCACGCGCGCCTCGCGTCGATCCTGCGCAAGGTCGCCGCCGCGGGCGAGGGCGAGGCGGAGCCGGACTGGGCGCTCCTCGAAGACGCGGCCCCGATCCTCGTCCGGCTGGGCCGCTACCCCGAGGTTCTGACGTCGGCTGCCGCCCACGCCGAGCCCTCGGAGCTCACGAGCTACCTCCTCGCCCTCTGCCGCGAGCTCAACGCGTGGTACGTGAAGAGCCGCGTGCTCGGTGGGGAACCGGCGCTCACGGCGGCGCGGGCGCAGCTGGTGAGATCGTCTAAGATACTGTTACATAACGGCTTAGCTATCCTCGGCTTGGACGCGCCCGAGGAAATGTAGAGACTCGATCAAGCTGTCGGTGAAGGCGTCCGAAGACCTTCGACGGCGCCTTTTCCCCAGCACCGCGTCTCGCACGCGGTTTCCGAGCCGCCACAGGATGCCTCCGATCGAGCAGTACATTCGAGACGTGCCCGATTTCCCCAAGCCGGGGATCGTGTTCAAAGACATCACGCCGCTCCTGCAGAGCGCGGAGGGGTTGCGCGAGTCGATCGAGACCCTCGCCCGGCTGGTCGACCCACACTCGTACGAGATCGTGTGCGGGATCGAGTCGCGTGGGTTCATCTTCGGCACGGCGCTCGCCCTCCACGTTGGAAAAGGCTTCGTCCCCATCCGCAAGCCCGGCAAGCTGCCCTGGAAGACGGCTTCGCAGTCCTACGAGCTCGAGTACGGGACGGACACGCTCGAGATCCACACGGATGCCGTCACGGAAGGTCAAGGCGTCCTGATCGTGGACGACCTGCTCGCCACGGGGGGCACGATGGAGGCAGCCGCCAAGCTCGTACGGGAAATCGGGGCCGTTCCGGTCGCCTGCGTGCTCGTCCTCGAGCTCACGTTCCTCAAGGGTCGGGAGCGCTTGGGAGACTTGCCTGTTCACTCCCTCATGAAGTTCTGATACGAGGGACCGAGAGAGGCCTCACCGCGCGATGACCAAGAAAACCAAAGCCAAGTCGGCGAGCGTCGGCAAGAAGTCCGCAACCGCGCGGGCGAAGGCCGCGCCGAAGCCCTTGTGCAAGAAAGTCGCCAAGAAGGCCACGAAGTCGGCCAGGAAGAAGCCGAAGCTCGACATCGACGAGCTCCCGACGGAGGAGATCTGGGCCCACTACCAGACCGCCCGCCGCGGGGGTCCCAAGCAGAACGAGAAGCTCGAGCGGATCCGCAACATCCTCATGGAGCGGCACTACCCGCTCGTGAAGTACATCGCGGAGCGCCTGCTCCAGACGTTGCCCAAGTCCATCGAGCTCGACGACCTGATCAGCGCCGGATTGTTCGGCCTCATGGACGCGATCCGCGGCTTCGATCCCAGCCGCGGCATCAAGTTCAAGACCTACTGCACGACCCGGATCCGCGGCTCGATCCTCGACCAGCTCCGCTCCCAGGACTGGGTCCCGCGCCTCGTGCGTCTGAAGGCCGGCCGCATCGAGAAGGCGCTGCAACGGCTCACGGGCGAGTACGGTCGCGAACCCACCCACGCCGAGCTCGCGAAGACGCTCGAGATGGACCACGCGGAGCTCAGCAAGGAGATCACGAGCGCCTCCGCCAAGGCGATGTACTCCCTCTCCGACAAGTGGGAGGACCGCGACGACGACAACTCGATGGAGAAGGTCGACGTCCTCGAGGACAAGAAGTCGATCGACCCGATCGGCGAGCTGCACCGCCGCGACATGATGCGCTACATCACGCGCTCACTGACGCACAAGGAGCGCTTCATCATCGAGCAGTACTACCAGGTCGGCCACACGATGCGCGAGATCGGCGAGATGCTCGCGCTCACGGAGAGCCGCGTGTGCCAGATCCACTCCAATGTGATGGGGCGGCTCAAGAGCCTGTTCGGGGCAAAGCACACCACCCTATTGATGTAGTCCGGAGCCAGGACAGAATCCGCCGGCACTCTAGCTGCCGTGCGGTGCTTCGCTCCGCACGGCAGCTAGAGTGCCGGCGGATTCTGTCCTGGCTCCGGACGCTAGAGGGGCTCTCGGTTACTCGTCGGAGCGGTTCAGCCACGGCACGATGAACGGGCGCTCCCCGTCGCCACCCGGGGCCGGAAACGTGCCGTAACGCAGGTTCGTGCCGTAGACGGGCTCGAGCACCTCGCGCGACAGGACGTGCGCGACGTCGCCGTCGGCGACGCCTCGGCCCTCGTCGAGGAGCACGATGCGAGTGGCGAACTGGCTCGCGAGGTTCAGCTCGTGCGTGACGACGATCGCGCAGCGGCCTTCGCGCGCGAGCTTCGCGATCAACTCGAAGACGAGCACCTGGTGTTCGGGGTCGAGAGCGTTGGTCGGCTCGTCGATGAGCAGCAGCTCCGCCTCCTGCGCCAGAGCGCGCGCGACGAGCGCGCGCTGGCGCTGCCCGCCCGAGAGCTCCGCGAGCGGGCGGGCGGCGAGGTCCGCGGCGTCCGCCTCGATGAGCGCGCGCTCCACGGCATCGTGGTCGGACCGCGACGGACGCGCGAGGAAGGTCTGGTGGGCGTAGCGCCCGTAGCGCACGAACGTCTCGACCGTGACGTCCGGCAGGGCGGTCAGGGACTGGGGCACGACGGCGACGCGACGCGCGCGCTCGCGCGACTTCAGCTCGCCGAGCGGCGTCCCGCCGAGTCGCACGCTGCCCGAGGTGGGCGTGAGGAGTCCCGCGAGGAGCTTGAGCAGCGTGCTCTTCCCCGCCCCGTTCGGCCCCAGCACGGCGACGAGTTCGCCCGCGTCGGCGACGAAGTCGAGCCCGTCGACGCCGACGATCGGCCCAGGGTAGGCGAACGACAGGTCCTGCGTCTCGACGAGCTTCACCACGTCCGCATCTCCTTGCGCATCGTCAGCAGCAGCAGGAGGAAGAACGGCCCGCCGACGAGCGACATGAGCACACCGGGGCGCAGGGCCGCGCTTCCCAGCAGCAGGCGTTGCGCCAGGTCGGCGCCGAGCAGAAAGACCGCGCCCCCGATCAGGGACAGGGGCAGGAGCGAGCGATGGGACGTCCCCGTGAGGAGCCGGACGAGGTGCGGCACGACGAGCCCCACGAAGGCGATCTGGCCCGCCGCCGCGACCGCCGACGCCGCGGCGAGCGCCGCGGCCGACAGGGCGAGCAGCTTGACCCGCAGCGTGTTCACGCCGAGCGCCTCGGCGTCCTCTTCGCCGCCCGCGAACAGGTCGAGCTCGACGGCGACGAAAGGCATCACGAGCGCCGCGAGGCCGACGCCGGCGGCGATCAGCCCGACCTGGTACGGCGAGCGGTCTGTCAGGTTGCCGAAGGTCCAGGCGAAGATGGCCTTCGCGATCTCGAACTTGTCGACGAGCACGAGCGACTGGATCGCGGCCAGGATTCCGGCGAGACAGACGTTGACGGCGATACCGACGAGCAGGAGCGTCGGTACGGAGACGCGGCCGCCGGTGGAGGCGATGCCCGTCACGAGCGCCGCGACGCCGAGGGCGCCTATGAACCCGAACGTCGTGACGAGGATCGGCGCCAGCCCCGACGCGTACTCGAGGAACAGCGTCGAGCCGTACCCGCCGACGAGCAGGATCGCGATCGCCGCCCCGAGGCTCGCGCCCGACGTGATGCCGAGCACCGCCGGCGATGCCAAGCCGTTGCGGAAGACGCCCTGCAGGAGCGCGCCCGAGTACGCGAGCGCGCCGCCGACGCCCACGGCGACGAGCGTGCGCCAGAGGCGCACCTCGATGATCGTCTGCACCGAGCCAGGAATCGGCTCCGCGAGGCCGCAGAGCGCGAGGATCCCGCGCAGGGTCGTCCGGAAGTCGTAGGTGCCTGTGCTCCCGACGTGCGCCGAAGCGACGATGAGCACGCCGAGCAACACGGTGAGCGCGCAGCCGACAGGCAGCGGCGGGAGGTGGCCGCGCTTCATGCGCCGCCGCTCGCTGCGCGCCGCTCTGCGAGCCACTCGACCCCGAAATCGACGAGCGCGCGCTGCCGGAACAGCCGTGCGTCGGCCACGCCGACCTTGCCCGGCGTCACGCCGTGCGCGGCGTCGAAGTCCCGGCCCAGCTCGGCGAACACCGAGTCGTCGCGCGCGATGTCGCGGAAGGTCTTCCACACGCGCCGGCCGTCATCCAAGACACATGAGCCCTGCTCGACGACCTCTTTCCCCGGTTCGCGGTCCTCCGCGAGGTGCAGCGAGGTGTCGTGCGCGTGCGTCACGCCGAGGAGCAGCACGGAGCCGTCGAGGTCGTACAGGCGCGCGAGGGGTGAGCGCTCGCCGAACTCGAATTCGAGGCCGTGGTCCGCTGTGATCCGTTCCGCGTGTCTCCCGCGCGCGACGAAGGACACCTGCGGGTGATCGCTGCGCAAGGTCCCCTCCCACGCGCGCAGCACCTCGGCGATCTGGCCGATCTGCCGCATGGGAAACACGCGCTTGTCGTAGGCAGGCATGTGCG
>SMVQ01000150.1 GCA_004357655.1 Planctomycetota bacterium
GGACCTCCCCACCTTCGGCATCGCCCCCGGGACTACCGACTTCCAGTACTGGTACCGCGATCCGGCCGCGGGCGGTTCTTTCTTCAACCTCTCCGACGGGCTCGAGATCGTGTTCGTGCCGTAGACGCCTGGGTCTCGGGCGGCTTGGAAATCTTGCACACCCATCGACCGCCGCCCGAGGGAACGACTGAGGGGGGCGCCGCGCGAGCGGCGCCCCCCTCCCGTAATCGGGGTCGCGAGCTGGACTGACCGGTCTGTATGCGGAGGAGCGTGCCAGGGCATTCCAGGGCGGCCTCGCGATCCCTGGAACACGGTCTCCGACCCCCGCCTCCCGCCGACCGGCGATTTTTGACCTCCGGTGCTAGACTGGTCCACCTCGGGGAGTTCGCTCCCTTCCACCCTCCATAGCTTCAGGGAACACAGAATGAAAGCAATCGCATACGGTGCGGCGGTGTTGGCCTTCGGGACTCCCGCCCTTACCCAATCGTTCAACATCGATGTCGGAGATCCGGCCTTCCCGACGCCCTCGATGGTCTACGCCGCCGGGAGCGGACAGGCGGGAGTCTGGAACGCCTGGGGCGACTTCGCCAATGCCGTACCTTACACACAGGCCCTCGTCGACATCACGGGGGCGGCCACCGGGGTCTCGATGACCGGTGCCTGGTCGACCTTCACCAACGGTCTCGCGAACTTCAGCTTCGACAACGGGAACACGTTCGGAGACGACGAAGCGCTGCTCGACGACCTGTGGGACATGGGCGCCCCCGCCGGTGAGGGTGTGTTCACCATCACGGGTATGGCGGACGGCGACTACGAGATCTTCAGCTACGCGTTCGCTCCGGACAGCACGACCTTCTCGACGACGATCCGGGTCACGGGTTCTCCGGATCCCCCCCAGCTCGTCAACGATCCGTCGGGCTTCGCCGGCGGACACGGACTGGGGCTCACCTACGCCAGGCACCTCGTGACCGTGAGCGGTGGCTCGAACGTGGAGATCTTCTTCATGACCACCTCCGGGTTCGGCTCCAACAGCGGCATCCAGATCACGCCGGCAGGTCCCGTGACGTGTGGTGACGGCAACCAGCCCGGCAACTACTGCGGCCCCGGCGGTACGTTCAACGCAGTCGGTGTGCCGGCCACGATCTCCGCACCGGCGACAGTATCGCTCGCGTCCGGTTCGATCACGCTGACTGCCACCAACTTGATCGATCAGTTCGGCCAGTTCATCGGAGCCAATGCTCCCGATGCCTTCCCGTTCATGAACTACTTGCTCTGCGTCTCTCCCAACAGCCTGCAGCGCCTGTTGCCCCTCCAGGTTCCGGTGGGCGGGACGGTGATCACGACGGTGGACTTCGCCTGCGGCGCGCAGACGCCGGCCGGCTGTACCGCGGTCAACGTGATCGTGAACACGACGCATTACTTCCAGCGTTGGAACCGCGAGCCGGGCGTCCTCACGGGCTCCAACCTGACCAACGGGATCGCGGTCTGCATCGTTCCGTGATCCGAACCGTCGGTTGACTCACGGGGGGCGTCGCTCAGCGGCGCCCCCCTTCCATTGTCGGACACCCCCGCGTGGCCGTGGACCCTCCTGAAGGCGATGCCGAAGCCCGATCTCCTGGCACTCCTACCCGTCCTGCTCGCCTTTGCGTGCACGAGCGCGGCCCCAGGCGACGCCGGCGCGGTCTGCGCCCCGGGTCCCCTCATCGTCGTCGGCGGCGGCGGAACCACACCGGAGATCCAGCGCGCGACACTCGAGCTCTGTGGGGCGGACGCGCGCGTCGTCGTCATCCCGCAGGCTTCGGCGGTGGAGGACCGGGGCGTCGCTTCCGTCGCCATGTGGCGGGCGGCGGGGTTCGCGGAGGTCCTGTTGCTCGACCCGCTCGAGCCCGAGGCGGCGACCACCGCGATCGCCCAGGCGGATCTCATCTGGATGCCGGGCGGCGCACAGTCGCGGCTGATGGCCGCGCTGAAGGAGGCGGGTCTCGACGAAGCCGTGCGCGCGCGACATCGCGCCGGTGCCGCGGTCGGCGGGACGAGCGCCGGCGCGGCGGCGATGTCCGAGATCATGATCTCGGGCAAGCCCGACCCCGCGAGCCTCGTGGCGGGCGCCATGCCCGCCCGCGAGGGGCTCGCCCTCTGGCCGGAGGCGATCGTCGACCAGCACTTCACCGCGCGCGGACGCGAGAGCCGGCTCCTCACGGCGGTCCTCGATCACCCCGAGCGGATCGGCGTGGGGATTGACGAGCGCACCGCAGTGATCGTGACGGGCTCCGAGCTCACCGTGATCGGCGAGGGGCACGTGATCGTCATCGACGCACGCCGCTCGACGGTCGAGGCGGCGAAGACCGGCGAGGCGCAGGGCGCACGCGACGTCATCCTGCACGTCTTGAAGCCGGGCATGCGATTCCGTTGGGAAGACTGAGCGGCGGTCCGGCAGCCCGTGGTGAAACGCCCGGTCCGCTCGGGAGAGGCGGGGTTCGTGCTGGCAAAGCGTTTGGATTCGTGGGCGGTGGAAACTCTGGGCCCAGGCGACGCAGCTAGCGCGGATCCAACCGATTCCGAGGATGTCGTGAGCTCCACCACGGGCTGCCAGCGCAGCGTCCCGCGGCGGATCGTATCGGTCAATCCAGTCCGGCGGGTCGCACCGGCTGGAGCCAGGCCGTCTCGAAGTCGCCTTCAGCGTAGGGGTCGGGGTGCAGCTTCGAGGATACGACGACGGCGCGCACGTACAGCTCGTCGCCGAGGAACGTGTACGAAGCGGGGCTCGTGGTCGAGGTCCCGAGCTCCACCCCGATCTCCGCCGGTTGTCCGTCCTTCATGCGCGTCCCTATGAACCGGGTCGTGTACTGGACGCCCTGCTCGCGATCGATACGGACGACGTAGCGGCCGTCTCGGACGTCGACGGCTTCGAGCGCCACGCCGGACGACGCGTAGAAGTCGCCGCGCTTCATCGCCTCGATGATCGCTCCCGCTTCGAGGGCCGCGGCGTGGACCATCACCCACCCGCGGCCGGGAATCGAGACCTGGTCGGGAATCCAGTGGCTGTGCGCGTCGTCCGTGGCGACACCGTACAAGAGGCCGAGGTCCAGCTCGGTGAGGCGCAAGGTGAGCGCGTGGTCCCACATCTCTTCGGTCGAGAGGTGCTCGGCGTCACCGAGGCTGCGCACCCCGCGGTGGCCGTTGTAGACCTCGAAGAACCGGTCCCCCACGACGGCGGCGACGTCTTCCCAGGTGAGGCCCCACCCGAAGTTGGGGTGGTTGATGTGCGCGAGCGTCGGGCGGCCGAGGCGCTGTCCCTGCTCGATGACGGCGTCGACCGAAGCGTTCATGACCTCGCGGGCCGAGGTGCCCTTACCCGGCTTGATCAGCTCGGCGAGGTTCATGCCGTTGACGTGCACGGGGAGATTGCGCGCGGGCGGTCCCGGCGACCTGAAGCTCCCGGTGATCTCCTCGCCTTGGATGAACAAGAACTCGCCCGGAACCTCGAAGCGGGAGCGCAGCTCTTCGAGCGTGTGCAGCCGCATCTCCCGTACGCCCTCACGCTCCCGGACCTCGACCGTCTCGTCGCCGAAGCGCTCGCGCAGAGCGTCCACGCGTTCGGGCGTGAGACGTCCGGTCGCGTCGACCGGGAACCACCGCTCCCCGGCCGAGAGCACGTTGTGGTCGGAGAGCACGAGGAATTGGTAGCCGTGCTCCCTGTACCAGGCGGCGGGCACTTCGGGCGCCGCGTCGCCGTCGCTCCAGAGGGTGTGCGTGTGGGTGTTGCCCCGCAACCAGCGCAGCTCCTCTCCTCGGGGATCCGGCCGGCTGGCGAGGCAGGCGACGGCGAGCACGAGCACGAGACACAGGACACGTTGCATGGGGCTCCTCTCTCGGGGGGGGGCCGAGTCTAGCGTCCTTCCAGGCCCGGGCAGCCGGCCGAGTGAGGACTTCGAGTATCCTCTCGCGCCGAAACGGAGGCCCGTCCAATGCGCAAGATGCTCCTAGCGATCCCGATCCTCGCCTTTGCCCTCTCGCTGTTCGCTTCCGCCCGGGAGCCCGCAGCCCAGGCGAAGATCCCGGTGCTCCTCGTCTCCGGCGCGAACAACCACGACTGGGAGTGGACCGGCCCGTCGCTCGCGCGGATCCTCGAGGAGAGCGGTCGCTTCGACGTCACGACGACACTCGAGCCGGGGAAAATGCTCGCTGACCCCGCGGCGATCGCGGGCTTCCGGGTGTTCGTGCTCGACTACAACGGTCCGCGGTGGGGCGAGGCCGCGGAGCAGGCCTTCCTCGCGGCCGTCCGCGGTGGAACCGGCGTCACGATCATCCACGCCGCGGACAACGCGTTCCCCGGGTGGGTCGAGTACGAGCGGCTCGTCGGGCTCCTGTGGCGCGAAGGCACGGGTCACGGGAAGTTCCACCCGTTCACCGTGAAGATCCGGGATCGGTACCACCCGATCACGCGCTCGATGAAGAAGATGAAGAAGCACCCCGACGAGCTCTACCACAGGTTGGTGCACATGCACGAGGCGGAGTTCCGGGTCCTCGCGACGGCGTTCTCGGACCCCGCGACGGGTGGGACGGGTGAGGACGAGCCGATGATCACCGTGGCCCGGTACGGTGCGGGTCGCATATTCCATACACCGCTCGGCCACGTGTGGAAGGGCTCCGACGCTCAGCACTCCTCGCACGAGGACCCCCAGTTCCGGAACCTTGTCGTGCGCGGGACCGAATGGGCGGCGACGGGTCGCGTGACGGAGCGGCTGTTCGACGGGAAGACGACGAAGGGTTGGCGCGGCCATGGGCGCAAGGCGTTCCCGGCGAAGGGCTGGGTCGTCAAGGAAGGATGCCTCGTCCACGAGCAGGGCGGCGGCGGCGGGGACATCGTCACCGAGGGAATCTACGGCGACTTCGAGCTCGACTTCGAGTGGAAAGTCGCGCCCGGCGCGAACAGCGGCGTGAAGTACCATGTCGTCGAGCGCGAGGGTCAGACCGCGGCCCTCGGCCTCGAGTTTCAGATCCTCGACGACGAGGGTCACAAGGACGGCACGTCACCCGCCACGTCGGCCGGAGCGCTGTACGCGCTCGTGGCGCCCGAGGGCGCGGAGCTCGCTCCCGCCGGGACGTTCAACCGGTCGCGCATCGTCGTGAGTGGCGGGCGCGTCGAGCACTGGTTGAACGGGAAACGGATCCTCGCGACGGACCTGGAGAGCGACGACTGGAAGGCGCGCATCGCCGCGAGCAAGTACGAGAAGATGCCGAGCTTCGGCACGCAGGCCGGACACATCGCGTTCCAGGATCACGGTGACGAAGTGTGGTTCCGAAACATCGAAATTCGGGCCGCGGGCATCGATGCGCGGGTGTTCAACGGTGAGAACCTCGATGGTTGGAAGGTTCTAGGCGACGCGACCTACGAAGTCGATGCAGGCGCGATCCTCGGACGAGTCGGCGGCGGTGGACAGAGCTTCCTCATCACCGAGCGCACATTCGGCGACTTCATCCTCGACGTCGACGTGAAGACCGAGGAACGCGGCAACTCGGGCATTCAGGTGCGGAGCCACGTGAACGACAAGGGGCAAGTGTTCGGCTACCAGATCGAGATCGATCCCTCGCCCCGCGCCTGGTCGGGCGGACTGTACGAGGAGGGACGCCGCGGCTGGCTGCAGTCCCTCGAAGGGAACGAGGCGGGCCGCAAGGCCTTCCGCCACAACGAGTGGAACCACTACCAGGTCCAGTGCATCGGCGACCGGACCCGCGTGTGGGTGAACGGCGTACAGACCGTGGACTACACGGACGCGGACGCCGCCGCCGCACTCCCAGGCTTCATCGGCCTGCAAGTCCACAGCGGGAACAACACGCGCGTGCGCTGGCGCGACATGCGGGTCATCGACCTCGACGAGTGATACGGAGTCAGGACAAGATCCGCCGGCACTTCGGCGCGGTGCAGAGCACCGCGCCGAAGTGCCGGCGGATCTTGTCCTGACTCCGTATCACTCGACAGCGACCAGCGTCGTGTTGCGCGGTACGTCGAGGAACGTCGCGGTCCGGCCGCTCTGCCAGCGGATCTCCACGCGCGCCACGGGGTCGGTCCCCCGCCCGAGCCCGAAATGCTCGGTCGGCTCGTTCTGGCCCAGGAAGTTGCTGCCCGCGCTCGTCTCGCGCACCTGCGACGGGCCGCCGGCGACGGGCGTGACCGTGATCCAGGTGCCGACGCCGTCGCGGTTCGAGATCGTGCCTCTCACGCGGACGCGCAGCCAGCCGTTCGCGTTGCCGCCGTCGTTCCGGTACAGGATCGGGGTGTTCGCATTGTTGACGACGAATACGTCGAGGTCACCGTCGCGGTCGTAGTCGAAGGTGAGCAAGCCCTTGCCCGAACGAGTGTCCGTCACTCCGACAGCAGCCGACACTTCCGTGAAGCGTGCGCCGTCGTTGCGCCAGACCTTCATGGGATCGTCGTTGAACGCATCCTCCAGGTCCGTGGAGAGGAACGCGACCCCGTTGGTCATCACGAGGTCGAGGTCGCCGTCGTTGTCGTAGTCGAAGCTCGCGACGCCCCAACCCCACCCGCCGTCGCGCACTCCCATGTCGTCCGTCCGGTCGACGAACGTTCGGCCGCCCTCGTTCAAGTAGAGCCGGTTGCCACTGTAGCCCCAGTTGCACCCGAACGCGTCGCACGTCGAGTCTGGATCGAAGATGGACGTGACGAAGATGTCGAGCAGGCCGTCGCCGTTCAGGTCGCCGATCGTGCAACCCATGCCATTCTCGTCCGTTCCGACGCCGGCAGCCTGGGTGCCCTCGATGAAGCGCCC
>SMVQ01000151.1 GCA_004357655.1 Planctomycetota bacterium
CAGCCCGTTCCCTCCCCGTTCCGTTCCCTTCCTGCTCTTCCTGCTATGTCTGCTTCTGGTCAGGCATGGGCGCCCGCCCATGCCTGACCAGAAGCAGACATAGCAGGAAAACAGGAAGAGCAGGAAGGGAACGGAACGGGGAGGGAACGGGCTGCTTCGGCTTCGTTCCCGCTTACGGCACGGCAGCCAGGAGCAGCTCGCACTCGAGCGCGCCGTTCACGAGCGCGACCCGTTCGTCCGGCGCGATGCCCAGGGCGCGCGCGAGGGTCTCCTCGCCGGACAGGAGCGCCAGGTGGTACCCCCCGCAGCCCGTGCGCACGCGCTCGCCGAAACGCTGGTAGACCGGAACGAGGCGCGCGACCGCGCCGACCCGCTCGCCGTAGGGCGGGTTGGTGACGATCCAGGCATTCCAGCCGGGGCGCGGGGCGAAGTCGCGCGCGTCGGCCTCCTGGAGCTCGATTCGACCCTCGAGGCCGGCCGCGGCCACGTTCTCGCGCGCCTCTTCGATACGAGCGGGGTCCACGTCGGAACCGACGATCTGCAGCTTGCCCGGGACGCGCTCGAGAGCGCGCGCCGCGTCCTTCGCGCGCGCGAAGGCAGCCGGCTCGTGCCCGGGCCAACGCTCGAACCCGAACTGCTGGCGGAACAGCCCGGGCGCCGAATTCGCCGCGATCAGCGCCGCTTCGACGAGGATCGTCCCCGAACCGCAGAACGGATCGACGAGCGGTGCGCGCCCATCCCAGCGCGAGAACCGCACGATGGCGGCGGCGAGCGTCTCGGCGAGCGGCGCCCGGCCCTGGTGACGCCGCCAGCCGCGTTTGTGCAGGGAGTCCCCGGACGTGTCCACCGACAGGGTGGCCCGGTTGCGGAAGATGTGCACGTGGATGCGCAGGTCCGGGTCCGTCCGGTCGACGCTCGGCCTGACACCCGTCCGCTCGCGGAACCGGTCCGCGACGGCGTCCTTCACGCGCTGCTCGATGTACCGCGAGTGGTTGAGCTCAGAGTCGCGCGTCTGCGCGTCGACCACGAACGTGCCCTCCGGCCCGACGAATCCGGCCCAGTCGAAGGCCTTCACGCGCTCGTACAGCGCGTTCTCGTCCAGCGCCTCGAAGCGCTCCAGGCGCAGCAGCACGCGGACCGCCGTGCGCAGCCACAAGTTGGCGCGCCACGCATCCTCCATCGTGCCCTCGAAGCGGACGCCGCCGACCTGCCGCTCGAGCTTGGCGAGTCGCAGCGCCTTCGCTTCCGCGTGCAGGACGGGCTCGATCCCGGGCGCGCAGGTGGCAAAGAATATGTGGCGTCCACGCATGTGAAGCGACCTACGCCGGCGATTCCATCGGGGTGAACACGCGCCGCCAGAGGTTCGTCTGCAGCAGGCACTCCGGGTCGAGCTCGCGCTTCAGGGCGAGGAACGCCGCGCGGTTCCGGGTCGGGAACATCCGCATCATCGTCTCGTGCCCGATGACGAGGTCCTTGGCGAAGTAGAACTTCCCCCCGCCCTCCAGGACGATCTCGGTGAGCTCGTCGCACATCCGCCAGAGGGCCGCGCGTCCCCCGGGCGTGACCTTGAAGTCGAGCGCGAGGCTCCACCCATCGTTCGAGTGCGTCATCCAGAACGGATCCGGCCGGTGGCGCTTGAACACGCCGAGGTAGGAGACGATCCCGCGCGCATGGCAGTGCTCCAGGAGCGCGCGGTAGACGTCGCCCGCGGTCTCCTTCGGGAGGAACGATTGATACTGGATGAGACCGTGGCCCGGCCGGCGCCCGTAGGCGAACTTCCAGTTGGGCACGAAGTCCAGGAGGAAGTTGAAGGCCGCGTGCGGCATGCGGTGCCAGCCACTCATCCCCTCCATCCGCCCCATCTGGTGCTTCGCGTAGCACATCGCGCGCCAGCCGAAGTCGTTCGCCAGGAGGCGCATGAAGCGCCAGATCTCGCTCTTCGGGAAGCCGAGTATCGAACTGGGCAGGACCTGGTGCGCGACCCGCAGGGTCTGCTCGGGATGCGGATCGGCGCCGGGCGGCAGGTAGCGCGCCTGGTGGATGAGCCCGCGCCCGAGGTTTCCGTCCCGCCCGAAGCAGTCGATCCACCCGACGAGGTAGTCGGCATCGGCCCGCTCCGCCTCCATCCGCTCCATCATCTCGCCCAGGTCGTGCACGGAGATGCCGCGGACCTCGAGCTCGCCCGAGTGCACCTTCGTCGTGCGCGTCCGGATACGACTGAAGCAGCCGAGCATGCCGAAGCCGCCGATCGCGGCGTGAAAGAGGTCCGCGTGCGACTCGCGGCTGCACGTCCTGACCTCGCCCGACGGTAGGACGAGGTCGAAATCGAGCACGTTGTCGCCGAACGTCCCCACCTTGAAGTTGTTCTTCCCGTGGATGTTCATCGCCGACGTTCCGGCGACGGTCGGGAACATGGTCCCCGACACCACCTTCGGCCAGTAGCCATCCGCCAGGATGTGTTTCCACAGCTCCTCGATCGTGACGCCCCCCTCGAGGTCGGCGATCCCGGTCTCCGGATCCCAGGCGAGAATGCGGTTCATGCCCGAGATGTCGAGCGTGTGGCCGCCCTCGTTGACGCTCGCGTCGCCGTAGCTGCAGCCTGCCCCGCGCAGGCCGAGGCTCACCCCGTCCCGCCGCGCGACATCGAAGGCATCCGCGATCTCCTCGACCGAGCGCGGGCGCAGGACCCGCGCACGCCCCCCGACGACCATGCCCCAGCCTTCGACGTACTCGTAGGAAGAGCGCGGGCCGCCTGCTCGCCGTCGCGCATCGCTCGGGTCCCCGCTCACACGTTGAGCCGGCGGAAGAGGATCGAGGGAATCGACCGGATGATCGCGCCGACGGCCCACCAACGCAGGGGCACGTAGCGCGTATTCCAGAAGCGGTGGCGCGCCGCCGTGAGGATCGTCCGCGCCGCGTCGTCGGCGCTGATCAGCCAGAAGAGCCCGTCGAGCCCCTCGGTCATCGGCGTGTCGATGAAACCCGGCTTCACGGTGAGGACGTGCACGCCCACTTCGGACAGCCGGTTGCGCAGCGCCTCGAGGTACGTGTTCATCGCCGCCTTCGTGGCGCAGTAGACGGGATTGCCCTTGCGTCCCCGGTCGCCCGCGATCGACGAGATGCCGATGATCGTGCCGGAGCGCTGGGTCCGGAAGAGCTTCGCCGCCTCGTTGCACCAGGCGATGCAGCCCCCGAGGTTGACGGTGACCTGCGCGAGATCCTTCTCCGTGTCGTACTCGGCGGGCCCCGTCGCGGGCATGATTCCGGCCGCGTAGACGATGAGGTCGAGCCCGCCGAGCTCGCGCACGATCTCCTCGAAGAGCGCCGATACGTCCGCCTGCCGCGCGACGTCGTGAACGTGGACGAACACCGCGCCACCGGTCTTCGCGCAGTCCGCGCGGCAATCCTCGGCCAGCTCCACGAGCTTCGCCTCGCGCCGGGCGAGGGCCGCCACGCGGTACCCCTCCGCCGCCAGCCGCCGGACGAGCGCGGCACCCATCCCCGAGCTCGCACCGACGACGATCGCTCGGCGCTCCGCCGACGGTACGCCGCGGATCGGGGGTGGCGTCAGAGACGGTTCGGAGGTCGGTTCAGAGGGCAAGGCGGGGCTCGTCATGGGGATACCGGGCAGGGAGAGTATCGTCCCCGAGACGTCGATTCCAAAACTCGCCACGCCCTTCGTGGGGCTCCCTACGAGGCCCGAGCCCTGTCCCCGCGCCCGGCGTCCGAGACTGGCTGAGGCTGGTACCCTGTGGGTGACTGCCGCCCTCTGCACGAGGCTTCCCATCGCACGTCATGAACAAGCACCGCACCCCTGTCGGTCCCGGTCTCGCGCTCGGCCTCGCGCTCGCGGGGCCCGCCGGTGCCCAGGGCATCACCACGGTCAAGATCGCCGAGGGCATCGACAACCCGACGTTCCTCACGTCGCCCCCCGGCGAGACGAACCGGCTCTTCGTCTGCTCCAAGCGCAAGGGCATCTACATCGTGAAGAACGGCGTCGTGCTGCCCGACATGTTCCTCGACCTGATCGATGAGACAGGGCAGTTCACGCAGGGCGTCATGAGCATGGCGTTCCACCCGAACTACGCCGTCAATGGGAAGTTCTACGTCGTCTACAGCAACACGGTCGTGGAGAGCCAGCTCGTGGAGTACGAGGTCTCGGCCACGAATCCCGATCTCGCGGACGAGTCGACCGCGCGGTTCGTCGTCGGTCCGGTGCTGCAGCCCGACCCGGTCCACAACTTCGACCTCGTCACCTTCGGTCCCGACGGGATGCTGTACCTCAGCACGGGCGACGGCGGCGGTTTGTTCAACCAGTTCGGCGGGACGGCCCAGGATCTCGGCTCGATCCTCGGCAAGGTCCTGCGGCTCGACATGAGCCTCCCGCCACCGCACATCCCCCCCGACAACCCGTTCGTCGGCCTCCCCGGCGCGCGCGAGGAGATCTGGCTCTACGGCCTGCGCCAGCCGTGGCGCTACGCCTGGGACTCCGTGACGGGCGACTTCTTCCTCGCGGACGTCGGTGAAGACAGGTGGGAGGAGCTCAATGTCCTGACCGGTGGTCCGGCGCCCGGCGCGAACTTCGGGTGGGTCTGCATGGAGGGCGACAGCTGCACGAACCAGGGAACCTGTACCTGCTTCGACACGAACCTCGTCGACCCGGTCTACGAGTATCCCCACTCGCAGGGCTGCGCGATCATCGGCGGCTTCGTGTACCGCGGCAACCAGATCCCGACGCTCCAGGGCACCTACTTCTTCGCGGACTTCTGCCTGTCGCAGATCTTCTCGTTCCGTTGGGACGGAGCGAACATGCTCGACTTTCAGGACCGGACGGCGGAGCTTGCGCCCAGCGACGGCTCGGGCATCAGTCTCATCTCGTCGTTCGGGATGGACAGCAGCGGCGAGCTGTACATCATGGACACTCTCGACCACGAGATCTTCAAGGTCATCGATGACACCTGCGCCATCGACAACTACTGCCAGGCCGGCCCCAACTCGGTCGGCGCCGGCATGCTGATCGCAGGCCTCGGCAGCCCGAGCCTCATGGCCAACGATCTGTGGCTCACCGCGGCCGGCGGACCGCTCGGCAACCAGTTCGGCGTCTTCTTCTACAGCCCCGCCCAGACGATGGTCCCGTTCGGGAACGGCTTCCTCTGCGTCTCCACGCCGCTCCACCGCCTCAACCCGCCCGTCGTGATCCAGTCGTCGGGGACCGCCGTCCGGCCCGTGAACTACACGCTGCCGCCGATGGACTCGGGCGAGGGTCAAGTCCTCGCGGGGAGCTCGTGGAACTTCCAGTTCTGGTACCGCGACCCGGCGGGCGGCGGAGCGGGATACAACCTGTCCGACGGATTGCACGTCAGCTTCTGCCCGTAGGCCCTCCCGCTGCCCCCCCTCGCTCCTCTTCCTCTCCAGGGCGGCATAATAGGGCGGCATAATAAGGGGGAGGAAGAGGAGAGCGGGGGGGATTCATTCGATCGCCAGGGTGACCTCCACCGTCTCCCCGGCGTGCACGTCCACCGCGCGCGCGGCGCTGGCGCGCTCGCCGGCGAGGGCGCGGAGTGTCACGCGACCCGGGCCGACGCCGCGGATCCGGATCGTGCCGGAGCCGTCGGTGGTCATCGGGAACCACGGCCACAGCTTGTTGCCCGCCGCGTCGAGGATCTCCACTCGCGCGTTCTGGGCGGCGAAACCGTCGAGGCCGGAGATCCGCGCTTCGATGTGTCCTCCGCGCTGGAGAGCGACGTCGACGCCCGAGCGCGTCTCGCCGCGCTCGAGGGTGATCCCGCCGAGCGCGGCACGGCCGTAGGCGGCGGTGCTCGCATCGAAGCTCCACGGGTCCACACCGCCGGCGCGCAGGAGGTACTCGCCCGCCCCGAGGCGCTCGAACGCGAAGGTGCCCGATGCGCTCGACTTCAGCCGCTGCATCGGAGCCCAGCCCCGACCCGGTTCGGCCGGCTTCGTGCATTCGAGCGACACGGCGATGCCGGCGAGCGGCTCGCCGCCGGGGCCGCGCACGACGCCCGCGAGCCGCGCGGAGGGCAGCTCGAAGTCGAGCGCGAACGAGAGGACGTCCGGGAGCTCCTGGCCGTAGCCCACGTTCGTCCCGCCGCCGGCATCGATCGAGAAGTGGTAGGTCCCGGGCCCGTTCACGACCACCTCGTAGGCTCCGTTCGACCCGGTTCGCGCGTGGAAGCGGTCGCCTCCGCCACGCACGAGGCGCGCGATGATGGACACGTCCGCCAGGCCGGCCCCGCCCGCCAGGACGCGGCCGTGGACTCGAATCGCGTGCTCTGGGGGAGCGCCCAGGACCACGTGGACCGCACCACCCTCGACGAGCTCGACGCGCACCGTCATTCGCATCGCCGCGAGTACCGAGTACGCCATCGAGTCCGGCACCCCGTCCTCGGGCTCCAGCGTCACCCGGCAGATTCCGGGTGCGAGCCCCTCGGCCGCGAAGCGTCCGTTCGCATCGCTCTCCAGCCGCTTCGTCGTGTTTCTGTCGGAGTCACGAACGGTGATGAAGCGTCCGGCGACCCGGCCGACCACCGAGCTCACGACACCGGTCAGGCGGGCTGGGCGCCGGAGCACGAGGTCCACGCCCGTCCGCTCCTCCGCGCTGCCAACGGAGAGGTCGAGCCATTCGCTCGCTCCGGAATACGGCGTGCTCGCCCGCAGCCGAACTTCCCCGGGCGCAATGCTCGTGAACGCGAAGTGCCCCTCGTCGTTCGTCGTATCTCCCGCCTCCTCGAGACTGCTCGACAGCTCGAAGAACCGGACGGAAGTGGGCTTGGGCTCCAGGGTGACTTGCGCACCGCGTACGGCCGCGCCCGCGCGATCGCGCACGATTCCCGACACGCTGGCCGCGCGCGGCAAGACGAAGGTCGGGCCGGGACCGGTCTGGGGCACGGTGATCGTCCGTTGCTCCGAAGGACCGTGCCCGAGTGCCTCGGCCGCGACGCGCCACTCGCCTTCGAGCAGCCCGTCCAGGGTGAAAGTCCCGTCCTCCGACTCGAAACGCCGCTCGATCTCGCGGCTCGAGAACTGAAGGAACTCGTCGGGCGGGCGCACGACGACCTCGAACGCCGTCACCGGCACGCCGCGATCGTCGACGACGCGCCCCGCGAGCTCCCAGCCGGCGGAGAGAACGAGCAGGAGGTTCGCGCTGTCTGGACGCACGTCCGCGAGCTCGACGCTCCATTTCGCGCGCGTCCCGGAAGCGTCGCGGTCGGCACGAGCAGTGGCCGTGACCTCGATGACGTCGTCCCCGAGCCCACTCAGGCGGAACCGCCCATCCGCGCCCGTCCGCGCCGTGAACTGCCCCTCGTTCGCGAAGAACCCGCCGTAGTCCCGGCCCTGTTCCACACGCACGGTCGCGCGCTCAGCGGGCCGGCCGTCGGGCCACTGGACGAGGCCCGCGATGAATCGGCCGGAGTCGAGCGTGAACACGAGCCCCGAACGCACCGCCCCGTTCTCGAGCACACCGAGCTCCTCGCGCGCCGGGAGGAACCCCGAGTGATCCGTCTCGAGCTCGACCGTGCCCGCGGGAACGCCGCGCACGCGGAATCCTCCGTTCGCGTCCGTCCGCGCGCGCGTGGATTCGGTCCGGCGCGAGCCGTGTCGGATAGCGGTGGAGAGTAGGGTCAGACGCGCGTTCGCGACGCCCGCTCCACTCGCGTCGATGACGCGCCCGGAGACTTCGACACCGAGCTCGAAGTGCAGCTCGATCTCCGTCGTCTCGCCGGGCCGCACCTCGACGCCCCGGCGAATGTCGCCCGCGTAGACGCGGGCAGCAGCTTCGACGCGGTAGTCCAGGGCGGCGGGTAGGGCGTCGACCGCGAACACACCGTCCACCGAACCTGTCGTCACCTGGGGTACGCCGTGGGTCACACTGCTTCTTGCACGGATCTGGACCGTGGAGAAGACCTCCATGTCGAGGCCGAGCCCGGGGGGCGGCAGCACCGTCGCGCGGATCCTCCCGCCCAGCTCCGGCTCGAGCACGAGCGCCTCCGGGAGCGACCGCGGGTCGACGCGCATGGGGGTGCGCATGAAGAGATACTTGCCGGAGAGGGTGATGCGCCCCTTCGTCGTCCTGCGCTCGAACGCGACGCGGAACGTACCGTCGTCCGCGACCTCAGCCGTGTAGGTCTTCGTGTCGCGGCCGCTCCAGCCGTCGAACGCCTTGCCGCGCGCATGGATGCGCACCTCCTCGTCCGGCGGCGTGCCCGGTGGAAAGACGACCCGGCCATCGAGCCAGAGGGCGTCGGGCGGGACCGGTCGATCGGCGCCCTGGGACTCGAACTCGAGCGGACGCGCGAGAGCTTCGCGGTCGCCCTCGGCCTCGCCCCCCGGACTCGGCGCGACGAGCCCCCGCGCGTCGTCGCTCTCCGCCGCGAGCGCCGTGTCGCCTGCCCCCAGGTCGAAAGTCAGGTCGAGCCCCGCACCCAGCCGGCGCGCGGCGAGCCAGCCGCCCCCCGCGATGAACGCGAGGAGGAGTCCGAGCAGGATCGACTGGGATCGGCGACTCATTCGTAGGGAGCCCGCAGTGCGGCGAATGGAGGGCGACGGACCCTACCCTACCCTCGGTGGGCAGGGGACGTATCCTGGACGCCTCCCTTCCAAGCCGTTTCCATGCCCGCATCGAACGAGATTCCCCCGGAGATCCGCGCCAAACGGCTGTTCTTCACGGTGACGACGGGCCGCAGCGGGACGCGCTACCTCGCGCGGGTGCTCGGCCTCTTCCGCGGCACGAAGAGCCTGCACGAGCCGAAGCCGACATTCTCGAGCGCTTTCCGGACGGTGCGGACGGCGCCGGCGACGGCGCGCGAGTTCTGGCTCGAGCACAAGCTGCCGGCGATCGCGCGCCACCGTGCCGGCGTCTACGTCGAGACGACGCACCTCGCGTGCAAGGGCTTCCTCGAGAGCCTCGCCAGCATCGGCGTGCCCTTCGAGCTCCTCCACCTGCACCGCGAGCCCCGCGCCGTCGCGAAGAGCCTGCTCGCGCTCGACACGATCCCCGGGCGGACCTACAAGGGCGTCAAGTACTACCTCTCGCCGGCGGACGAGACGTTCCTGCCCATCAGCGAGCTCGCGACGCGGCCGCTCACGGACTACCAGGTCTGCTACTGGTACTGCCTCGAGATCGCCGAGCGCGCGCGCGTCCTCGCCGAACGCTTCGCCCAGCACGGCGTGAAGATGCACCGCGTCGAGCTCGGGGAGATCCTCGACGCGGACGGCATCGCGCGACTGGGCGAGCGCCTCGGGCTCCCGGGATTCTCGCTGCGCGGGCGCATAGCAAGGGGCTGGGTCGGCCGGCACGCGCTCAACAGCCGGCCGGAGAAGAAGCGTCCCGTGACGTTCTCCGATGCAGAGCTCGCCGAACTGGAGGCCGAGCTCCACGCCCGGCTCGCGCCGCACATGACGGCCGCGCCGTCGGACGCCCAGCTGCTAACCCGCGGGTGACCCGGACGGCCGGCGCGATGGAGCCGGCCCCCAATCGGGCTCTTCGACGGGATTCTGCGCCAGGAGCTCGAGCGCGACCTCGATGCCCTGCTCGAGCTGCGGGTCGCGTCCCGCCGCCATCGACGCGGGATCGAGCTCGACCTCGATGTCGGGCTCCACGCCGCGATTCTCGATGCCCCACGCGAGCTTGGTGGACCAGAACGCGTACTCGGGCTGGGTCACGATCGTCCCATCGGCCAGGGCGCCGTTCATGTCGATGCCGATCACGCCGCCCCACGTCCGCTTTCCGATCAGGGGGCCGAGGCCGTAGACCTTGAACGCGTGGCAGAAGATGTCGCCGTCCGAGCCCGCGAACTGGTCGCACAGGGCGACCATCGGGCCGCGCACCGCGTCGATCGGGTACGTCATCCCGCGACCGTGGCGCGGGCGCTCGTACTGGATCACCTCGTGCCGCAGGTGGTCGATTACGAGCTCGGACACGAATCCCCCGCCGTTGTTGCGCACGTCGACGATCAGGCCGTGGCGCTTCGATTCCGCGCGGAAGGCGCGCCGGAACTCGTAGAGGCCCTGGCCGTCCATGTCCGGGATGTGCAGGTAACCGAGCTTCCCCTCGGATCGCGCAAGGACGTGCGCACGCGTCCGCTTCACCCAATCGCGGTACCGCAGCGGGCCTTCGGACGCGAGCGTGCGGACGACGACGCGGCGCGGCTCGCCGCCGCCGGAGGGGACCACCGTGAGCTCGACGTGGCTCTTCGCGCGCTCGGCGAGCAACACGTTGGGTGTACGCAAGGCGTCGACCGGCTGCCCGTCGACGGCGACGATGCTGTCGCCCGTCTGGCAGCGGACGCCGACGTCGGCGAGCGGCGAGGAGGCCTCGAGCCGCCAGGGGTCACCGTCGAGAATGCGATCGATGCGGTAGCCCGAGCCGTCCCAAGTGAGGTCCGCGCCGAGCAAGCCCACGGGATGGTGCTCGCGCGCAGGGTAGTCGCCGCTCGTTTCGTAGGCGTGGGACGTCCCCAGCTCGCCCTGCAACTCCCAGATCAGGTCCGATAGTTCGGAGCGCGTCGCGACGCGCTCGAGCACCGGCAGGTACCGGTCCCGCATGGCCTCCCAATCGACCTGGGCCATGTCCTCCGACCAGAAGTGGTCGCGCTGCATGCGCCAGGCCTCGAGGTACATCTGCCGCCACTCGTCGCCGGGGACGACCTCGATGCGGATGCGGCCCAGGTCGATGAGGCCCGTATCGCGGTTCTTGCCTTCGCGCGTCGGATCCTCCGGCGGCTCCTCGCCGGTCTTCAGGAGGTGGACTTCCTTGCGCGTCACGATCAGCGTTCGGTTGCCGCGCGCCTGGTAGTCCTCGACGCCCGCGAGGATCGTCTTCAGCTCGCCCGTCTTGAGGTCCAGGTGGTGCAGCTCGGGGAGCGACTCGTCGCCTTCACCCTCGAAGAAGTCCGTGTCCAACAAGCCGACGATGGGGTGCGCGAGGAACATCACGCAGCCCTTCCCGGCTTGCAGGTCCGTGTAGCTCCCCGCCTCCACGTCCGGGAACTCGACCATGCGCGCATCGAGACCCGCGAGGTCGATCTCCACGCGAATCGGCCGATCCTCGTCTTCGTCCTTCTTGTCGGCCTCGTCCTTCCGCGCCTTCTCTTCGACCTCGACGAGCTCGACCCAGCGCGGATCGAAGGGCGAGAGCCCGTCCGCCGCGAGGACGTACGCGTACACGCGCGAATCCTGTGGACAGATCGCGCCGAAGAGCGCCGTGTCGATGACCGGGTTGAACGTGCGCTCCGACAACACGTACAGGTGACGCCCGTCCGGATCGAACGCGGGGAACGAGACGGGTAGGTCCGCGGTGTTCACCTGCGTGGACTCGCCAGTCTCGGTGTCGAAGAGGTGCAGGACGCCCGAGTCGCCTGCCATCAGCTCGCGGATCCCTTCGATGTACGCGAGCCAGCGGCCGTCGGCGGACCAGGTCGCGGATCGGATCGGGCCTTCTTCGCTCGCCGCGATCTCGCGTACGTCGCCGCTGTCGAAGTCGTAGAGCTGGAGCTTGCCCGAGATGTCGATGACCGCGGCGACCCTGCGTGCGGGACTGGCGACGACGTCCCAGATCCGGCGAGTCCCTTCGAGCGCCGACCGCGACGTGCGCTCGCCAGTGGCGTAGTTCCAGACCTCGAGCCCCTCCTCGCCGCCCTCGTCGCTGACGACGACGATCTCCCCGCTGAGGACCCCGGCCTTGGGCGGGGCGCCGAGCCAGCGTGCGAGCCGGTATCGAACGCCGGAGGGCAGGCCGAAGGGTCGCGTGCCCGCGCCCCAGCACTCCATCGCCACGGCCTTGCCGCGAAACGTCCCGGCGACGCGCTTGCCGTCCACCGCGAGCTCGAGCTCCTGCAGGCAGTCGAAGGCGGGCACGAAACGCCGGCGCAGCTCGACGCCGCTCGACCGCAGGTTCACCGCGAGCTGCGCTTCTTCGTCGCGGACCGTGTCGTAACGGTAGACCACGCCCGCGCGCGTGTAGACGAGCTCGTGCCCGAAGGCCGAGAGACCGCGCGCGTAGAAGTCGCGTGAGCGGGTGTGCTGCCGCGCGTCCGTACCGTCGGCTGCGCACGACCAGAGGTTGCCGACGCCGTCCTCGTCCGAGAGGAAGTACACGCGGCCGCCGACGAAGACCGGCCGCACGGGACCGCCTGCAAGCTCGATCAGCCGCCGGAATTCCTGTCGCGCGAGGGAGCCGATCCAGACGTCCCCCGCCATGCCGCCGCGGTAGCGCTTCCAGCGCGCGTTGTCGACGCTGTTCAGCCCGATGGCGACCGTGTCGTCGTCCTCGTCGAATGCGACGTGCATCGCCCGACCGACCGGGAGGCGCTCGGGTCCGCCCCCGCCGAGGCCGATCTGGTAGAGGAACGTCGACGACCGGAGATTCGCCTCCCGCGTCGAGCGGAAGACGAGCCGGCCGTCGGGCCGGAAGACGACGGGCGTACACGCCTCGGCCTCGAAAGTGAGTCGCTCGGGCACGCCGCCCTCGACCGGGACGGCGTAGACCTGGGGTACACCGTGCACGTCGGATGCGAAGGCGACGTGCCGGCCATCGGGTGAGAAACAGGGCGCCGCAATCGATTGGTCCTCGGAAGTCAAGCGGCGCGCGAGGCCGCCGTCACGCTCCGCGACCCAGAGGGCGTCCTCGCAGACGAACGCGAGCTGGGACTCCGAGAGGGCGGGACTGCGCAGGTATCCGGTCATTGGCGGGAGTGTACCGGAGCGCGGGGCGTGGGCGAACGGCTCGTGGTTGGTCTCCGAGCACTGGCAACGTAGAGTCCGACCGATGCCCTGGGTCGTCTACGTCCTGGTCTCGGATTCCGCGGGGACGACCTACGTCGGTGTCACGACCGACCTCGAGCGCCGGGTCGAGCAGCACAACGGCCTCCTGCCCGGCGGGGCGAAGGCGACGCGCGCCGGCCGCCCGTGGGCGCTCGGCGTCGCCCACGGACCCTACGAAGAGCGGGGCGAAGCTCAGAGCGTCGAGCACCGGATCAAGCGGAAGCGCGGCCGTGCGCGCCTCGCCCCCGAGTTCTGACCGCCCGGGGCATCGTCACGAGCTCGAGCCTCAGAGCGGTCG
>SMVQ01000152.1 GCA_004357655.1 Planctomycetota bacterium
ACGCGCGGGCACGCGGACCCGTCCCGATGGCGGTTCACTCGCTGCGGCCTTTGAGTCGTTCGAGCTCGAGCCGCGCATCCGGCACTACCGCCGCGTTGGGGCGCGAGATGATGAGGTCTTCGAGCAACGCAATCGCAGCGTCGAGGCCGTCGCTCGACGCCGCACGGTAACGCGCGAGCGCGAGCGCCGCTTCGCCAACCTCGGGTGAGTCGGGAAACTCGCCGAGAATACGTTCCCGGATCAGCGCAGCCTCACTCGGCAGATCTCCGCGCTGCGCTATGCGTGCGGCTTCTGCAAGCACGGGCGGACGTTCGTCCTGGCCGAGCGATGCGGCACCTTCGGTCAACGTACGCGCCGCCTGAGAGGACTGCCCCCTGTGGGCCTGCACCCCCGCCACGGCGAGCAGCCGCACGCCCTTGGCGGAAAGGCGACCCATCAGGCCCACGAGTTGGATGACCTCGGTCGCGTCCGACGGCTCCAGGCCGGGCAGCGCCAACAGCAGTGCCTGTCGACCCTCTTCGACCTCCCCCGCGTCGAACAGCAGATACGCGCGCTCTACGCCACTGCGTGGGCCTTCGATCCCTTCGAGCACGGCCGCCGCCCCAGCGGCGTCTCCGCGGGCCAGCAGGCCGGCGGCCACCGTGGCTGCCAGGTCGTCGAGCTCCGGCGCGTTCGGGAACTCATCCCGGAAGTCCCTCAACAGCTCCCTGAGGCGTCCGGGGTCCGCACCCGCGCCCTCGAAACGGATCACCTGCGCGGTCGCGCGACGTCGGTCGACCGAGCCGGCCGAGAACGAACCGGCGATGCGGCGCTGAGCGACGAGCGCGGCCGACGTGTCCGCGGCGGCCAACGCCACGTCCAGAATTCGTTGGTCGAACTGCCGACGCTGCGCCGGCGTGGACGCGTCATCGCCCAGCTCGGACAGGGCCCAAGACGCGGTCTGCACGAGATCCTGCTCTCGCGCTCGACGCGCGACGTCATTGAGGAACGTCTCGCGCGCGCGTCCGTTCAGGTCGCTCGCCACCTCCTTCGAAAGCTCGAGCGCCTCTCGCCCCAGGCCCAGGTCCAGCGCGATGCGCGCGCCCGCCCGCCGCCTCGGCAGTAGATCAGACCGCGCGAGCGCGCGCACGAGTCTGCGGCCGGCGGCGTCCCTGCCCTGCGTCAGCCCCTGCACTCTCCGGGTAATCGCCGTCGTCTGCGCGCCGTCGTCGCCGATCGCGCGCACCCACTCGTCGACCGCTCCGTCAGGGTCCCCCATCGCCGCCAGCAGGTCCCCGATCTCCAGCGCCAGCGCGTCCTCGCCCGCGGCATCTCGGCCTCTGCGTAAGATCTCCAGCGCCCGCCGCGATCCGAAAGCGCGCTCATATACGCGGGCGACTTCTCGGTACGGAACTTCACTCGCGGGTTCCAGATCGAACCAGAGCTCGGCTTCATGCTCGAGAGCGTCCAGCGAGTCGAACTCCGCGAGCACACGCAACTTCAGGTATCGCACCCCTGAAGAAGTCGCGTCGCGAGCGAGGAAGGCGTCCACCACCGGGAGGATCTCGGCGGTCTCTCCCTTGGCGCGCAGCACGCGCTCCAGCGCGAAGAGTCCGCCCGAGGACGATGGGTCGGCCTCGAGCAGTTGGCGCAGGGCCGATTCTGCTTCGTCGAAGTCGCCTCGCGACTCGTGAGCGGCGGCGGCACGCAGCAGGCGGCCCTCGTCCGTGCCGCGGCGGTTCTGGCCGCTCAAGGGCGTCGAGCACAGCAGTAGCAGTAGCAGCAGCGCCATCGGGCCAGGCCAGAACGGGCGTCGCGACATCACGACCCCCCGTCGCCGCCGGAGCTACTGCGATTGAGCCGCTCGAAGTACTGGATGACGAGCTGGCGCACTGCAGGGCTCAGGCGCTGCAGCTGCTCGGCGTCCGGTAGTCGGAAACGAAGCGCGCCGAGCTGGTCGGCGGTGAGCGCTAGGATGTCACCGCGCTCGAACGCCTCCGGAGCCTCGGATTCACGCTCGTCCGAGGACTCCTCGCGCTCGAGCGAGCGTCCGGCGTCGAGAAGCCTGTGGAAGAGTTTCTCCTGCCGCTGCGTGATCTCCGGCGTGAGGCGCCCCTGAGCGAGCTGCTCGGCGAGCGCCGCCGCTTCGGCCGCGAGCTGATCGAGATCTCCGAGCGCATCCTCCGCTCCCGGCTGGTCCGCCAGCTCGCCGAGATCGGACGCGACCGACTGCTGCCCCTGCGACATTTCCTGCAACTGCTGTCGCATCGCTTGCTGACCGAGCTCGAGCGGCATCAGCTGCCCGGTCTGGTTCATCAAGTCCCCCTGCTGCTGCGCGAGCTTCTCGAGCTGCTGGGCCACGTCACCCGACTGCCCCTCGCCCTGCTGCCCCATCCCTTCAGCGCCGGCAATGGCCGCGAGCGCGAGCTGGTTGAGGTCTCCAATCGCTTGACCGGCCTGCACGTGCGGGGAAGGCGTGGAGCCGGGCCGGGTCTGCATGGCCTCGATGGTCTTCTGAATCGACTCCATCGCGCGCCCCATCTGCGCGGACAACTCCTGGTTCCCTTCCATCGCGCCGTCGCCGGCGGCTTGCAGGTTCTCGGCCATGTTCTCGACCCCCTGCAGCAGCGACGCCTCGTCGCTACGCATCGCGGCAATTTGCTCTAGGCTCGAGCCACGCATGCGCTCGCGCAGCTCCGTCTGTCGGCGCGCCAGCGAGAGTGCGTCGTCCGCGGCCTGGTGGAGCGCAGCTCGGGCAGCCTCGGCCCTCTGCTCGGCCATCTGGTCCTGGGCTTGCTGTAGCTCGTCCGCGACCTTCTGGAGCTGCTCTGCGGCATCATCCGCCTGCTGCGCGGCATCCTGGTTCTGGCCTTGGTTCGCCTGCTGCTCTGCTTGCTGCATCTGTTGCTGCGCTTGCTGCAGCGACTCCCGAGCTTCCTGCACGCCCGCGGCCGCGTCCTGTTCGTCGATGTCTCCCAGCCGCTGCTCGAGCCTCTCCATCTGAGATTGCAACTGCTCGGCACGGGCTTCGAGGTCCTCCTGTTGTTCGGCGCGCAGCTCCGGATTGTCCTCCTCCGTCATGGCGTCGGCCAGCGCCTCCTCCTGGCGCGCCAGCTCCTCGGCCTCGCTGGTCGTCGCCCGGAAGTCCTGCTCCACCGCGGCCCTCCGGAACCGTTCCAGCGCCTCCTCGAGTCGCTTGCGAAACTCTTCCTGCTGCTCCGCGAGATCGCTCAGAGACTCGTTGGCCTCGCGCAGATCGTCCTGCTGCAACGCGTCGGCCATCTCCTCCATGCGCTGCTGCAGCTCACTCCCGGTCAGTTCCCGGAGCAATTCCTGGAGCTCCGCCAGCTCCCTCGCCAACTCTGGGTCCGCCTGGCCGGCTTCCTCCAACATGCGCTCGAGTTCTGCGAGCTCGACGCGCATCGAGTCGGCGGTAGCGCTCATCTCCTCCTGATCGTCGAGCGCCGCTTGCAGCTCCGCCTTCCTCTCGAAGTCCGGCTGTCCTTCTTCCCGAGCACCACGGGCATCCTGTTGGGCGGCGTTCTCGAGCGCTTGATCCCGGTTCTCTTCGGCGCGGCGGGCCGCTTCCTCCGCGAGCTCCTGGAGCTGGTCGGCAACATCCTCGAGCTGCTGTTCCGCCGCTCGCTGCATCTCAGCGGCGGCCGGCATGCGCAGCACATACTCCCGCGTCGACGCCACCTGGCCCAGGGGAGCGTTGTCGACGGCCCTGGCGTAGTAGCGCACGGTGTCGCCCGGCAGGAGGCCCCAGTTCCTCAAGTCGAGCAGCGGACGCGCGAGCGCCGCACGCGAGCCACCGAGGTCCAATCCCTGGATGATGGGCTCGTGCCGCTCGCCGAACGCCGTGACCCTATAGGCGACGAGCTCCAGACGGCGCAGGCCGTAGTCGTCGGTCGCTTCGAGGATGAGCGGCTGGCGGAGGCTCAGCGGCAGGATCGTGTCGCGGCCAGGCAGCGGGATCGCCACGTGGGGCGCCGAGTCCGGCACCAGCGTGACCACGAGCGGTCCAGGCTGAATCTCGGCCGCGTCGCCTGAGTCGTCCTGGAAGGACCAGGAGAACACACCGTCCACGCGTGGTGTCCATGCCCCCCGAAAGCCGCCTCCTTCCACTTGCAGCTCGACCGCGACCGTTCCGGTCGAATCTTCCAGCGCGGCTCGCGAAAGCGGCCGGCTCGCGCGACCCTCGAACGTGAGGCGAGACCCGACGGGGAGACGCAACGGAGGCGGGTCTCCTCGATACTCGTCCGGCGGCAGCCCGGTGTGCGCCGGGTAGAGCACGCCGACGACGAGATCACTCACGAAGAGCGGGTCGATGGGGATTATCGAGTAGGTCTCAGTCTCGCTGCCGTCATCCCCCTGGACCCGATACTCGATCGGGGAAGCAACGGCTTCGAAGACATGCGCGACGCGGTCCTGCCTGAGCTCGAGCCTCTCGGTTCGTGCGATGTCGCCCGCGGCCTGCCAGAGCAGCAGAACCACGCCCCGCCCGGGAGCCTCGATGGTGAGTGCGACGTCCGAGCCGCGCAGAACCTCTACGTTCCCGGGCGTAACCACGATGGCGGGTAGCACGGGGTCTTTCATGAGTCCGAACGGCGTCGAGAGGCCTGACCACGCCCCGAGCGATCGACTGGGCGTAGCCACGGCCAGCCCGATCGCGAGCACCGCCAGCACCGTGAATGCGGCGAGACCCCGCCTTGTCCAGGCATCGAGCACCACACCCCACTCACCGGACAGCGCCGCCGGCGAGCGCTCGCCGAGCCCGGCGACCGTGCGCTCGGCCGCTCGCTCCGCGAGCGAGAGAGAAACGCCGGGCGGGATCTCACGCGACAATTCCAACGTGCCCCGCACGACGCCCGGGCGTAGACCCGCGGCGCGCTCGATCGTCTCCGCGAGCGGAGCTTCCGCCAACCATCGCATCGCTCCGGCACGATGCGCCCAGAGCGCGGCGAGCGCGAGCACCAGGACCACCGCATCCAACTGCGCGGGTACGTCGCTTCCCTGCCGCCACCCCTCGGGACCGGCGAGCATCCAGGCCACGATCAGCACGAGTCCGACCACCGCCGCCCCCCACACGCCCAGAGCGAGCGCCGCCCGCTTTCTCAGGTGGCCACGAACCCCCTCGACCTCGGTGTCCAGCCGCTTGCCTGCCGGACTCACGACACCGCCTGACCCAGCACGTATAGGAACAGGTTCACGCCCATGCGAAGCGCCGCCTCACGAAGGTCTTCGGAGTCACCGTGAACGTCTTCGTCTTCCCAGCCATCTCCCAGATCCGATTCGTACGAGTAGAACACGACCAGCCGTCCCTCGTGAAAGACCCCGAAGGCCTGCGGAGGGTTGCCGTCATGCTCGTGGATTTTCGGCAGGCCGTCCGGGAAATCGTAGAACGTGTGGAAGACCGGGTGATCGGCCGGGATCTCCGTCAGCTCGGCGTCGGGGAAAATCAGGGCGATCTCCTCCCGGAACGACTCGTCGAGCCCGTAGTTGTCGTCGGCGTGGAGAAAGCCCCCCGAGGTGAGGTAGTCCCGCAATCGGACGCGCTCCGCTGCAGAGAAGCGCACGTCACCATGCCCGGTCATGTAGAGGTACGGGTAGTCGTACAGCGCAGGATCGAGGGGTCTGATGTTGATCTCTCGGCGGGCGACCGGGATCCCGGTCCGCTGCCGGATCGCAGCGAGCAGATTGGGCAGCGACGACGGGTTGGCATACCAGTCTCCACCACCCTCGTACTGCAGGCGCGCGATGGTGATCGAGTCGCTCGGGGCGGGCTCGATACGTGGGTCAACAGACGCCAAAAGCGTCGCCAAGAGGATCCAGGTCATGCGTGGGGATATGCCAGTCGACTAGAGGTCGTCGGAGTCGTCGGAGTCGTGGACGATACGGTACGCGTCGTTACGCGGTAGGTCGAGGCGGGCGGCGATCTCCTTGGCGGCCGCCGACGGCTTCATGCCCTCGGCGGCGAGCTCGCGCGCCAGTCCCTTCGCGGCGTCCAACCTCGCAGCGCGATCCGCCTCCGACGCCCCTGAGTCCGCAGGAGCCACCACCACCGTGACCTCACCTTTGGGCGGATGTTCCCGGTAGTATGCCGCGACGTCGACCAGGCTTCCCCGTTGGAACTCCTCGTGAACTTTGGTCAATTCCCGTGCGACCGCGACCGACCGTTCCCTGCCGCATTCGGCCGCGAGGTCCTCGAGCAGCCGCACGGTGCGCCGAGGAGACTCGAACAGCACCACGGTCTCCCGGCTGGAGGCTACCCTCTCGAGCAGCGCCTGCCTGGCTTTCCCTTTCCGGTCGGGGAACCCGAGGAACACAAACCGTCCCACGGGGAGCCCCGAAGCA
>SMVQ01000153.1 GCA_004357655.1 Planctomycetota bacterium
CCCGATGAGGACCACGTCGCAGCCCGAATCGGCGTACTGGCCCGCCTGCACGTGAACCTTGGTGACGAGCGGACACGTCGCATCGATGACGCGCAGCCCGCGGCCCTTCGCCTCGTCCACGACCGCGCTCGAGACGCCGTGGGCGCTGAAGATCGTCACCGCCCCGTCGGGAACCTGCGCCAGGCTCTCCACGAATTTCGCCCCGCGCGCGGAGAGTTCCCTGAGCACGTGCTTGTTGTGGACGATCTCGTGCAGGACGAACACGGGCGCGCCGTAGATGACGAGCGCCTCCTTCACGATCTCGATGGCGCGGTCGACACCGGCACAGAATCCCCTGGGGTTCGCGAGGCGAACTTCCATGACTTCAGTGCGCCACTTCCTTCGCGTAGTTGCGGTTCCACTGCGGAATCTCGACGACGACGTTCTGCTTCCCGTTCGGGACGGCCTGACATCCGAGCCGCGACGTTGGCGTGAGGCCCGGCGCGAGGTCCAGCATGTCCTCCTCGGCTTCGGTCGACTCCTGGCAGGTCTCGAAGCCTTCGCGAAACACGACGTGACACGTCGAGCACGCGACGACGCCGCCGCAGGCGTGGTCGAGATCTATCCCGTGGCCGAGCGCGATGTCGAGGATCGAGCCCGGCAGGCCGTCGCGTGCGTAGGGGAACGCCTGCGGGTCCACCTCGATCCGCTCCTCCCCCGGGAGGAACGTGACCGTGTACTTCTGCGTCGGAAGCTCGACCACGGCTTCCTGCGTGTAAGGGTTCTTGCCGCCCATCGTGTTCCGGTGCCGCTCCTGGTCGGCGCTAGCCCCAATGCCGTTCACTGGGGCAGAGGCGGTCTTCCCAACGAGCCCGACCCGTCGGGAGTTGGGAAACGGTCGGGCACGGACTCGTGCACGTTGGGAAGACCGTCACTGCCAAGGTGAACGTCATCGGCGCCTTTCAGGGTTAGAGCCCGGCTCCAAAGCCGGTCGAGGCCGGCCCGCGCGCGGGTCCTCGCGCGCGGGGCTGCTCGTCTCGCCGGAGCTCTTCGCTCTGCCGTGGCTTCTTCTGGGGGGCGGGCGGCGGAGTTGCAAGCCCCGCGCCGAATCCTCCGGATACCGGCGCAGGCGCGCTGCGGTCGTCGCGCTCGGCGACGGGCGCGGGCGGCGGCGGATCCGGTGCGGTGGGGCGCTCCCGCGGCGCGTCGGAAGCCTGGGATCGCCCGCGCGAGCGCCGACGTCGGGGACCGCGATCGTCGTCCTCCGAACGCGGCCGCTCGTTCGCTCTCGCCCCCGAGTTGGAGCGCTCGCTCCGGGCGTCCTCCCGTCGGCCGGACCTGCGCGCCGGCGGCGACTCGAACAGCGCGTAGGGTGAAGGGATCTCCTCGATCGTCCACGGCGCCGCCTTCACGAGTGAGTTCCAGTAGCGCTCGTTCGAAGGTCCGACGAGCGTGATCGCCGTTCCCTTGCGACCGGCCCGACCCGTGCGCCCAATCCGGTGGGTGTAGTCCATGACGTCGCGGGGCACGCCGAAGTTGACCACGTGCGTCACGTGCAGGACGTCGAGCCCGCGCGAGGCGACGTCCGTGGCGATCAGGGCCTTCACCTCTCCGGTGCGGAACGCACCCATCACGCGGAAGCGCGCGGCCTGGTCGTAGCCGCCGTGGAGCGCCTTCACGGAGAACCGCTCGCGCTCCATGCGCCGCATGAGCCGGTCGACGTCCGTCCGGCGGTCACAGAAGACGAGGAACACGTCATCTTTCGCGCTCGAGTTGATGAGCAGCGAGAGCGCGCGGGCCCGATTCTCCTCGGTGACCGTCAGGAAATACTGCCCGATGGTGTCGACGGTCGCGAGGCCGGCGGCCGTGGCGATCTCGGCCGGATTCTTGGTCTTGTCGCGCGCCAGCTGCAGGAGCTGCGTGGGAAAAGTCGCGGAGAAGAGGAGCGTCTGCCGCTGCTCCTCGTCGATCGCGTCGAGGATCTTCTTCACGTCGTCGACGAAGCCGATCTCGAGCATCTTGTCCGCCTCGTCGAGGATCGCCCATTCCGTCCACGGGAAGGAGAGGAAGCCCTGGTTCATCATGTCGAGGATCCGGCCGGGAGTGCCGACGACGACCTGCGCGCCTTTCTGCAACGCGTCGACCTGGGGGCCGAGCGGCTCCCCGCCGACGATCAGCGCGACCTTGACGCCGCGCGCGGCCCCGAGCTCCTCGAGCACCTTGTACACCTGCTCGGCCAGCTCGCGCGTCGGGGAGAGCACGAGGCCCAGCACGCTCGCCCGGCTGGGATCGATGCGCGCGATCATCGGGGCGCCGAACGCGAGCGTCTTCCCGGTCCCCGTCTCGGCCTTCGCGATCACATCCCGACCCTCGAGGATCGGGCCGATCGCGAGGGCCTGGATGGGCGTCGGCCGGTGGATGTTCATGCCCGCGATCGCCCCCTGCACCTCGTCCCCCAGGTCCCACTCGTGGAAGTCCTTGATGTCGGGCGGCTTGTCGCTCAGGTGGAGGGGCTCGAGTTGGGCGGCGGGGTTCCGGGGCCCAGGGCTTCGTCTGCCTCGGGATCCTCCGGATCGTCTACGGGTCGTGCTCACGTGGCGTCTTTCTGTGCAATGGCCGAGAATCGGCGCCGATAGGATATCCGCAGGGAGCCTCCAAGGGGACGGTGCTCACCGATGTCTCGCTCGAAGACGGACCGGATCGGGGGTGGGCCGCTCCGGAACACCCGGTGATGACGATCTCGATCGAGACCATGCGGAGAGCCCACTGGCCCGCCGTGCGCGACATCTACGTCGAGGGCATCGAGACCCGGCTGGCGACGTTCGAGACCGAGCCCCCGGCGCGGGAGGTCTGGTCGGCGGCGCACCTCGCCAGCTGCCGGATCGTCGCGCTCGACGCGGCGACCGTGCTGGGGTGGGGCGCGCTCAGCCCGGTCTCGGGTCGGTGCGTCTACCGCGGCGTGGCGGAGGTCAGCGTCTACGTGGGCGCCGGACGTCGCCGGCGCGGGGTGGGGCGGCGCCTGCTCGAAGAGCTCGTACGGCGCTCCGAGGCCGAGGGCCTCTGGACCCTCCAGGCGGACGTCTTCCCCGAGAACGAGGCCAGCCTCGCGCTGCACGAGCGCTGCGGCTTCCGGCGGGTGGGCGTGCGCGAGCGAATCGGCCGGTTGGACGATGTCTGGCGCGACGTCGTGCTCCTGGAGCGGCGCCGACCCGGGTGACCGTCCGGCCGGGCGCGGAGGCCCGGTGGCCTCGGCTTCCCGAATCCGCGCCCAACCGGCATCATGGGGCTTCGGAGGGTCACGTGCGGAATGGTCTCCTAGCCCTGGTCGTCGCGGTCGCGGTCGCGATCGTCGCCCTCCAGCTCTTCTTCGATGAAGCGCCCGGCGAGGTCGCGGCGATCGAGACCCGAGTTGCGGATTCCGAGCCCGACGTGACGGACGAGGAAGTTGCGCTCCTCCAGCCTCCGCACCGACCTGTCGCGGAGAGCGAGCGCGTCGAGGTCACGCCGGAGCTGGCGAAGCAACTGGCATTCGAGCGGATGACGAAGCTCGAGCTCGAGGGCTGGATCGTCGAATTGGAGGCGGACCTCGCGAGCCTCCGCGGCGAGCTCGACGCGCAAGCCGCATTGGCGGCCTTCCGGGAGGTGTGGAACGCCACGGACTGGAGCGCGGCCAAGGTCGTGGGCCCGCCCGATGCGGATCCGAGCCACGACGATCCGCGCGCGTGGGCGAGCGCGTCACCGGACACGGGCCTCGAGTGGCTCGAGCTCCGATTCAAGCCGCCGATGCGCGCGCACACCCTCCGCGTGTACGAGGTCCATTCCGCGGGTGCCGTGGTGCGCGTCACCGCCATCGACGAGCAGGGTGGGAATCACATCCTCTGGTCGGGCGTCGACCCCACGCCCGCCCCCGGCGTGTTCGAGATCGCGTTCGGGCTGACCTCCTACCGGATTCAGAGCGTCAAGATCACGCTCGACACGACCTTGCACCCGGGCTGGAACGAGGTCGACGCGGTCGAGCTCGTGGGCCCGGAGGGCCGCGCCTGGGTGTACAGCGCGAGCGCGAGCAGTCACTTCGGCCAGACCGGCAGACGGAGCAGGTTCCTGCCCCCGAAGTAGGCACCCAGGGGAGCTTCCCTGGAACTTTCAGGCCCCAGATCGCGCTGGTTGCGCTTGGCGCTGGACTCCCGGGCACTACCATGCGCACTGGGTCGTCCGAGCGGCCAGCGTCGTCCGCCGCCATACGGCACGGGAGGTTCCGCCGCACATGCGCATCGTCACATGGAACGTCAATTCGGTTCGCGCGCGATTGCCGCGGCTCCTGCCGTGGCTCGCGGAGCACAAGCCGGACATCGTCTGCCTGCAGGAGACCAAGGTCGAGGACGACAAGTTCCCGCGCGAGCCGCTCGAGGAGCTCGGGTACGACATCGTGCTCCACGGCCAGAAGACCTACAACGGTGTCGCGATCCTCTCACGGCGACGCATGGAGGACGTCGTGCGCGGGTTCCCGGACGACGCCGAGGATGCGCAGAAGCGCGTCATCGGGGTGACGATCGAGGACGTGATGGTGCTCAACCTCTACGTCGTGAACGGCGAGGCGGTGGGCACGTCGAAGTACGCGCTCAAGCTCGATTGGATGGAGCGTCTCCACGACTTCATCGAGGAGCGTTACGACATGACCGAGAAGGTCGTCGTCTGCGGCGACTTCAACGTCACGTTCGACGACAGGGACGTGCACGACCCCGAGCGCTGGCGCGGCAAAGTGCTCTGCTCGGAGCCGGAGCGGGACGCGCTCGCGAAAGTCATGACCTGCGGGCTCAAGGACGCCTTCCGCAAGTATCACGAGGAGGCCGGGCACTACACCTGGTGGGACTTCCGCACGCGCGGCTTCCAGCGCGGTGAGGGCTTGCGCATCGACCACTTCCTCATGTCGGCGCCGGCGCTCGAGGCCTGCAGCGGGGTCGAGGTCGACCTGGACGCGCGGGCGGGCGAGAAGCCCTCCGATCACGCGCCCGTCGTCGCGACGCTCGAGTGATCGGAGCGCCGGACGAGCGCCTGCAGGCGCTCGGTCCAGGGCTCCTCGACCATCGGCAGCGCGAGGTGCCCCATGTCCCGCAGCACCTCGAACGTCGCGTTCGGCAGGCGCTCCGCCATGGCGCTCATCTCGTGCACGGACTGCACGACGCGATCCGAGTCGGACGCGTAGAGCGCGACCGGCATGCGAATCGCGGGTAGGTTCGGGCGCAGGTCGAGCCGGCGGATCATGCGCAAGCGGCGGCAGTAGCCGTCGTCGAAGGCCACGCCGGAGAGGCGCTGGAAGCTCCGGAAGGACTCGGACTCGCGGCGCGGGCCGAAGAGCAGGCGCGGTGCGAGGTAGCGCCGGCCCAGGTGGAACAGCGGGTCGGGGACGAGCGGGGAGGAGAGCGTGGACCAGAGCAGCCGCGCCCGCGCGCTGTAGTACGCGAAGCTGTTGACGATGAGCAGGCCCGACACGCGCTCCGGGTGAGCGAGCGCCACGTGCAGGGCGACGCCGCCGCCGAACGACTCCGCCAGCAGGATCGCGCGCTCGACGCCGAGCTCGTCGAGCCGGTCGACGATCGAGAGCGCGAGGTCCTCGTAACGATCGCCGCCTGTGGGCGCCGGCCGCTCGGCCTCGTACGAGAGCCGGATCAACCGGTAGCTCGCGGCGAGCCTCGGGCCCGTCTCGAGCAGGAGCTCGCCCGTGCCGTCGATGCCCGGGACGTAGACGACGGGCGGACCCGCGCCGGCCGTGCCCCGGACCCTCGCGATCATCGCTGCGCGCCTTGCCGCCGCATCACTCGGAGGTCGGGAAGCGCGCGTGCGCCGACAAGGCCATCGCCGCCCGCTGCGCGGAGTCCTGCTCGGAAAAGATCGTCTCCATCACGCTCTGGGGCAGCACCATCGTCTGCAGGAGCAGGTCGGCGAGCATGTCGACGGGGGCGTCGTCCGGCAGGTTGAGGAGCTGCGGCGAGCGCGCGAGGATCGCTTCGGAAAGCGAGGATACGAGCTCCTCGGCCTTCCGCGGGTTCGCGGGCTTGTCCTCGAGGACCTCGAACTCGACCTGCCTGTACAAGCGGTCGCTCGGGACCTCGTGGATCCTCACCCGCGCGAGCCCGATCACCCAGAGCAGGTAGCGCCCGTCGACCAGCTTCTCGTGGCGGACGATCTCGCCGAAGCCCGCGACCGGCAGGACCGCCGGGCTGCCCATCGCGTCCTCGAGCTCCTGCTCCTGGATCGTCCCGACCACGAGCCGGCCGGGGCTGTCGAGCAGGTCCTCGACCATCTGGAGGTACCTGGGCTCGAAAACTTGGAGCGGCAAGGGCAGCCGCGGGAACAGAAAGACACCCGGCAAGGGGAACAGCGGGACGACGCGGGGCGGCGTCGGCGGCCAGTATTCAGGGATCGCGTCCAAGGTCAGCTCGACGAGCGCGTGAGGATCTCGTGGACCCGTCTCAGGGCGCGCACTTCCGCCAGGCGGCCGCGTGATTCCAGGCTGTGGATCAGGTTCACCACGTGGCGGTGGAACAGGGCGGTGTCGGTGGCCTCGCGCAACCACTCCGGTCGGTCGGGCACGCGGTTCCGCCTTAGATACCGGCGGCACTGGGCCTCCGACAGGATCCGGCCCCCTCCGAACGCGTCCAGGATGCGCCGCTCGTCCCCGTCCTCGACCCGGATCACGACGTGGCCGGGCAGCGGCAGCACGCCCGCCGCGAGGCCCACGCGACGCGCGACGAACAGGTAGATCGCGCAGAGGGTGAGCGGCATCCCCTTCCGGCGTTCGATCGTCCGCCCGACGTGGATGTTGTCGGGGTGGTGGTAGTCGTCGACGCAGCCGGCGAAGCCGATCTCGCCGCCGAGGTACTCGGCGAGCGCCTCGATCCGCTGCGCGCCGGGCGGGAGCTTCGCGATCCGGCGCCGGAGCTCGTCGCCCATCGCGTCGAGGGCGCGCCGGTAGGGACGCACGTCCGCGCCGGGCGTTTGGAGGCCGTCGAGGAGGAAGAGCGCGCTCTCGAGCGGCCGCTCCTTCGTCGCGAGTCGCGCGAGCCGGCGCCCGGCCTGCTTGCGCGCCCATTCGAGCAGGATCTGGCGCGCGCGCCCGCGCACGGCGGGCTCGCTCCTGCGGGTCGCGCGTTGGAGCGCGGGCACGGCGACCCGCCCCAGCCGCTCGAGCTCCGACCGCACGCGCGCGCGAAGCTTCGCGGAGTCGTCCGCGAGGAGCTCGACGAGCGCGTTGACCCGCGCCTTCCGCGCGGTCGCATCCCGGCGTGACGCGCCCCCGAGCGATTCGATTCCTGCGCCGCGTGCGGGTGTCTCCAGCGGCACTCCGGGGGAGTCCGGGGCGCGGTCCGGCTCGATGTGAGGATTCAAGGGGGTGCCGCGTGGCCGGGTCGCCCGGCTCGGGGGGGGGACCATTGTGGGCCACGCTGGGGCGCTTTCGAGGGCCACACCCATTATGCACACGCCGTGGCGCCGCGCATGGATCCCGGCCGGACAGGAGCGGCCGGGCGTCGAGCCTCGGGCGAATCCTGCGCGGAATCCCGGTCCAGATCCTGAAGGGGGTGCTCTCTCCCGGTGGTCCACCGACCACCAGGACAAAGGCATCAGCGCCATGAGCAGCTCTTCACGCCCCCCCCCGTTCTCGCGGCCGCCCTGCTCGGCCTCACCCTGCTCCCGGCCTCCGCCGCCGCCAGCGCGCCGCAGACCACACTCCACTATCGGGGCCTCGAGCACATTCCGCTCGGGGTGGCCACGGCTCAGCCCGTGGGCGACCACCTGGTCGTCTCGAACATCGGCTCCTCCGGCGACGACGGCATCGGCCTGACGATCTCGAACATCGGCTCCTCCGGTGAGGCCGGTGCCTGGAGCCCATCTCCGCAGGCCACCGCGCATGAAGTGGAGATACTCTCCATGGACCTCTCTGGCAGTCTGCTGCCCGGGGCGCAGCTCGAATTCTCGTCGACGGTGATGACTGCAGCGCGTGCGCACATCGAGCCCGGCGTCCTCGTGTGCAGGAAGGCGGGTGGAGATGCGTGGGAGTTGACGGCGGTTTTCGACGGCGTGACCGGCTACGACCTGCACGTGCTGCTGGGCGGCGTGGTCCAGGCTGCCCTACCAGGACAGACGGGGTTGGTCCAAGCGGCCCACTCGCCGACCCGATTCGGCGGCGGGGAGTACTGGTTCACGGACCTCCGTTCCGGCTACTCGGCCGGCTTCGAACCACCGGTCGGGATCTCGATTCCGAACATGGGCACGATCCTGGCGGACGAGCTCCGGTTCGTCCCGATGGACTCTCCCACGGGTCCAGGTTGGTCGTTCGACTCCTTCGAGTCCTTCCGGTTCGAGACCGACGGCATCCAGAGCCTGACGATCCTGGGCGAATCGAGCCTCCTCGCGGAGAGCTACTGCACCGCCACGCTAGACTCGACGGGCCAGTCCGCCGAGATCTTCGCGAACGGCAGCTCGAGCGTCGCCGCGAACGACCTCGTCCTCCTGGCCGGCCCGGTCCCGAACCAGTTCGGCGTGTTCTCCTACGGCGCGAACCAGGTAGCCATCCCGTTCGGCAACGGCATCCTCTGCGTCGGTGGGCCGTTCCACCGGCTCGACGTCGAGCTCGCGACGGGCAACGTGCTGAAGCACGAGCTCGACAACACGGACCCGCCGGGCCCTCGGTGCGAGATCTTCCCGGGCTCGACCTGGAACTTCGCGGCGTGGTACCGCGACCCCCTCGGCGGCGGCGCGTTCTTCAACCTCTCCAACGGACTGGAGATCGTGTTCCAACCGTGACCAGTGGGGTGAGTCAGGCGCGCTACCCCCATGCGTCGTGGCCTGAGTCGCGAGGAATGCCGCGTGGACCGGTCCGAAGCGCCCTCCAGGGCCCTGCGTGCGCTCCTTGTGGCTCGGCGCTCCTTGTCGCCCGTGCAGATATCGAGCTAGGGGGCAGGCGCCGGTCCCTTCCTTGCCCGCTCGGGGGTGCTCGTCGGCTTGATCGACCGCAGGGGCGATCCTATCCTGCTTGCCCCAAAACCCGCCCATCCGGGGCCGAGGCCCCGCCGCGAGGGGCCCGGCCGGAGACGACGCGCCGTCGCGGGGCCTCGCCTGGGCGGGTCTCCGTGCTGCCCGCGGAGGCGGACCCGCTGAGAGCCATGAACCGCACGCAACCGAGAGTGGCCGTCACGCACGCGCTGCGCACCCCCATCGGAAAGTTCCTGGGCGCTTTCGCCGACCTGTCGGCGGCGGACCTGGGTGCTTCGGTGGTGGCCGACCTCATCGGGCGTGCCGCGTTCGACCCCGGCCGGGTCGGTGAGGTGTTCTTCGGGAACGGCCGCCAGGCGGGCGGTGGGCCCAACGTGGCGCGGCAGATCAGCGTCCGGGGCGGCCTGCCCGAGACCGTCCCCGCGACCACCATCAACATGGCGTGCGGCTCCGGCCTCAAGTCGATCACCCTCGGCGCGGACTCGATCCGGCTCGGTCGCAACCGGATCGTCGTGGCCGGCGGGACCGAGAGCATGAGCGGCCTGCCGTTCTTGCTCCCGCGGATGCGCCGGGGCTACCGGCTCGGGCACGCGAAGGTCGTGGACGGGATGTACAAGGACGGCTTCGACTGCCCGCTCGCCGGCATGGTGATGGGGGAGACCGCGGAGCGCCTCGCGCGCCAGCTCGACATCCCGCGCGACGAGCAGGACGCATTCGCGCTCGCGAGCCAGGACAAGTGCGCGGCGGCGGTCCAGGCCGGGCGCTTCGCCGACGAGATCTCACCCGTGGAAGTGAAGGGGCGCAAGGCGACGATCACGGTCTCCGCCGACGAGCACCCGCGGCCTGGGGTGACGCTCGCGAAGCTCGGGCAGCTCCCCCCGGTGTTCGACCCGGACGAGGGGACCGTGACCGCGGGCAACTCGTCGGGCATCACCGACGGGGCGAGCGCCCTGCTCCTCATGGACGAGGAGACGGCCTCCGAGCTGGGCTTCGAGCCGCTGGCGTTCGTGGGCGAGACGCGCCAGGCGGGCGTCGACCCGAAGCTCATGGGCCTCGGGCCCGTGCCTGCCGTGCGCGCCCTCGAGGAGGCGAACGGGGTCGCGATCCCGGATTACGACCTCATCGAGCTGAACGAGGCCTTCGCGGTGCAGGTCCTCGCGTGCGATCGCGAGCTCGAGCTGCCCATGGACCGCCTGAACGTGAACGGCGGGGCGATCGCGCTCGGCCACCCCATCGGCGCCACGGGGGCGCGCATCGTCGTGACCCTCCTGCACGAGCTCCAGCGGCGGGGGGGCGAGCGCGGGCTCGCGACCCTGTGCATCTCCGGCGGGATGGGACTGGCGACGGCGTTCCACCGAATGGCAATCTGAGGGCGTCCCGGCGTCCAAGCCAGAGCAGAAAGAACCCAGGAGTAGCACGTGATGGAGATCCGCAAGGTCGGCGTCGTGGGCTGTGGCCTCATGGGCCACGGCATCGTTCAGATCGCCGCTCAAGGAGGCTTCGAGGTCCTCGCGTTCGAGGTGGCCAAAGAGCCGCTCGACAAGGGCCTCGCGCGCATCGCGAAGAGCCTCGACAAGCTCGCCGCGAAGTCGGTCACGAAAGGCAAGATGACCGAGACCGAGGCCGAGGCCTACGTGGCCTCGGCACGCGAACGGATCACGCCGACGCTCGACAAGGGGGACCTCGCGGATTGCGACCTCGTCGTCGAGGCGATCCTCGAGAACCTGGACGCCAAGAAGTCGCTCTTCGCCGAGCTGGGCGCCCTCTGCAAGCCCGAGACGATCTTCGCTTCCAATACCTCGTCGTTCCCGATCGCCGAGATGGCCGAAGCCTCGGGGCGTCCGGAGCGGTTCGTCGGGCTGCACTTCTTCAACCCCGTCCAGCTCATGAAGCTGGTCGAGGTCGTCCGCACGGATTCGACGGACGACGACGTCTTCGCCGCGGCCCGAGCCTTCGGGGAGGCCTGCGGCAAGGCGCCCGTGTCGTGCAAGGACACTCCGGGGTTCGTCGTGAATCGTCTGCTCATCCCGTACATGGTCCAGGCGCTCGAGATGCTCGAGCGCGGCGATGCGACCAAGGAGGACATCGATGCCGCGATGCAATTCGGGTGCGGGCACCCGATGGGCCCCATCACGCTGACGGACTACGTCGGTCTCGACACCACGCTCTCCATCCTCGAAGGATGGTGCGAGCGCTATCCCGATGAGCCGGCGTTCTCGGTCCCGAAGATCCTGCGCGACAAGGTCGCGGAGAACAAGCTCGGGCGCAAGACGGGCGAGGGCTTCTACAAGTGGGAAGGAGACAAGCGCGCATGATCCTCACGATGCTGATGTTCGTCCTGCCCGCCCTTCAGATGACGGAGGTCACGTGGAGGGCCCCCGAGATGCTCATCGAGGGTGAA
>SMVQ01000154.1 GCA_004357655.1 Planctomycetota bacterium
CTCGACCATCTTCGGGTCGACGAGGATCAGCCGGACGTCGTGGGGCGAGCGCGTCAGGAGGATGCTGGCGAGGATCGTGTTGATGCAAACGGACTTGCCCGAGCCCGTCGTGCCCGCGATCAGGAGGTGCGGCATCCGCGCGAGGTCCTCGACGATCGCGTTGCCCTCCGCGTCCATGCCGAGGAAGAACGGCAAGGCCATGAGCTTCTTGTCGTAGGCCTTCTGCGTGATCAGCTCGGAGATCCGGACCGTGCGGCGCTGGGCATTCGGCACCTCGATGCCGATCGTCGACTTGCCGGGGATCGGCGCGATGATCCGTACGCTCTGCGCCCGCAGCGTCGCCGCGATCTCCTGGCTGAGCTGCGTCACCTTGTTCATCCGCGTGCCCTGAGCCACGGTGAGCTCGAACAGGGTGACGGCGGGGCCGACCTGGGCGCCCACGACCTCGGCCTCGACGCGGAAGCTCTTGAGCGCGTTCTCCAGCTTGTTCGCTGATTCTTCGAGGAACTCCTGGTCCAGGTCGGCGCCCGCGGCCGGCGGCTCGAGCAGGTCGAGCGGGGGCAGGGTCCAGGGTCCCGGGGGCGGTGTCGGCGGCTCGTAGACGGGGGCGGCCATCGTCCGCTGACGCGGCTTCGCCTTCGTACGCGAGGGGGCCGTCGGGACGATCACGGTCTCGTCTTCGTCTTCGTACTCCTCTTCCTCTTCCTCCTCGTCCTCGTCCTCGTCCTCTTCTTCTTCGTCGTCGTCCTCTTCGTCCTCGTACTCGTCCGCATCCGCGTCCTCTTCTTCGTACTCGTCTTCGTCTTCGAACTCCTCCTCTTCATCCTCGAAGAGCTCGGGCGCGGCCGTCTTCCCGGTCGCCGCCGCGCGGCGCGCCGGACGCTTGGCCGGCGCGGCATCGGCCGGCGCGGTTGCGACGGCGAGGTCCGCGCCGCGGACGAAGTCCCACAACCCGACCATGAGCCGCCGGAACCAGCCCCAGAGCGCGGGCCCGAGCTGCTCGCCCCAGCGTTCGCGGCGCTCTCCCATCCACGCACCGAACGCCTTGAGCGAGGGGTAGAACGCCATCTCCGTCGCGAGCAGGAACGAGATCCCCGCCGAGGTCAGGAGCAGCACCCAGAGGCCCGGGCCGCCGAACTTACGGACGAGGGGCTCCATCGAGACGTACGCGAGCCATCCGCCGGGCCCGTACGGGAGCTCGTTGCTGAGGATCCGGAGGCCCTCGGGTCCGCGGCGACCCTCGATCGCCGCGCCGAACCCGAGGTCGAGGAGGAACGAGATCGAGAGCACGAAGCAGGCCGCCCCGAGGGAGCGGATGAACGGCAGCTCGACCCGTTGCCCCGCGACGACGATCGCGCCCCAGCAGATCCCGAGGAACGCGAGCAGATAGCCCGAGAGGCCCGTGAACCGGAAGCTCCCGTCCGCGAGCCAGTACCCGACGGCGCCGCCCCAGTTGCGACCGGCGGCCTCGGGGTCGTCGAGCGGCGTGTAGTAGCTCGCCATCGAGACGAGCAGCCAGGTCGCGACGCCGATCAGGAGCAGCCCGCCGAGCTCCCGCACGCGCGCCGAGGTGCGCTCGTCGAGGGGCTTGCCCACGAGGAAGCTCGCGGCCAGGGCGGAGAACCGTCCTGTCTGCGCCCGCTTCCGCTTTGTTTTACGTTGCTTGCCTCTGGCCAACGCCGAATCCCCTCGGTTGTCCTGGAGCGACCGGGCTCAGGTCCGGCCGAGGAGTCCGACGAGAATGCGCGCGATCGCGGGCTTCTCGAGGCTCTCGAGCCGGTCGATCCGACCGTCGCTCCCGAGGATGGTCACGGTTCCCGAGGTCGCATTCAATGCCGTGGCATCATTGAGGACCACAAAGTCGGCGTTCTTGCGCTGTAGCTTGGCCTTGGCGCGACGAATCCCGTCCCCGGTCTCGAGCGCGAAGCCCACGACGAGCCGCCCGCCCTTGCGCCGGGCCACCGTGGCCAGGACGTCGGGGTTTCGAACGAGCTCGAGGGTGGCCGTCTCGTCGCCCCCGTCCTTCCTGCGCCATTTGCCCGCGAGGCGCCGCCGGGGCCGCCAGTCGGACACGGCGGCGGCCATGTAGAGCGCGTCGGCCCCGGGAAACACGCGCCGGAGGGCCGCCAGCATGTCGCGCGCGCTCACGACGTCGATCCGCTCCACGCCCTTCGGCGTCGCCAGGCAGACCGGCCCCGTCACCAGGGTGACACGGTGCCCCGCGCGCACGGCGGCGGCGGCGATCGCGAAGCCCATACGGCCGCTCGAGGCGTTCGCGAGGTACCGCACGGGATCGATGTACTCCAGCGTGGGACCAGCAGTTACGACGACGTGGAGGGTTCGGCGAGCCCGCCGCGCGCCTTTCCGCGCGCCCTTCATCCGGCCAGGAGGTCCGCGATCCGGGCGGCGATGAGCGCCGGATCGGCGAAGCGCCCGCGACCCTCCACGCCGCACGCCATGTGACCCGCCTCGGGCTCGACGACCTCCCAGCCGTCCTCGCGCAGGCGGGCGAGGTTGCGGGCGACAGCGGGCTGCTCGAGCATGTTCGGGTTCATGGCGGGCACGAGGAGGCGCGGGATGGGCCCCGGCAGGGCGAGCAGCGCGGTCGTCACGAGGTCGTCGCCGAGGCCGTTCGCGATCCGCCCGGCGAGGTCCGCCGTGCACGGGGCCACGACGACGAGCTCCGCCCACTGCGCGAGGTCGATGTGGTCCATGGCGCCCCGGCGCTCCGGCCCGAACTCGGTGCTGCCGGCGGGGGCGCCCGTGACGGCCTCGAAGAGCTGGGGCGCGACGAGCTGCGCCGCCGCCGGCGTGAGCGCGACGCGGACCTCGTGGCCCGACTGCGCGAGCTTGCTGGCGAGGTCACAGGCCTTGTAGATCGCCACCGAGGCGCCGGCGCAGAGCAGAATCCGGCTCACCGGATCGCTCCGTCCGACGCGAGCCCGGCCACGGGCCCGGTCTCGAGCCCCGCGATGCGCCGCACCTCGTTCACGGCCGTCTCGAGCTCATCGTTCACGACCACGTGATCGTATCGCTCGCGCTCGCGGCACTCGTCCTCGGCCTTCTGGAGGCGCCGCTCGAGGACCTTGGGCGACTCCGTGCCGCGCCCGGCGAGCCGTTCGCGCAGGATCTCCATGCTGGGCGGCGCGATGAACACGAAGATCCCCGGCACCTCGAGGCTCTTGAGCTGCAGGGCGCCCTGGACGTCGATCTCGACGAGGAACACCCGGCCGGCCGCGAGCGCCGCCTCCATCGGACGGCGCAGGGTGCCGTACATGTTCCCGTGGACCTCGGCGGACTCGATGAACTCGCCGGCGTCCCGGCGCGCCCGGAATTCCTGCGCGGAGAGGAAGTGGTAGTCGCGGCCGTCCACTTCGCCCGGGCGCATCGGGCGCGTCGTGGCCGAGACGGAAAAGACGACGCGGTCATCCGTGAGCAGGCGCCGGCAGATCGTGCTCTTCCCGCAGCCCGAGGGACCGGAGACGAGGAGCATCCGTCCGAGCGCTTCCTGCACGTCCGTCACTCCACGTTCTGGACCTGCTCGCGCAGGCGCTCGATGCTCGTCTTGAGCTGCACCACGAGGTGCGCCACCTGCGCGTCGTTGCACTTCGACCCGATCGTGTTCGCCTCGCGGAAGAACTCCTGGGCGAGGAAGTCGAGCTGGCGTCCGACCGTGCCGCCCTTGGCGAGGAGCGTGGAGAGCTGCTCCAGGTGGCTCTTCAGGCGTGCGATCTCCTCGGAGACGTCGAGCCGGTCGGCGAGGAGCGCGAGCTCGCGCGCGAGATCGGGATCGGGGCCGGGGCGCGCGTCGCCGATGAGCTCGGCCACGCGACGTTTCAGGGCTGCGTAGTGGTCCTTCACGACGCGCGGCATGCGCTTCTCGATCCGACCCACCGTGCGCTCGACCGCGGTCGCGTTCTTCTCGAGGTCGCGAGCGAGGCTCCCGCCCTCGGCCTCCCGCATCGTCACGAGCTGCGCGACGGCTTCGCCGACGGCCTTCAGGATGATCTTCGCCTCGCGCTCGTCGGGGTCGGACTGCGCCCGCGTCACGAGCACGCCGGGGAGCGCGACGAGGCTCTCGAGCTCGAGCCCGGCCTCGACCCCTAGCTCGCGCGCGAGCTTCGCCAGCTTCTTGTGGTAGCTCCGCGCGACGTCGATGTCGAACGACACCGTCGCGGCCGTCTCCAGCCGGACGATCGTGGCCGTGAGCGAGACCGACCCGCGGCTCACGCGCTTGCGGAGGATCGCCTCCACCTCGGGCTCGAGGTACTGACACTCCGGCGGGAGCCGGAGTTTCGACTGCAGGTGGCGGTGGTTGACGGAGCGCACCTCGACCCGGACCGACAACCCGTCGCGCTCCGAGGACGCCGCGCCGAAGCCGGTCATCGAGCGGATCAACGGGCGGGACCCCCGACTCCGGCGCCCGGACGGCTGCCGGGCTTCTCGGCCGGACTGCCCGCGGCGCAGAGCGGGCACTCCGCGGGCTTCCACAGCTCGGCCTCGACGCTCGCGAGCGCGCTGAGCTCGAGTCCGTCCGCGGCGAACGGGTTCCCGCCGGAGCGGTTCAAGATCGCGCCGACATGCACGGGCGTCGCGCCGAGACTCCGGACGAGGCTCACGACCTCGCGCGCCGAGCCGCCCGTCGTCAACACGTCCTCGACGACGAGCACGCGCTCGTCCGGCTCGAGCGCGAAGCCGCGACGCAGGCACATCTCGCCGTCCTTGCGCTCCGTGAACATGGCCCTGGTGCCGAGGGCGCGCGCCATCTCGTGCGCCCAGGTCACGGCGCCGAGCGCCGGTCCCACGACCACGTCGAGGCCCTCCGTCCGCGTGCGAACCTTCGCCGCGAGAGCGCGCGCCGTGAGCTCCGCGCGCGGCGGGTCCATCAGGAGCCGCGCGCACTGGAAGTACCGATCGCTGTGCAGACCGGAAGTGAGCTCGAAGTGGCCTTCGAGCATCGCTCCGCTCTCGCGGAAGAGATCGAGCACGGCGCTCTCGTCCATCGTCAGCCGTCGATGATCGACGTCGTGGAGCCCAGGCGGTTCAACACGTGGATCGCCACCGCGGAGCAGAGGAAGACCCCCGCGATGACCCCGGTGAAGCGCTGCACGCCCGACGCTTTGACGCCGAAGGTCTGCTGGCCGGCCGTGCCGAGCGCGCCGCCGAAGCCGCCGCCCTTGCCCTCCTGGAGAAGGATGACGACGACCAGGATGACCGCCGACAGGACGAAGACGATATAGATCAGTGTGATGAGGAGACTCATCGTGTCAGTTTCCGAAGTCTACGATTGGGATGAAGGTCTCGAGCTCGAGTGACGCGCCCCCGACGAGGGCGCCGTCGATGTCCGGTACGGCCATGAGTTCGCGGACATTGTCCGGCTTGACGCTGCCGCCGTATAGGATTCTGATCCCTTCCGCGGCCGCGTCCGTCGTGAGGCCGGCGAATACGCCCCGGACGTAGGCGTGGACCGCGCCGGCCTGGGCGGGAGACGCGGTGAGCCCCGTGCCGATGGCCCACACGGGCTCGTAGGCGATCGTGAGGCGTCCGAGATCCCCTGGGGCGACCCCTTGGATCCCGGCGGTGAGCTGGCGCGCGTTCGTGGCCTCGGTCTCGCCGGCCTCGCGCTGCTCGATCGTCTCACCGATGCAGAGGATGACGTCGAGCCCGCGGGCGAGTGCCGCGTGGACCTTGCGGTTCACGAGCTCGTCGCTCTCGCCGTACACGTGGCGCCGCTCGGAGTGCCCGACCAGGGCGACCTGCGCCCCGACGTCGGCCAGCATCCCGGTGCTGATCTCGCCCGTGAAGGCGCCCTCGTCCTCATCGCAGCAGTTCTGGCCACCCACGAGCACGGGCGATCCGGAGACCGCGCGCACGACCTCGTCGAGGTACACGAAGGGCGGAAAGAGGCCGACCTGGACGTCGTCGCGCGCACCGAGGTGCTCGCGGATCCCGGACGCGAGCTCGCGCGCCGAGCGCCGGTCCAGGTTCATCTTCCAGTTGCCGGCGATGTACGGCTGCCTCATTGGAAGCCCCCGTTGGCCGGCGATTCGCTGAGCTGCGACGTGACGAGCGTGCGGCCGTCGATCGCGCAGAGCGCCCGGACGTCGGCGACGATGCGGGCGAAGGCGTCCAGGCCCACGGCCTGGGCCCCGTCGGAGTGGACCTCACCGGGGGCGGGGTGCACCTCGATGAGCAGTCCGTCCGCGCCCGCCGCGATCCCGGCGCGCGCCAGCGGTCGGACGAGGTCCGCGCGCCCGGCGGCATGCGACGGATCGACGATCACGGGCAGGTGCGTGGCACCCTTCAGGTGGGCGACGGCGCCGACGTCGAGCAGGTTGCGCGTCACGCTGTCGAAGCCGCGGACGCCGCGCTCGCAGAGCACGACCTGCTCGTTCCCGCCCGAGAGAACATATTCGGCCGCGAGCAACAGCTCGCGCACGGTGGCCGCGAACCCGCGCTTCAGGAGCACGGGTATCCGGGTTCGGCCGACCTCGCGCAGCAGGGCGAAGTTGGTCATGCTGCGCGCGCCGATCTGGAACGCGTCGGCGACCTCGCCGACGGCTTCCACGTCGCGGGGATCGAGCACTTCCGTCACGACGCCGAGCCCCGTCAGCGCCTTGACGCGCCCGAGGATCGCGAGCCCCTCGGCGCCCAGGCCCTGGAACGAGTAGGGCGAGCTGCGCGGCTTGAACGCCCCGCCCCGCAGGGCGGTCGCCCCGGCCCGGCGCACGGCGTTCGCGATCTCGGCCAAGCGACCCTCGTCCTCGACCGCGCAGGGTCCCGCGATGATCGATACGTTCCCGCCACCGATGACCGCGTCGCCGATCCGCACGATCGTGTCGGGCCGGGTGTCCCCGCTTCCCGTCGCGCGCTCGTGGAGTTCGCGCGCCGCGCCCACGTCGAGCACGCGCACGACCCCCGCGAGGTCCGCGAGGCGCGAGCGGTGGTCCGGAGCTCCCGGTCCGGAGAGCTCGAGCAGCTCCTGACGCCCGCCGAGAAATCGGGTCGTGTAACCCAACTCCTTGCACAGCAACAAGATAGAATCGCGATCTGACCGCGGGAGGGTCGACTCGAGGCGGAGTAGCATGGCGGTGGAGGGCACTCGACGCGTCGCGTGCCCGGTCGAGAACTGGGAGAGTATAGGGCTGCGGTCCGGTGCGGGCAATCCGCTGCGCCCCTCCTCTGACCCGCCCTGGCCCGTCCTTGGTCCCTCGATTCCCTAATTTGCCCCCCCCAGCCTGGCGACATCGCATTCATGGCCATCCTCGAACCGATCCTCGGCCTCCTCCCTCTCGACGACCTGCCACGCACCGGGTGGATCCAACGCGGCGTCCCGGCCCCGGAGTCGATCGCCGGGCACATTCTGTCGACCGCCTACGTCGCGCTCGCCCTCGCGCCGCGGGTGACGCCGGAGCTCGACCTCGGCCGCGTGCTCGCCATGGCCCTCGTCCACGACGCCCCCGAGGCCCTCACGGGCGACCTCCCGCGGGTCGCGGCGGACCTGCTGCCCGAGGGCGCCAAGGCGCGGCTCGAGCAGGGGGCGGCGGAGCGGCTGCTGGCACCGCTCGCTCCGGTCGCGGCGGAGGCGTTCGCCGAGTACCAGTCCCAGGCGACGCGCGAGGCCCGGTTCACCCGCCTCTGCGACAAACTGCAGCTCGGGGCCCGGCACGTGGCCTACGTGCGGGCGGGCCAGCACGGGCTCGGGGAGTTCGGGGCTGTGGCGCGCGAGCTCGACTGCGGCGAGTTTCCCCCGGCCGAGGCGCTCCGACTCGAGATCCTCGCGGCGCTCGACGGGTGAAAAGCGGCGCGCGCGACCCTACCTTGCCGGAGGACACCCCGGCGCACTCGCCGGCGGGGCCGGCCATGCGCGTCTTCGCCTATCTCCCCATCGTGTTCCTCGTCGTCCTGGGCCTCCTCGCCTGGATCGCGCTCAGGACCGACGTCCCGCTGAACTTCCCGTTCATCGAGCCGCCCGCGCGCGCGCCGCTCCCGGAGCCCGAGCTCGAGCTGGGAGAGGCCGTGCTCGAAGGCCGGCTCGTCGGCGGCGAGCGCGAAACGCCCCTCGAACAGGCGCTCGTAAGTGTCATGGACGGTCCGCGGCTGCTCTGGACGTTCACCGACGAGGAGGGTCGCTTTCGGCTCGAGCAGATGGCGCCCGGGGAGTGCGAGGTCTCGGTGCTCGCGCGCGACTACCCACCCGCCGTCCGCAGCGTCGTCGCGGGCTCGGGACCGGTCGTCCTGCACCTCCCCGCGCGCCACGGCGAGCCGCCGCTCGTGCGCGACATCGAGCGCTCCGATCTCGTTGGGACCGTCAGCGTACCGGGGGAGGCGAGCGGGCTCGGGGGATTCGAGCTCGCCTTCCTCCCGGACCGCGAGCCCAACCTTCCCGGGGCGTCGGTGCCTGTCCGACTCCGGCTCGACGCGTCCGGCGGGTTCGTGGCGCGCGAGCTGGCGCACGGCACGTACCGCGTCCTGCTCCTGCCCGACTGGGCGCGCGGCGGCTCGTGGCCGGACCTCCTGGCCGCGAGCGGTGGCGAGCCGTTCATCGTCGTCCATCCACGGGCGCAATCCGCGGAGCCCCTCGCGCTCCCGGCCAGGAGCGGCGTGATCCGCGGCGTGGTCACCGAGCGGCACGACACGCCAGGAGCAGCGGGCGTGCGCGTCGGCTTCGTCGAGGGCGCGATGGTCATCGTGCAGGCGCTGGCCGCGGAACGCGCGCCGCCGGCGAGCGTGCGGGTCTGGCCGCCCGCGATGACCGACGTGACCGGCGCGTTCGAGATCCGACACCTGCCGCCCGGGCGCTATCGCCTCATCGTCCGCTCGGGAGCCGGCCGGATCGAGCAGGCGGTGACCGTGCGACCACAGTCGATCATCACCGTCGATCTGCCCACCCTCGGGGAGCGCTGAACGGGTCCGTGGCGGCCGGGTTATGCTCTGGGGCTCGCGCCGGGCGAAGGCCCCGATTGCCCCGAGGGCCCCTACGGCGCGGCGCACTCGCCCCGTGACCACCATCTACCTCGACAACGCGGCGACGACCCCGGTCGCTCCCGCCGTGCGGACGGCGATGGCGCCGTTCCTCGAGGCCGAGTTCGGCAACCCCTCGACGCGCTATGCGCTGGGCGTGCGCGCCGCGGAAGCGATCGACCGCGCGCGCGAGCTCGTCGCCAGGGCGGTGGGCGCGCGGGCGCGGGAGGTCACCTTCACCTCGGGCGGGACCGAAGCGAACAACCTGGCCGTGCTCGGTCTGGCGCGGCAGCGGGGCTTCCACCGGTCGCGGCGTCGGAATCAGCTCGTGATCGGTCCAACGGAGCACCCCTCGGTCCGCGCCTCGGCCTTCGCCCTGCGGGACGAGGGCTTCGAGGTGCGCGAAGCGCGGCTGCTGCCCGACGGGGGGCTCGATCTCGAAGCCTTCGAGGAGCTGCTCACGGAGGACACGGTGCTCGTGGCGCAAATGCTCGTGAACAACGAGGTCGGCAGCGTGTACCCGGTGTCCGAGCTCGCGCGCATCGTGCGCCGCAGTGCGCCGAACGCGGCGCTGCACGTCGACGCCGTCCAGGGCCTCGGCAAGCTCGAGCTCTCCATCGAGGAGCTCGGGGCCGACACGCTCGCCATCTCGGCCCACAAGGTCCACGCGCCAAAGGGCACCGGGGCGCTCGTGACGCGCGGGAAGGTCGCGCTGCGCCCGCTCGTGTTCGGGGGCGGGCAGGAGTCCGGGCGGCGCCCGGGGACCGAGAACGTGGCGGGCATCGTCGCGTTCGGGGAGGCCGCGCGGCTCGCGGACACGGGGCGCGAAGAAGGTGTGCGCGCGATGGCGGCGGCGCGTGATGCGTTCGTGCGGGGGCTCGAGCGCGTCCCCGGCGCACGCCTGTTGATCGACGGCTCGCCCGTCGTCCCGTCGATCTGCGCCATCACGCTCACGGGTGCCCCGGCCGAGGTCTGGCTGCACCACCTCGAGGCGCGCGGCGTGTTAGCGAGCGCCGGGAGCGCCTGCAACGCGGGCAAGCAGGCGCTCAGTCCGGTCGCGC
>SMVQ01000008.1 GCA_004357655.1 Planctomycetota bacterium
AAGGGCCCGCGCAACAATAACTCCCCATTCTGGGCGAGCACTCGTCGTTCCCGGCAAGGCGCGACGCCGACCGCGTATCCGCTGCGATACGCCGAGAAGGAGCAACGCAGCCGGGGGCGGCGAGGGCCGTCCAGAATCGGGTGTTATTGTTGCGCGGGCCCTAAGGTCCCGTCCGAGAACAAGTGTCACGTTTCGGCGAGCTATCGTCGTCCTTGGCAAGGCGCGTTGATTCGTATGCGTTGGATACTCGGAGAGGTAAGCCCCGGTCCGCCGAAGGCGGATCGAGACGACCCCTCTGGGTCGTCTCGAAGGGGGACCCCGCAACGCAGCCAGGGGCGGCGAGCGCCGGCGAAACGTTGCACTTATTTCCGGACGGGCCCTAAGGCTCTACAGGATCTCGAGTACTCCGTTGGCGCCGCCGACGAGCGTCGAGGAGAGCGCGCGGTAGTTGATCCCCACGGAGATCTTCGCGTTCCAGGGTAGCGGCTCGCGCTCGCAGACGATCCCGAGCGCGACCGCCGCGAATGCCCGCGCGGTGTCGGTCATGCGGTCGCTCGCGAGCATTGCGAGCAGCGGATCGATCGAGCGTGCGTCTCCGATCATCCCCAGCGCCGAGGCGATCGATGCCTGGCTCGCGAGCCCCACCGCGTGCTCGAGCATGTCGACGAGCTCGGGCACGACGCGCTTGTCACCGAGCAGGCCGAGCCCGACGGCCGCCTCGCGCAGGAGGTCCGGCTTGTACTTGGACTGGGCGAGGACGGCCTGGATCGGCCCCATGGCCGTGCGCAGACCGAGGAGGCCCAGGGCGACCGCGACCTGGCCCCGCGCCTGAGCGCTGGCGAACCCCCTGAGATGTTCGAGCAGAATCCGCTCGGCCTGCAGGTCGCCCCGCAACGCGATACCGATCGCGAACGCCCCGACCTCATGGGGGCGCTTGCAGTCGGCGGTGACCTGGCGCAGGGCCGTGGACACACCCGGCTCCGGGATGAGCCCCCGGTCCCGCTGTCCCCGGCCGAGGACACCGAGCGCCAGGCCGGCCCACGGCTTCAGTTGGGTCTTTCCGCGCGCCATGACCTGCAAGAGCACGCGCGTGCACTCACGCGTGCCGGCGACCGGCGTCTCGCCCGTCCCGGGTCGACTGCCGATGTGGGCGAGTCCGATGAGGGCGAAGCGCCGCGTCTGCGGATCCCCGTCCGCGACGAGTCGGATGAGTGCCGCGCGAATCTCGGCGTCGAGTCCGTCGCCGTCCGCGTCGCCGATTTCGCCCAGCGCGAGGACGCAGCTCTGCAGGATCTCCGCCTGTTCCTTGGAACGCGACCTGACGAGACCGAGCAGGGCCGTCGCGACTGGCGCCACGAGCTGCTCCGATGCGTCTTCGAGCAGCCGGGCGAGGGCCGTCGGCACGTGCGCGCGGACGATCCAATCGGCGGCGTCGCGGTCTCGCCCGCGCGGCTGCAGGTAGTTCAGGAGATAGCCGATCTGCGAACGCCGCGAGATGACGTGGCGCGCGTTCGGTCCGCGCTCCGCTCCTCTTCGACCGGGGGGGATGGAGGGCTCGACGTCCACGGGCGTCAGCCCGAAGGCCGTCAACGCGGCGACCTGGATGTCGCGCGCCGCGAACCGCGGGGACTCGAGCACGTCGATGAGGTCCTCCGCGATCCGCTGGCGCAGCGCGTTGTCGTCCGTCGCGGCGCCCGCGAGCCCGAGGCCGTAGGCCGCGAAGGCGCGCGTCCGATACGGGACCTCGCTCTTGCGGACGAGTCCGCGGCCGCGGTCGCTGTCGTTCATGAGCTCGACGAGCGAGGACACGGGCGCGTACGCTCCGAGGATCCCGAGTGCGATCGCAGCCGACTCCGCGACGTCCTGGCTGCCGTCCGACAGGAACGGGATGAGCGCCTTGATGATGAGCGGAGCGCTCTCCCCGTCCGCCATCTTGGCGAGCGCGACCAGGGCCGCGGTCAGGATGTCGTTGCTGCGCTCCCGCTCGAGCGCCGCGACGAGCGCCGGCACGACCTGCTCGCGGATGACCGCGGGTGCCGGCTTCAGGTGATCGCGAGCGAGCGCCTGGGCGCCATGTCCCAGGAAGAAGTCGTCGCTGCCCGTGATCGCCTCCGCGTGCAGGTGGGCCTTGAGCGCGAGGTACGGCGCCTTGTTGTGGAGCCACCAGATGGACCAGTCCGTCCAATCACGGCCGATCGATGCCAGCGGACCCGGTGTCGGGCTCCGGGGCGACGTCGACCCGCGCGGCGCCGGGGCCGGTGGCACCGGGGACGTGGGCCCCGGCGGCATGGGCCGCCCGGTCGCTGGCCGCGCCGGCGGGCCGGGGCTGGACGGCGAGGGGACGAGCGGGGCGCCGAAGGGGAAGAGGGCTCCGTGCGGCGGCGCGGCCGGGCTCGCGAGGGCGACGGTCAGGAGGAGGGTGAACATGCGGGTCTCAGGTCGGGGGGGCGGTGCCGGATCGTCCGGGTGCCTGGCACACTGCAAATAGCGCCCCACCCCCGTGAGCCTACGAAGGAACGGGGCTCGGCGTTCCGGTTCACGTCGGCGTGCGCCTCCGATCACCCCGAGTGCGCTCGCGATCACAAGCGCACGCCCACGATGCGAGCCGCCCGCGGCGCTCGTGGAGCGTCGCGGGCGGCGTGTATTCCCCTGCGGGCCGTGCCCGCTGGGCCCGACCTACAGGATGTCGAGGATACCGGTGCCTGCCGCGGCGCTCGTGAGCGTCGTCGTGTTGGCGCGGTAGTTGATGTTGCTCGAGATCTTGGAGTTCCAGGGGAGGGACTCCTTGTCGCAGACGATTCCGAGCGCCACGGCGGCGAAGCCGCGCGCGGTGTCGGTGATCTGCTTGTTGTCGAGCATCTCGACGAGCGGGTCGATCGAGCGCGCGTCGCCGATCGAGCCCAGGGCGGAGGAGATCGCAGCTTGCGTCGCGAGGCCCTTCGCCTCACCCAGCATCGCGATCAGGTCGTCCACGAGCTCCTTGTCCCCGAGCAGGCCGAGCGCGATCGCCGCTTGCTTGAGGAGGTCGGGCTTGTACTTCGACTTGCGGATGATGTTCTGGATCGGCTCGATCGCACTGCGATCGTCCATCAGGCCGAGCGCCACCGCGCAGTAGCCGCGCGCGTCGTCGCTGCCCTTGAAGTCATCGAGCTTCTGCAGGATGATCTTCTTGGATTCGGTGTCGCGCCGGATGCCGAGAGCGATGGCGTAGGCACCGATCATGTCCGGACGCTTGCACTCCCTGGTCGCCTGCCGGAGCGCGGACGAGACGCCGGGGTCGATCGGCTGGTCGTTGTCGAGCAGGAGGCGGCCGGAGACACCGAGCGCGAGGCCCGCCCAGGGCCTTATCGGCGCGCTACCTTTCGAGAGCTGCTTCAGGAGCTCGCCGCGAACGTCCTTGATGCCGCCGAGAGGGGCATCCCCCGTGCCGGGCTTGCCGCCCACTTGCGCGAGGGCGATCAGGGCGAAGCGGCGGGACTGCTGATCGCCGTTCTTGATGAGACGGATCAGTTCCTTGCGGATCGTATCGTCGATCTTGTCGTTGTCGCAATCGCCGACCACGCCGAGCGCCAGTGTGCAGGACTGGATGATCTCCCGCTTCGCTTTCGAATGCTTGCCCGAGTGACTCAGGAGCGTCGCGGCGACGGACGCCTTCAGCTCGGCGGGAGCGCCGGGCAGCAGGCGCGCCATGGCCGTCGGGGCGTGCGCCCGGACGAACCAGTGGCGGGTCGTCTTATTCGCCCGCGCATTGTCGATGTCGAAGTAGTCGAGGATGTAGGCGATCTGGCTCTGACGCGACACGACGTGGCGCGCGTTCGAGCTCGGATCCTCGCCCTCCGGAATCGCGGCCGCTCCGTCCGACACGTCGATCGGGATGAGGCCGAGCGCCGTCATCGCTCCGACCTTGAGGTCGCGGGTCGAGAAGTGCGGCGACTCGAGGATGTCGATCAGGTGCTCGGCGATCTTCTGCCGCAGCGCGTTGTCGCTGCTCTGGTTGCCGATCAGGCCGAGGCCGTAGGCGGCGAAGGCGCGCGTGCGGTACGGCACCTCCGTCTTCTTCAGCTTCCGGCGCGCGGGCGCCTCGTCCTTCATCAGCTCGATGAGCGTGTCGACGGAGGCCTCGTTGGCGAGGATGCCGAGCGCGAGCGCGGCTGTCTCCGCCACCTCCTGGTTCCCGTCGGCCAGGAACTTCGAGATGACCTTCTCGAACTCGGACTCGCCGGTCTCGCTCTCGGCGTCACCGATCTTCGCGAGCGCGATCATCGCGCCGGTCAGGATGTCGTTCGAGCGCTCTTTCTCGAGCGCCCTGATGAGCGCGGGCACGACCGTGCCGCGGATGGTGGCTTCGGACGGGCCCATGCTGTCCTTCGCCTGGATCTGTTCCCCGCGGCCGAGGAAGAATTCGTCGCTACCTGTCGCCACTTCGCCCGCATGAATCTTGGCCTTGAGGTTCAGGTACGGGTCGCGGTTGAAGCCCCACCAGAACTGCCAGACGGTGAGGTCGGGTCCAGCCGCGCCGCCGCCGCCCGTGGTCGGTGCGGAGGGTCCGCCGCCGGGAGCTCCGGCGGGAGCACCGGGCGAAGCAGGACCCGGTGAGGAGGGTCCCGCGGGACCGGGGGTCGAGGGACCGGAGGGACCCGGGGTAGCGGGTCCGCCGCCGCCGCCGCCACCGCCGCCGCCGGGCGGAACGGTGTCGCCGGGGCCCCGGTAGGTGCCGCCGTGACCGACGGAGATGTCCTGGAGGCCAAGGCTGGCGGCTGCCAGGAGAGCGCCGAGGTGAAGTAGTTTCTTCATGAGTAGTGAGTGATCGGGGGTTTGCGGATGCCTACAGGCCAAGTCCCATGCAACGCGTCCATCGAATGGATGTCCACCGGGTGGATGCTTCCCGGGAGGATGCCCCCGGGTGGATGCCTTGGGATGCAAGGGCCGTGCCAGGGGACTCGGGGAGGTGCCATGATAGGCCTCCGGACGCAGACCCCACCAAAAAACAGGCCCTGGAGCCCTGGATTTCAGCTCGAACGTCGGTGGATATGGATCCGGCCAAGGCTGCGTGTTCCGTGGTCGTAGCAGGCTCTGACCCAGGGGTGAACCCAGCGCCGGGTCCGCGCCCGGAGCAGCTCCACGCCCAGGGTTCCCCAGGCTGTGCGGGATCGGCAGACTGCCGGCGTGACCCCGCCGAACGAGCAGGATGTCCGTGCCGCGCGCGCCCTGCTCGCGCCGCTGACCGGTCTGGCGCGCGCGCTCGGCAATGCCGGATCCGCGGATCCGGCCGCCGCGACGGCCCTGCTCCAGGGGCTCGCAGCGAAGCTCGGCGCCCGGACCTTCGACTGGCACCCTGAGACCCCCGCCGTAGCGGCCGTGGGCGGGGGGCGCCGGGACGCGCGGACGATCGATTGGGGCCGCGCCGGCGCCATCCCCCCCGGGCGGCTACTCACGGTGGGCGCGGAGCAGCGTCGCCGCTCGCCGCGGCTCGCGGCCGGGGAGGGCTGGGAGGTGCTCATCGCGCCGACGACGGGTCACCCCCGCGGCCTCCTGCGCATCGCCTCGGGCCGCCCGATCGGCCTGTCCGAGCACGAGTTCGTAGCGCTCGCGGACCTCGTCGCGGGCCTGGCGCGCCACGCCGCGCAACAGCACGCGTTCGCGGGCGAACAACGCGAGCGCGCCGCCGGCCGCCGGCTCGCGACGATCGCCCACGACCTCCGCAACCAACTCACGCTGTCGCTCCTACAACTGGAGCGGCTCGAGGCGCCGCGCGCGGGCCACGCCGCGCCCGAAGCCGCGCCCAAAGCCGCGCCCGAAGCCGCGCCCGAAGTCGCGCCCGAAGCGCGTGCGCTGCGCGCCGTCCTGGAGGGCGCGCGCGACCTCTGTCTCGACACTCTCGGCCGTGGCGGGGCGGCGCCGGACCGGAGCGCGCTCGTCCTGCGTTCGATCCTCGTCGAAGAGTCCCGCGCCGCCGCGACTTTCGCGCGCGACGCGAGACGCGTGCGGACCCTCGTGCGCTGCCCGTCGCACCTGCGCGTGCACGCCGACCGCACGACGCTCGCGCGCCTGGTGCGCAACCTGCTCTCGAACGCGATCGAAGCGAGCTGCGACGGCGGCGAGGTTCGAGCCGAGGCCGTGGCGACAGCGAGCGGCGCCGTCGCGCTCACGGTCGAGGACGACGGCCGGGGCATGGCCGCCGCGGACCTGCAAACGCTCTTCGCGCCCGGGGCGACGGGCGGCGGAGGCACGGGCTACGGAACCGCGAGCCTGCTCGAAGCGCTCGCAACCCTCGGTGCGGAGCTGGACGTCGAGACCGCCCCCGGTCGCGGGACCCGCGCCCGCGTGCTCCTGCCCGGCATCCCGGACGGGGAAAGTCCGGCAGCGATGGTCCTGGGCAGCACCGGCCGCCGCACCCGCGCGTGGGCGCGCGCCCTCGGCGAGGCCGGCCTCGCCGTCCACCACACAGGCACGCCCGCGGAGGCGCTCGCCCTGCTGCGCCGCCTCCCGATCGAGCTCGTCGTCCTGGCACGGGGCACGGGCCAGGCAGACGACACCCGCCTCGCTGCCCTGCTCGAGCACTGCGCGCGGTACGGCGTGCGCCTTGTCGTCGCGAGCGTGCTCGACGGCACGCCTGAGCGCCAGGCGGGACGCATCGCTGCGCTCGTGCGTTCCTAGCCCGTGTGGGTTCGCTCCCGCACAGGCTGCGGCGAACCTCCCGACCTACCGCAAACTCGCCCGCGCGTACTCGCGATTGAGGCGCGCGATGTTCCCGACGGAGATCACCTTGGGACAAGCCGCCTCACACTCGTACTCGTTCGTACAGTTGCCGAAGCCTTCCTCGTCCATGGCCTGGACCATGGCGAGTACGCGCCGTTCGCGTTCTGGGGCGCCCTGCGGCATGAGGGCGAGCTGGGAGACCTTGGCGGACACGAAGAGCATCGCCGCCGCGTTCTTGCAGGCGGCGACGCACGCGCCGCAGCCGATGCACGCCGCGGCGTCCATGGCGGCCTCGGCGGCGTCCTTCGGGACGAGCACGGTGTTGGCGTCCGGGGCGGAGCCGGTGTCGACCGAAACGTAGCCGCCGGCGGCCTGGATCCGGTCGAAGGCGGAGCGATCGACGACGAGGTCGCGCAGGACGGGGAACGCTCGCGCGCGGAACGGCTCGATGTGGATCGAGTCGCCGTCCCGGAACCGCCGCATGTGGAGCTGGCAGATCGTCGTCTCGGCGTCCGGGCCGTGGGCCTGGCCGTTGATCACGAAGCCGCAGGCACCGCAGATGCCCTCCCGACAGTCGTGCTCGAACGCGATCGGCTCGCGGCCGTCCAGAATGAGCTGCTCGTTCAAGACGTCGAGCAGTTCCAGGAACGACATCTCCGGGCTGGCGACGATCCGATGCGTGTCGAAGCGCCCGGCCTCGTCCGGGCCGGCCTGGCGCCAGACGTGGAGGGTGAGCTTCATCTCCCCGGCCCTTATCTCCCCGGCATGGTGTTCGGCGCTCATTTGTAGCTCCTCGTCGCCAGCATCACGGATTCGAAGACGAGCGGCTCCTTGTGCAGC
>SMVQ01000155.1 GCA_004357655.1 Planctomycetota bacterium
CACGAGCTGCCCGAACTGCGTCTCGACCTCGTCGTAGCGCACCCACTCGGTGAGGTGCACCTCGTCGTCGAGACGCGTGAGCTGCGCGAACTCCGAGCGTTCGGCCTCGGCCGGGAGCGCGACGGACAATTCCGACACCCCCGGGGCGGGGATGGAGATCGGCATCACGTAGGCGCCCATCTCCATCTCTGCCTGCCAGATCGTCCCGTCGACGCTCGTCGTGGACTGCCAGTCGTACACGAACGCGCGCCCCACGCCGTCGGAGGGCGATGCGATCCAGGCCGCGAGGTCCCCCGACAGGCCCGCGAGGTTCTCGAGCTGGGAGACGCCGGGATTCCGCGCGGCGATCGTGAGCCGGCCGAGACCCGAGCCGTCCTGGCTGAAGCCGCTGTACCGGATCACCTCGACCCCGCCGAGGCGCGCGCCCCCGACCGAGAAGGTGTTGGTGCCGTCGGAATACAGGACCTGCATGATCGCCGCGTAGCCCCCGTCCGGGTTGAACGTGGTCATGAAGCTCGAATCGCCCGCCTCGGAGTCGTCGGCGAGGGCGAGCAGAAGCGTGTTCACCTGCGACGTCGAGGCCGACTCCATGCCGAGCCCTAATTGGAACGTGGTGCCCGTGGCGAAGATCGGGTCCCCGCCCGTCGGACCGCCGCCGTCGACGCCGACCAGCCGGGCCACGCGCCAGGGGCCGAGGTCGGCCGGAAGCTGTGCTCCACCCGCCGGCAGATTCGAGGCGAGGGGCAGGCTGTAGCCGTAGATCTGGACGGGCGCACCGGCGGGGTGGTTCGGCTCGATGACGTCCAGGTTCTCGGGCACACCGAGGTTGTGGCGCTCGCGCGCGAGGCGCCCGCCGAAACCCGCGAGGACGCCCCGCTCGCCGTGGATGACGCGCAGCACGGTGTCGCCGTCGAGCTCGTACTCGATCAGCTCGTTGCCGATGCGCGCGACGCCCTGGGCGGGGAAGCCCTCGGTCGACTCGACGAGGATCAGGTCGGCGCCCTGCGCGGCGCCGGCCGTGAGACGGGTGAGGCCCGGGGTGCGCACGCCGTGGGCCATGCCGTTCACGAGCATGGTCATCTGGTCGGGCCGGTTGCCGCGCACGTCGAGCGCGATGTGCGTCCAGGTATCGACCGGGACACCCGGCCCGTCGCCGGGCGCGAGGGTGAACCGCACCTCGCCCGCCTCCACGAACTCCGAGTCCCGGTGGTCGCCGAAGCCGTCGAGCACGCGCAGGACGAGGTCCTCGCCCTCGAACGCGAGCAGGATCCGATCGCTCTCCCGGCTCGTGCCGCCAACGTCGAGGATCACCGCGTCGGCGAGCTGGCGCGGCTTGATCCAGGCCGAGAACGACATGCCGCGCATGAGCGGGTCGTCCGCGCCGCTCCAGTCCACCATCGTGTCCGAGGTCGAGCGCACGAGCGTCTGGTCCGGCAGATACCGGCCTTCGGGATCGCGCGTCTCGTTGTCGAAGTGCAGGACGCGGCCCGACAGTCTCTCCGTCTCCTCGACGCGCGACGGCCAGAGCTGGATGTAGCCGTCGTCCTCGCGCGAGCCGAAGACATGCTCCGGGGCGGGCTGCTCTTCGCCACCATTCACCTGGCGCCCGGACAGGGCCTCGGCGATCCCGCGCCCGCCGTCGAGGAGGCCCATGTGCGGCCGGAAACGCGAGGGCGGTACGGTCGGTCCATCGAAGAGCGACGTCGAGTTCGGACCCGTAGCCCACCACGCGGCGTCGCGTCCGAACCGGAGCTGCTCCTCGAAGTCCTCCTGGCGGCCGAAGAAGTAGAAGAGCTCACGCTGCGGGGTGATGAGCTCGACGCGGTCGCGAACGGCGGATACGCGTAGGACGCCGCTCGGCGCGTTGACCGACACACGCAGCTCCATCGCGTAGACCTCACGCGTCGTGTAAGCGAAGGGCATCGTGCTGTACGCCAAACCCTCGTCGTTGGCGTTCAGCGCGTTCAGCCAGACGGCCTGGGCGTCATCGGTGGCGAGGAACGGACTCGCGTCCGCCGCGAGCGAGTCGGGCCGCACCGGGGCGTCACCGGGCAGCTCCTCGATTCCCGCCGCCGGCAGCACGACCCTGCGGACGAAGTCCTCGTGACCGGTGAAGGGCCGTGAGGCGACGACGAGCGCGACGAGCGCCCGCGTCTTGTCGCGGCTCATGAACGCGCTGCGATGCGCGAGCTGAAGGTTCAAGAAGATCGTCTCGAGCACAGCGGGCGAAGCGGTGTTCACGTTCACGGGTCGGCGGGCGAGCACGCGGACCTCGGCGCGGTAGGCCTCGTAGTCCCCCTGCAGAACGCGGTTGAGGATGATCCGGTCCCCGATCCTGCGCTGCACGAACGAGATCTCGGTGACGAGGCCGTCGGTGATCATCACCGTCGCGCCGACCCCGTACCACCGCGGCTCGTCGACCGTGATCGACTGGTCGACGCCGCCTTCGACGGTCGAGGTGAGGCGCGTCGCGTGCTGCCAGACCGGCCCGGCGCGCACGCCGCCGTACACGGAGCCGAGCTCCTCGAGCACGAGGTAGTCACCCTCGCCCAGCAGCGCGTAGCCGCCGTCCGCGGCGTTCTCTTCCGGGGCGGCGTCCACGGCCATCAGGTTCGCGAACGCGTAGGGCGCCGCCGCGCGCACCTGCTCGACGGTATCGAAGGCGCGGAGCCACCCGTCCGGTCCGTCAACGCGCCACCCGGCGAGTGCGAAGGCCCGCTGATCGATCACCTGTGCGTAGGCGGGGTGCGTCGAGCTCGGCCGCGGCCCCTCGCTCAGCACGCCGCCGTCCTTGTCGTACGAGACGCTGAAGCCGCGCGCGCACTGCGCGAACGCCGATCGCTCCAGCGCCTTGTACCAGACGATCTCGCCGCCGATCCACAGGAACCCCTGGGGCGCGAACCCCGCCGTGCTCGTGACGGAGAGCTCCGCGTCGTCAGCCCGGACGGGCCGTCGGAGCCGCGTCGTGAGGCGCAGCATGTTGGCGACGACGAGCGGCGTCGCGCTGTTGAGATCGATCTTGCCCGCGACGTCGCGGACCTCGACGTCCCACATGATTCCGCCGGGGTCGTTGGCGTTCAGAAAGTCCGCTGCGAAGCGGTTGTCGACGGCGAGCTCCGCCTCGGTGTCGTAATAAACGGTGGGATCGACGGCGGGGTGGGAGCCCCCGAGCACGGACCGCGCGTGCCGCCCCGCGGCGTCGAGCGCGATGCGCGCCTGCGCGCGGTCTGCGAGCTGCGCGCTCGCGCGATCCGCGTTGCGCGCCGACATGAGGTACGGCGCGCAGAGGACGAGCAGGGTCAGGAGCACGAAGAGCACGGTGAGGAGCGCAAAGCCGCCCGAGCGCGTGCCGCGCCGCGCGGGCGCCCCGAATCGAATCAGGCTCGTACGCCGGCGATCATCGCTCACTCGACCCTCCATCACTCGACCGTCCCGTAGAGGCTCACGCGGACCGTCGCCTCGCTGCCGTCGTCGAATTGGAGCACGAGCTCGAGCGGTTCGAGGTGGCGCGCCGGGTCGAGCGAGCCGCCGGGCGCGAACTGGATCTCGGGCACCGTATCGGCCGCGAACCGGACGCCACTGGGCAGGGCCTGCTCGTCCGCGACCGCGACCGCGCTGACGACGAGGTTGTCGATGTCCCCGGGGAAGGTGCGCTGGCTGTCGCCGGCCAGGACCAGGGGCGAGTCGATCCGCCAGACGGGCGCCAACTCGTCGACGGCCGCGACCTCGACGCCGTCCATGAAGATCCGGAACCAGCTCCGGTCGTAGACGATCGCCAGCCGCGCCCAGTGCCCGACGCGGAGGATCCCGGGGGCGGTTCTGAGCGCGACCTTCGCGCCGGGACTCTTCACCCCGAACTCGTCGACGACCTCGGGCACGAAGAGCGCCCGGACACCGCCCGCGGCCGTGACGTCCACCGCGAACGCGGCACCCACCGTGAGGAGGCGCGCGTCGTGGAACTCGTCGAGACGGACAGCCAGCTCGACCGAGAACCCGTCCCGGAAGTCGAACGCGGGGTCGTTCTGCACGGCGATCTCGACCCGCGCCCCACGCGGCTCGCCGAGAAAGGAGAGCGCGCTGCCCTGGTACCCGTCGGGGTCGATGACGCCGCCGCCGAGGGCCACGCCGTCGAGCTGGAAGGCGCCCGAGAAGCTGTCGTCCTCGAAGTGCCAGGTGCCGATCACTTCCATGCCCTCCGCACGGATGACGCTCTCGCGCACGTCGATTCGCACTCTGGCCACCGCGCTGCGCGCGACGGAGGAGTTGCGCGCGGCGCGCAGGATGTTCTGCACGATACCGACCGCCGTGCGCCGGCCCGGGTCGAGCGCGGCGAACATCCCGAGCCCGATCCCGAGCACGAGGGAGAGGAGCGCCATCACCATCAAGAGCTCGATGAGGGTGAAGCCGGATGTCGGCCCCGCTCGCCGGCCGCCGCGAACGGCCGGGGCGGTCAGTGTCGGGTTGCGATGCTTCCCGTTCACGGGCTCACTGCTGTTCGAACTTGAAGTTGGCGATGTCGTCGTTGTGGCCGTCGTTGTCGGGGTTCGGCCCGAATACGCCGTCCGGACCGGCCGAGATGAGCTGGTAGGTGCTGCGATTGAAGGGGTCGCCCGTCGCGGGGTTCTGCATGGCCTCGACCGCGCCCTCGAAGTACTCGCCCGTCGCCTGGTCGTACGAGGCGTACACCTGCGGGTTCTCGTAGTCCCTGCGGTGGAAGTATGCGATGGGGTTGCCCCAATCGTCACAGATCTCGAACAGCGCCGGCGAGGAGAAGCTCGTGACCGAAGCCTTCAAGGCGTCGTCGTCCGTGTTCCCCAGGCGGTCATCGGAGAACTCCGACCCTGAGCGACCCTTCCCATAGATCGCGATCACGAGCATTTCCGCCCCCATGTTGACCTTGTTCGGAGCCCCCAGCTCGCGGCTGAAGGTCGAGGGGGGGTAGTCGCCCTCGTCGTTCTCGAACTCGCCGATCACCGCGGAGATCTGCGCGAGGAACTGCCGTGTGCTCTCGGCCCGGACCACGTCCTCTCCGGAGAGGAGCCGGGTCAGGACGAATGCGAAGAGGATCGAGATGATGACCAACACGGCCAGTAGCTCGACCAGCGTGAAGCCGGCCGCGCGCACGATCCGACGCTCGATCCTTGTCCTCAGTGCCATCGCTTCGCTCCCGTCAGCGGATCCTCCGCACGACCTCCACGTTGTCGACCGTGACCGCCGCCGACCGGCCGCTGTCGCCCCTCACGAACACGCCGAAGCGGAGCGGCGAAGTGGTCCGCCCGAGCGCCGACATGCGCTTCGGTCCGTACACGAGCAAGCCGTCGACGTACAGCGTGACGACCGTGTCGCTCGCCTCGCCGGCGACCTCGATCGACAGCCGCATCGGCTGCCCGACGTCCCATCGCGTGGTGTAGAGGTCCTCGCGCTGGGCCTCCGACTCGCCCTGCTGGATGAGCCCCATCTCCACCGCGCCTTCCTTGTTGCGGAACACGCTGATCTGGGACTGCACCTGCCACTCGCCGCCCCGGCGGATCTCCCGGGCGAGGAAGACCCCGACGTCCGCCCGCGTCCCCGCGTGCACCGTGACGGCCATCTCCGCGGAGACGAACCGACCGCCTGGGAGCTCCTGGAAGAAGCGTGTCTCGCCGCTCGAGGAGAACTGGCCATCGATGACCACGGCGCCATCGCGCAGGGCGATCTCGAGCCCGTGCCCCTCCTGCAACTGCCAACCGTTGGCCGGGCGGCCGGGCCGGCGATCGAAGCGGTCCGACCAGAGCTCCTTTTCCTCGTGAGCCTGGATACGCTCGATCTGCGCATTGGCGAACACCTTGAACGCGTCGTCCTCGGGCTCGTTGCGGCGATTCTCGGCGAGATCGGAGAACTGCGTGATCGCCTCCGCGGACTCGCGCGCGAGGTAGCGCGCCCAGGCGCGGCCGATCCGTGCTGAGGGCAGGTCGGAATCGCGCCTCAGAGCTTCGTCGAAGGACGCGTCGGCGGCCTCCTCGTCGCCGAGCTCGAACGCGTTGAAGCCGCGCATCGAGTGCGCGATCGGGCGCTCGGGATCGATCGCCAGGGCGCGCTCGAAGTAGCGTTCCGCCGCGAAGTGATCCCCCTCGAGCGCCTCGAGCACCGCCATGCCGAGCAGTGCATCCGAGAAGTCGAGCTCCTGGTCGAGCGCCGCCTTGAAGCTCTCCCGCGCCCCCTCGAGGTCGTCCCGCAGCGCCAGGATCCGGCCGCGTTGGTAGAGGGTGTACGCGTCGGTCGGGTTGTTCTCGTGGGCGCGATCGATGAAGCTCGCGGCCTCGTCGGGGTAGCCCGTGACCTCGGCCAGCCAGGAGAGCGCGCGCCACGCCAGGAAGGCGCGGAAGGGGTCGAGACTCGCTGCCTCCGTGAGCGCGCGCTCGGCCTCCTGCCACTCGCCGTGGTGCAGGGCGGAGAGGCCGAGGGCGAGCAGCAGGTCGAAGCCCGCGGCGGGCAGGGTGGCCCCATCCGTGGTATCGCCGGACTCGCGCACGCCACCCCCGTCGCCGTTCGTAGTGCCGGCCAGGAAGCGGTCGGCGCTCCACTTGCCGGCGAGCGCGCTCTGGTGCTCGGGGTCGACGTTGAGCGCGCGCCCGAACCAGTCGCGCGCCTCGTCCATGCGCCCGACGAAGAGCAGGGCCCAGCCGTAGTCGGCGCGCATGCTCGCGCGCGCGTTCTTCGTCTCGGGGCTCTTCGGCTCGAACTTGTTCGCCTGGTCCAGGTGCTCGAGCGCCTCGTCGCCGCGCCCCTGGTCGAGCAGGAACCGCCCGTAGTGCCAACGCGCCTGCCAATCGGTCCGGCCCCAACGCAACGCTTCCTCGTACGCCGCTTCCGCGAAGCCGAACATGCGGAATCGCGCGAGCAGGTCGCCCAGGCGGGCGTGCACGAGCGGGTCCTTGGCGCCTGCACCGTCCCGCAACCCACGGTAGAGGCCGAACGCGTCATTGAACTGGAAGCCGGCCTCGAGGCACTGGGCGAGGCCCAGCTTGGGTCGGGGGTCGCCCTCCGCGACCGTGTCGGCCATCCGGTACATCTCCTCGGCGATCTCGAGCGCGCGCGGCGCCTCGAGCCGGACGGCCACGCACTCGTCCGCAAAGGCGAGCGCCGACTCGAGCTGCGAGGAACGCAGGGAGTCGCCGAACTCGCGCCGCACGAACTCGATGCGGTTCGTCGGCGTGTCCGCGAAGGCGAACTCCTGGACGCGATCGCGGGCGTAGTCGATCGGCTCCATGCCCGAGTAGCGTTCGCGGCCCGTCGCGGGGTCGATCTCGGTGAACTCGATGGGTTCGTTGATGCGCCGCGCGAGGTCGTAGCGGTCCGCGTTGCGGATCTGGCCGAACACGACGTTGCCCAGCCGGATCCAGTCGTAGAGGCGCTTGTAGCCCGCCATCCGCTCGGCTCGCTCCTCGGCCGTGAGCGCGACTTCGTCCGCGCCCAGACCGGTGTCCCCGGGTCCCGAGTCGTCGAAGCCGAGCGCCCCGCCCTCCTCCTCGACGACGAACAGGTCCGGGACGAAGGTCGGCGTCGCGTCCCGGCGCAGAAACCGACCCATGAGGCGCGTCGCCGGCCCCCGCGCGGCGGGCGGCGCGAGCCCCGGCAAGAGCTCGGTCGGAGGTGCGTCGAGCGCGAGTAGCGGGAGCGGCGCGGTGTCGCGCGGGGGCGCGAAGAGGTCGCGTTCGAAGTTGACCTTGCGGCCCTCCTCCCGCAGGGCGAGCGACACGTCGGGTATGGGGCTGGAGACGAATTCGACCGAGCTCCCGCTACGACCGCCGCGCGGGGCCGGCGTGCCCGACCCGAGGTTTCCGTACAGGAGCCAGCCGAGGACGGCGACGGCGAGGAGGAGGACGAGCTGCTCTCTACGGATGGCCACGCTCAGATCTCCTCGTCCGCTTCGTCGAGCCCGTGGAGACGGATGACCATGAAAGTCACTTCAGCGCGCACCTCATCCGCTTTCGAACGGGCAACGTTGACATCGATGTCGTGGACGGGCAGCGGTGAGCCGAAGCGCCCCGCCTGCGACAGGGCCATGAGACGCACGAACGGCCGGGACGGGCCGATGATCGTGAACTTGATCTCCGTCCGTTCGACTGTCCCGACGCCACCACGCGACTCGATGCCGGGATCGAGCCGGACCTGGATCTTGTCGATGCGCCGGACGCCGGCCTCCAGGGCGAGCCGCACGACGCGATCGATCACGTCGAGGGCCTCGAGGTGGCGCTGCACGACCTCCAGGCGCTGGGTCTTCACGACCTCGAGCCCGAGCCCGTCCGGCAGCCGCAGGCGGTTCCTGCTAGCGAGCGTGTCGAGCTCCTCACGCACCCGGTCGACGGTGCCGAAGTACTGGTTGCCCGGCGAGCTGCCGCCCTGGCGGAGCACGAATTCCTCGCGCGGAATGAAGGTCACTGCATTCGCGAGAGTGTCCACGGCCGCTTGCAGCGCCTCGTTCTCCTCCTTGGCGCGCGAGAGGTCCCCGGGCGTGTAGCGCGCGTCGCGGAGGTTGCGCCGGTTGCTCGTGAGCTTGCGCTGCTCGCTCTTGACCTCGCTCCCGTACAAGTTGTTCACGATCATCAGACCGATGAGGAACACGAGCAGACCGGAGCCCACGGTGACGAGGAAGCGCTTGTTCTCCGGCCAGTAGTCCGAGAAGTCCATGGCTACTCCAGCCCCTCTTCGGCCACCTCGTCGGTAGTCTCGACGGGGGGCGCGTACAGCGTCAAGTCGATGGAGAAGCTGTCGCCCGTCGGTGAGAGCGACGAGTTCATCCGCGCCGTGGGCAGGGCTTCCGCGAGCGCGTTGAGAAAACCCTCGTAGAGCACGGCGGGCGAGTCGGTGCCCTCGCGCGCGCGCCCCTTCATCTCCACGATCGGGCGGTCGCCGCCGCGCGGGACACCGAGCTCCTCGTCGTAGCCCCAGGCAGAGGAGAACCGTGTGATCCAGAAGTCTCCCGGCAGCTCCCGAGCGGTGACCGCGAAGAAGCGCGCGACCTGCTCGCCCGAGCCGGCCAGGCTCTGCAGCTCGTCCGCGAGCTCCCCTAGCGTTTCGTTCCTGGCGACGAGGCCCTCCGTCTCGTTGTGGACGCGGACCGCGCGGTCGAGACGGGTGGCGAGGATGCGGTTGTCGCCCTCGACCTGATCGAGCTGGCGCGAGAGGTGGAACGCGAGGAATCCGAGGTAGAGGACGGCGAACACGGCGGCCGCGACGAGCCAGGCCGTCCCGCCCCAGAACTCGCGCTTGCGCGCGAGCGACCGCGGCAGGATCTCGAGCGAGTACGCGTCCGGGTCCGAGGCCATGGTCGCCAGCCCGAGGGCGACGACGGACTCGAGCTTGTACCCGTCGAGCTCGGAGGCGGCCTCCGGCGCGAGCGCGGAGGTGTCGACGACGCGGAAGGGATCGAAGTGCTCCGCGGGCACGCCCATGCCCGCCGCGAGGTACTCGGGGAGCCCGTCGAGCGCGGCGCCACCCCCGCAGAGGAGCACGCGGTCGATCTTGAGTCCGCCGATCTTCACCTGGCTCTTGCAGAAGAGCACCGTCGACTGGAGCAGCGAGAGCAGCTGACCCGCGGCGCCGAGGATCGCGCGACTGGCGCGCTCGTGGTTCGGCGTCTCGTACTGCGCCCCCGGCCGCAGGGTCGCGACCTGGATCTTGAGCTTCTCCGCCTGCGCGGAGGAGACGCTGAAGCGCTGGGCGATCGCGTCGTCGAACAGGCGCGAGCCGCCGGAGAGGTTGCGCGCGAACAGGAGGTCCGGCCCGCGGCTGATCACGACGTCGGTGTTGTCGTGCCCGATGTTCGCGATCAGGACCGTGTCATCCTCCACCACTCCGTAGTGCGTCCAGGAGTTGTAGAGCGCGACCGCACTCGGGCTGAAAGCGTCGAGTGTCCCGCCGATCGCCTTCACGCCCTCGGCATGGCTCTCGAGCAGCGACTCGCGCGCCATGGCCAGCAGGACGACGTCCTCGCCCTCGATCTCGGGCATCGCGGGCAGGAGGTTGAAGTCGGACGCGACCTCGGAGCCCGACTGGTCGCCGATCTCCTCGACCTCGAAGCGCATGAGGTTGCGCAGTTGCCAGTCGGGTACCTGGGGCACGCGCGTGTAGCGGATGTTCATGTCGCGCCCGGTGAGCCCGACGCGCGCGAACGTGGGCTTGAAACCCGGGTCCATGTGCGCCCAACCCGCTTCGATCGTCTTCGACTTGTAGCTCGCGATGCAGAAGTCCGTGACGTGGAAGGTGTTGCCCTTCGTGTAGCCCCGCAGGATCTTCCCCGTGCGCAGCCCGATGTCGATGCCCGTCGCGGTCCGCGCCATCTAGCGACCTCCGAAGTGCTCGCCCATGTAGGTCTGGACCGCCTGTGCCAGCTCGGTCGCGCCATCGGCCTCGAGCACCGCGAGGATCGACCGCAACCGGCCGAGCTCGTACTGGTCGAGCTCGGCCTCGAGCAGGAGGAGGTCCTGGTCGATCTCAGCGGCCACGTCCTTCGCGCCCTGTTCGACCTCACTGCCGGCGTACCGCCGCGCGATTCCTTCGGCCGAATCCCGACACTGCCGGAACAGGTCGACGAGGCTGAAGAATCGCGCGCGCTCGACATCCCCGGCGACGCCCCGCACCTCGTCGAGGCCTTGCCGGATCAGCCGCGTACGGACCTCGATCGCCCGGCCGACGTACTGATCCTCGTAGGGGAATTCGGAGAGCAAGGTGCGCCAGGTCAGCATGCATTCCCCGAGCCTACCGCGCCGCTCCGCGTCGTCCGCGCGCGCGGCGAGCGTCACGGCTTCGGCGTGCTCCTCGCGGAACTTGAGCTGCACGAGCCACTCGGTGAGGCTCCCCAGCTCGATCTGCAAGCGGAACGCGGCCCCGTCCTTGCGGCCCTTGACCGTGACGGGCTCGTCGAACCGGAAGCGGACCAGGTCGCCGCCGCCCCCGACGAGGACGTCCGTGACGCCCGTGTCGTCGAAGTCGACGCCGTGCTTCGAGTAGCCGCCCTCACCCGTCGTCGCGAGCCCCTTGTCCAAGGCCGCCGGCTCGACGCGCAAGACGAGCACGCCGCCGGGCAGCCCCGTCGCCTTGCACTGGATGCCGTTCGGCACCGCCTCGGTCACGAGCGTCGCGAGTCGTCGCCCGGCCCCGGCGCCCTCCGAGCGCAGCTCGAGCCCGGAGAACAGCACGCGATCGACCTTGAACAGCACGCCCACGCGCGGCGGCGCGCCCAACGCGTAGAACTTGTACTCGTCCACCGTCTCCGTCGGCGCGCTCGTGCCCGCCTCCACCAGCCGCACGTCGTCCGCGTACACGGAGCCGCCGTCGCCGTCCTGCGACGCGCTCGCGCGCAAGATCACCCGCGCGCGGTCGTAGCCCGCGGGCACCGGCGCCACGAGCTCGACGGTCTCGAACGCCACGGTGTCCGCGAGCGGTTCGGACCAGGCGGTGACCGGACCGGGGTTCGTCGCGCTGGTCCCGCTCTTGCTGAACTGGATGCCGAGGAGCGCAGAGGCGGCGCCCGTGACCCGCAGCTCGGCGGCGACGCGCAGGCCCCGGGTCGCGCGGACATCCTGCGACTCGGAGATCGCCCATTCGGACGCGCCGAGGTCGACCACGAGTCCCTGGCTACCGGAGAACCGCCCGCGCGGGTCGACGAGGAACGACGCGGGCGCGCCCTCCCCGGACGTCCACGGGAAGGACTCGTCCTCGAACGAGAAGCCCTCCGCGAGCAGGTTGCCCCGCACCTCCGGGACGGGGCGCGCGGGCTCCCCGCCGGCGAACATCCGGTCTTTCAGGGTCCACCAGGTGCCGCCGCCCACGAGGAGCAGCGCGAGCATCACGAGCAGACCGAGCTTCGAGCCCTTCCGCGCGCGCGCCAGCATCTCCGCGCTCACTTCGAGCTCGCCGGCAGCCCCCACGCGCGAGGCCTCGTCCGCGCGCACGGGCGGCACGGAGGTGACGGTCGTCACGTCGAGCGCTACGCCGGGCGCGGCCGGCGCGGCCCCCGCTCCGAGCTCGGCGGCATCGCCCGTGAGCAGGGTCAGGCGAACGTTGCCGAACGAGAGCACGGCCCCCGGCCGGACGCGCATCTCGATGATGCGATCGTCGCCCACGCGCGTCCCGTTCGTGCTGCCGAGGTCGCGCAGGAGCATGCCCTTCGCGTCCATGACGAGCTCGGCGTGCTTGCCGGAGACCGACCCCTCCACGATCTGCAGGGAGTTCCCCGGCTTGCGGCCGACGGTGAACCTCTCGCCCGCGATGGGGACGGTCTCGCCGCGGCGCTCTCCGTTCTCGAAGCGCAGCGAGTAGCTTTTCGTCATGGAGGGGGCTTGGGCAGAGCGGCGCCCGGGGCCGCCGGTGGTGCCGGCGCCGCGGGCGAGAGACGGGAGGAGGGGAGCGATCCTCGGTGGGGGGGGCGGGGATCCTACCCGAGAAAAGCGCACGAGTTACGGCCGCGGAGCGCCGGGGGCAGCCGAAGAGGATAGCGACGGCCGGCACCCACCGCATTGCCCGGATTGCCCAGGGCCGGCGCGACGGTGTCCGCGCCCCCCTCGCGGCGCGGCGCGCGAGACCCCTCCGCCGATGACCCCTCCCCCCCGACCGCGCGAGCAGGGCGCCCCCGAACGCCGCTTCCTGCTCGCGACCGACCCCGCCACGGGGCCGCCGCAGCTCACGGCCGAGGACGAGCGGCGCGCGCGCGACATGGTGCAGCTGCGGGTGGGCGACGGGCTGATCGGGCTCGACGGGGAGGGCCGCGCGTGGCCGCTCGTCGTGCGCGCCATCGAGTGGCGGCGGCTCCTGCTCGACGTCGCGGGTGACGTGCGCGAGGAGCCGCGCCCCGGCACGGGGGGGACAGCGCCGCCGCGGCTCGTGATCGGGGTGTCGCTACCGCGCGGCGGGCGCGCGGAGGACATGCCGGATCGGCTGTGTCAGTTAGGCGTGGCGCGCGTCGTGCCGCTCGTGGCCGAACGCACGCCGCCCCACGCGCGGGCGACGGGTTCGAACCGCACGGACCGGCTCCTGCGCGTGGCGCGCTAGGCGTGCAAGCAGTGCGGCCGACTCTGGTTCCCGGAGCTCGCGGCCCCCATGGCGGCGGAGGAGTTCCTGCGCGGAGCGCCGGAGCCCACGGCGGAGCCCGTCCCGCTCGCCGTGCTCAGCCCGTCGGCCCCCACGTCCCTCGGCGCATGGGCGGAGGGGTTGGCCGCCGAGCGTACGCGCGAGATGCGCGTCGCCATCGGACCCGAGGGCGGTTTCACCGAGGGGGAGCTCGCGCTCGCGCGGGCGGGCGGCGCGACGTTCGCGCGCGTCGCGACGCGCGTCCTGCGGATCGAGACGGCGGCGGAAGCGGCGGCGGCGATCGTCGGGGAGGTGATGGGGCGCTAGCCTCAATGCCGTTCACTTTGGGGCCGTGGCTGCCTCCTCTCGTCTCCCCTCCTTCCCCTTCCGTTCCGTTCCCTTCCTGCTCTTCCTGTCTTCCTGCTATGTCTGCTTCTGGTCAGGCATGGGCGGCCGTCGAGGCCTGACCAGAAGCAGACATAGCAGGAAGGGAACGGAACGGAAGGGGAAGGAGGGGGACGGGCACGGAGGGTACGTCACGGCCGCTCGCGAAAGTCCATGCGTCCCCGCAGCGAGACCCACGCCCCATTGCCGACGATGACGTGATCGAGCACTGGGATTCCCAGCAGCCGGCCCGCGTCGATCAGGCGGCGCGTCACCGCCATGTCTTCAGCGCTCGGCTCGGGATCCCCGGACGGATGGTTGTGGACCACGACGATCGCCGCCGCCGTCAGCCGGATCGCGTCGCGGAACACCTCGCGCGGGTGGACGAGCGAAGTGGTGAGCGTGCCCGCACTGACCGCGCAGCGCTCCTTCAGGCGGTGCTTCGAGTCCAGGATCAACACGTGGAAGCTCTCCTGCTCCAGGCCTCGGAGCTCCGGCGCCATCAGGCGGTACACGCGCTCCGGCGTGCGCAGGGAGTCGCCGGGCCGGCACCGCGCGCGTTCGACGGCGCGCCCGAGCTCGAAGGCGGCCGCGAGCCGCCGGCCCGCGGCCGGGGTGAGCCCGCCCTCGGCCACGAGCCGCGCCGCCCCCAGGCGCGAGAGCGCGGCGAGCGGGAAGCGCTCGAGCAGCGCCGGCACCCGCCGCCGAGCCCCCTCCCGGGCGGTGCCGAGCAGCTCGGCGATCAGGGCCGGGACCGGCCGCTCCGGCGCGCACCGCCCGGCGATCGGCTCGTCGGCGCAGGAGAGGTCGGGGGCCGGCGTGCTCACCCTGTTCGGACCTCCCTGGCGTCGATCGGGTTGCGGGGCTCGCCACGTCCCGGATCCGCCACGTCCCATTAACGAAATGCTTACGCTGATGTGCCCTTATTCGTAGGTCACATGTAATCGAGGGGAAAGGTCAGCGGTCCCGGTGCCGATCGATTGGGCATGGGGTCATCTTGGACCCCGGGCAAGCAGGGAAGGATTGTCTTGGGAACCCTCCTCATCATCTCGATGACGCTCCTGGCGGGTGCTTGGATCGCGCAGGCGGTCTTCGTGGTCGTCCAGTATCGGCAGATGGCGGATGGGAAGGACTCCCGGGCAGCCAAGCTACCTCTCTAGGACTGGAAGGCACCCGGCGGCGGTTCAGGCCGTGCGGCGGGTGACCCGGGGGCGTGAGTTGTTGGCACGGCCTCGGGACGTGAGCGGCCACGCTCCCCGTGTGGCCGCTCGCTTCATCGGCTCGGCCGGACCGGCCGAAGCTCTTCGGGCATCGGGCCCTGAGCAGGCGCCGGGGGCGTCGGGCCGGCGCCCGAACGGGCTGGAAGCCGGCGGGACAGCCCTGCGAGCCGCTGGACCCGCGCCCTACGCGCGATACCGGCGGCGCCACGGGGGGGGCCTTGCCGCCGGCCCGCCTCCGCGGCCAGGCGGAGCACCAGGCCGCTCGCTTCAATCCCGGGCAGCGAGAAAGTCCACGAGCACGCGCTCGAGCCCGTCGCCGATGCGCGCCCTGAACACCTGCTCCGGCGTCCGTGCCGCCTTGCAGCCGGTGACCATCTCGAACAGGACCCGCTCGCCGTACATGCGTTCGACGAAGGCGACGAACGCGACCGACTGCGCGTAGGCCAGCTCGATCTCGGCCGTGTCGCTCCAACTCGCCAGGCTTCCGCGAAGGCGCTCGAGGCTGAAGAGCGTCTGGTCCGCGAGCTTGCGCCGCGCCGCGTCGACCGTCGCCCGGCGTCCAGCGGGGGACGGTGCCTCGTAGAGCTGCGCGAGCCCCTCGTTCAGCCAGCCGGGTACCTGCGCGCCGCCCATCTCCTGTACGAATGCGTGCATGAGCTCGTGCCGCAGGACCTGCACCAGGTGCTCGCCCTCGCGCGCGAGGTCCGTGACCGGCACGCGCACGGTGCCGTCGAACACGCCCGCCGCCCAGTCGCCCAGTCCCGTGACGGAGTCGAACGCCGCGCGCCGGTACAGCACGACGCGGATGCGGGGCCGGCCGTCCTCCACCGGGTATGCGCCGAACGCGTCGCCGAATTCGTGGTACGCGCGCTCGAGCTCCAGCTCGAGGGGCGCCGTGCCCGCCATCAGCTCCTCGCGCGTCCCATCGAACGAGAGCTCGAAGTGGTCCGTCAGTTTGCGCCAGAAATCCTGCTCGGCTTCCGCCGTGCGTCGCCACCGCGCGAGCAGGTCCGCGAGGTCATCGCGTTCGGGGTGCAGCTGGACGGCGCGGGAGAGGCGCTCGAGCGCGCGCGCGCGGAGCTCCTCGTCGGCGGACTCGTGCTCCCGCGCGGCGAGCCGGGCGAGCGCCTCCGCGAGGTTGCGCGCGAAGACCTCGACCGCGGGCGCCTCCGCGTGGCATTGCTCGAAGAGCTGCACGGCCGCTTCGTAGTCGCCCTGTTCCAACGCCGCGATCGCGCGCTCGTTCCGCGCCCGCCGGGCGGACGACGTGCGGCCGTCCGCCGCCCCCACCGCCTCCCCGCGCTCCCCCCCCGGGGCGGCCGCGAATGCCGGGCGGCGCGCCGGGATGGGATCGGGGACCGCTGCAGTGGGCGGCGGGGCGACGACGGGCCCTGCACCGCGCGCGAGCCGGCTTCGGAGCTCGAGCGCTCCAAGCACGCCGAGCGCGACCAGGACGCCCACTGCGAGCACACGGACGAGGGCTTTCATGGGGCTTCGCCAGCGATCCTACACGGGTCTGGAGCCTCGGCGCGCGTGCCGCCGGAACCCACCCCACGACCGGCGAGGAGCGCGGGGAACCGCGCGTAGGCGACGGGGTAGCCCGTCTCCAGCTCGATCCGACGGAGCTCGGCCAGGAAGTGCTCGTGCGCCTCCTCGAGCACGCTGCGCGTGCGCGTATCGCAGAAGTAGGTCCGGCACCCGAGCGGCCGACCCGCGCGCGCCGTGCAGCGCCCGCGCACGTGGTACGGGCACCGTCCAGCGGCTTCGGGTGGCGGCGCCACGGGCTGACACTCGGCCGCGTAGTCCGCCTCGAGCCCGGTGGCGTACAGCTCGTGGCCCGCGTCCTCGAAGCGGCAGCACACGCCGCGCGTGATGCAGACGGGGTTCGCGCGCTCGATGAACTCGTCGACCTCGCGATACAGCGCCGCGAGCCGTGCGAACGCTGCTGCGCGCGTCGCCTGGTCCGGCTGGACGGCGATGCCCGGACAGACCGCGCGCGCGCGTTCGAAGCCGGCCTCGTCGTCGAGCACGCTCGGCCAGTAGGGGAAGGTGCCGCAATGCCGCGGCCGATCGGTGTAGACGGAGCAGTGGTTCGTGCCCTCGAGCAGCACGCAGCGCCCACCCGCGGCCGGCTCGCCCGCCCGGAGCGAGCGCCGCATCGCCCCCGTCCGCGGATCCTGCACGGTGCGGACGTGCAGGTGCAGGAAGGCTTCGAGGGTCATGTCCAGCCGGCGCGCCAGACGCTCGGGCTCGCCCTCCTCGAGCCAGACGTGGCCCGCACCGCGCGTGCAGCAATTCCCGCAGCGGTGGCAGTTGAACCGGAACGGGACGACACCGCCCAGGCCTTCGTCCGGAGTCTCGTCCATCCTGCCGCCCGCCCTAGCGCCGGCGCCCGAACCCCCGCCGGCGCGCCGCTCGCGTACGCGCGTCGCGCGTGAAGTCGAGGCTCTCCCGACCCTCGAGTTGCTCCTCGATGTCCTGGATGAGCTCGTCCCACGACTGGTATCGGACATCGGCGTCCTTTGCCATCATCTTCTCGATGAAGTAGTGCACGTGCGGCGAGAGCCCGCGGCTCTTGAGCTCGGGCGAGGACAGGGACTCCATCACCTGCTTGTAGAGCACTTCCCGGTCGTCGCTACCCTCGAACGGCAGGCGACCGACGACGAGGTGGAAGAGCGTGACGCCGAGGCTGTAGATGTCGCTGCGCAGGTCCGCGCTCGCACCGCCTGCGGCCTGCTCGGGCGACAGGTATTGAACGGTCCCGACGGCGCTGTCGGCCAGGTTCCGCGCGTCCTTCATGGCGCAGAACCCGAGGTCGATCAGCTTCACGTCCCCCCCACCGCTCAGCATGATGTTGCCGGGCTTGACGTCGCGATGGACGAGATTCTGTGTGTCGAGGTACGTGAGCACCCCGGCGACCTCGAGCAGGATCCTCAGCGACACCTGCTCCTCGAAGACGTGCCCCTCGTCCATGAGCTCGAGCAGCGTCTTGCCCTCGATCAGCTCCATCTTCGCGAAGTAGGTCTCGCCCGCCTTGGCGACGCCGTAGCCCGCGACGAGTCCCGCGTGCTCCAGCTGCTCGAGCAGCCGCGCCTCCGTGACGAACCCCTTGAGTTGAACCGGATCACGCGTGCAGCGCGGGTTCAGGATCTTGAGCGCGATCGTCCGTCCGGTGGCCTTGTCCCGGACGCGAAACACGTCCGCCGTCCCGCCCACGCCCAGCCGGCCGAGGAAGTCGAAGCCGCGGATCGCGGGCTCCTCGCCCGCCCGCGTCCGTCGCAACATCCCGACCTTCTTGGCGGTCCACCCGACGAGATCCACGAGCAGCCGGTCGAGCTCCGCACCGCCCTTCAGGGCCGGCAGGAGCGGCTCCGCCTGCTTCCGGTCGAGGTGCCCCCTGTGCACGAGCAGAGCGAGGAACTTGAGATCGTCGTGGGTGCTCATGTCGGGTCGGGCTCGGCAGCGGCGGCCGGGGGCCGGGGATTGGGTCGTGCGCCCGGCCGGCGCGGTCGCTCGGACCGGTGGACACCGGGTCCGGGCGGCGCGGCATTCTACCGGCGGCGCGCCGCCGGGCCAGGGACCGACCCGGCCACGCCGGTCCATCCATCGATTCGGCCGGAATCCCGAGTTGGATCAAGTCGGTCGCGAGCGGATTCCGAAGATCCGGGCCAACGCCGGTGCCCTGCACCGAGCGGGGGCTCCGCCCCGGAACCCCGTCCCCCGATTTCCAGCGTGGCCAATCCCGAGCACTGCCGAAGCGTCTATCGCTACTTCGATCTCGCGGACTCGTTCGTCCAGATCCTCCTGAAAGAGGGTGAGACCCTCGCCCTCGCGCAACAGCCCGGCTTCAACCGCGCGAGCTACCGGAGGATGGTCATCGGCGCCTGCATGCCCGAGTTCGGAGACGAGGTGGAAGCGACGCTCGAGGCCCTGTTCCCCGAGGACCCGCTGATGGTGGAGGATCTCCTCTACCAGCTCTGCATCGAGGTCAACCCGGCGCTCGACATCCACGAGGTGCGGCTGCACGTCGACCCGAAGCTCGCTGAGCAGCCCGAACACGCGAGCGACCGGATCGACGAAGACCGGGAGCTGCTCCTCGAGCGCATGGGCCGGCGCGTCCGGGGGCTGGAGCGGCGGCTCAAGCAGGCGATCATCGGCCAGGGCGCGGCGATCGACGCCATGGTGGCGGCGGTGCGCAAGGCCGCGGCGGGGCTCGGGACGGAGGACCGGCCGCTCGCCTCGTTCCTCTTCATGGGGCGCACCGGAACGGGGAAGACCGAGCTGGCGCGGGTGCTCGCGCGCGAACTCTTCGCGAGCGACTCCCACTCGGGCCTCCTCCGCATCGACTGCAGCGAGTTCGGCCTGGCGCACGAGTACTCGAAGCTCATCGGATCGCCCCCCGGCTACGTGGGCCACGACGACGGCGGGCAGTTGACCGACGCCCTCGCGAAGCATCCGGAGAGCGTGGTGCTGTTCGACGAGATCGAGAAGGCGCACCCCCGCATGCACAACCTCCTGCTGCAGATCCTCGAGGAGGGCGCCCTCACCGACGGCAGAGGGCGACGCGTGGACTTCCAGCGCGCGATCGTCGTGATGACGTCGAACGCGGGGGCGGACGAGATGATGTCCGCGTCGCGCTCGCTGGGGTTCGAGCGCGCCCGCGAGCTCGGGCGAACGCGCCTGGAGTCGATCACTCGCGAGGCGCTCGAGCGGCAGTTCTCGCCGGAGTTCCTGGGTCGGATCGACGAGACGATCCTCTTCGACGAGCTCGACCCGAAGACGGTCGAGAAGATCGCGCGGAAGAAGCTGTTCGAGCTCGCCTTGCGGGCGCGTTCGCGCGGGCTGGTCGTGGCCTTCACCCCCGCCGTCGCGCGCTGGGTCGCCGAGCAGGGCTACTCGACCGACTACGGAGCGCGCGAGCTCAGGCGCGTGATCCAGCGCGCGATCGAGCCGGAGCTCTCCGCGATCCTGCTGGACGGGGACCGGCCGCACGGCGGTCTCGTGCGAGTGCGCATCCAGGGCGGACGGCCGATCTTCGCGCGCGAGGCCTGACCGCCCCCGGTGTCGCGGCGGCTCGGCCGGGACTCCGCGCCCGAAGCCGCCTGGGTCCGGCCCCAACGGGCGGTCGGGCGTGGCGCGCCCGAGGCTCGAAGCCATCGTGGTCCGGTGCCGCCCGCGAGCCCGCGCACGATCCGGGAGTCGTTCGAGCCGGCGCCCGGATCGTTCCCGGGCGCGCCCGGGCGGACGACGGGCGCCGGGGTCCGGCCCACCCATGGGAATCGTAAGTCACTGCTCGGGACGTGCTTAGACGCCTCGAGGTCCGGGAACCCGCCCGCGGGCCACGCAATTCGCGGCTGGGGGGTTCACGAGCGGCTAGGCTTCGGGTAACAATGGAGTCTAGTTCTCTCCTTCCAACTCTCCCAACAACAGCTTCAGAAGAGGTACTATCGGATGAGTTCCCTGCTCAAGGGAGGCACCGTCCTCCTGGTTTCCCTGTGTTTCGCTGCTCCCAGCTCTGC
>SMVQ01000156.1 GCA_004357655.1 Planctomycetota bacterium
GACGAGGATGAGCGCGATGACGAACAGCACTCCGCGGAGGTCGAGCACCTGCATGTCCTCGGCGGTGAGGCGCGCGGGCAGGACGATGAACAGCGACGAGATGAGGAGCACCCGCAGGTTCTCCTTGAACTCGATGATGTGGCGCTTCGGCACCGCCTTCTGGTTCGCGATCAGGAACCCCATGAGCGTCACCGCGAGCAGGCCCGACTCGGGCTGGAGGTTCTGCGCGATGGTGAAGATCGCGAGCACGACGGCCAGCGTCGCAGGGCTGTGGAGAGCGTCGGGGATCCAGTGCCGGCGCAGCGGCTGGGCGATCATGACCGTGCCCAGGACACCGAACCCGCCCCCGACGAGCACGGTGCGGACGAGGCCCCAGGCCGCGGTCGTCGTCGACTGGATCGAGCGCTCCCCGAGGATCGCGTGGAAGACGAGCACGGCGAGCGTCGCGCCGATGACGTCGGCCACGATGCCCTCCCATTTCGCCACGGGACCCACCTGCCCCCGCGGCCGTACGTGGCGCAGGAGGGGACCGATCACGGTGGGTCCCGTGATGGTCATGATGGCCCCGAAGAGAATGGCGACGGGCCACGAGAGCTGCGTGACCCAGTGCGCGAGCAGGGCGGAGAGCACGAGCGTCGCGAGCACGCCCACGGTCATCAGGCGGACGAGGACGGGCCGGATCGAGCGCAGCTCGGCGAGGTTCAGCCCGAGGCCGCCCTCGAAGAGGATGACCGCCACGGACAGCGATACGAGCGGGAACAGGAGCTCGCCCAGGAACTCGTCCGGGTCGAGGAAGCCCGTGACGGGCCCGGCCAGGAGCCCGCACACGAGCAGGAGCAGGATGGAGGGCAGGCGGGCGCGCCAGGCGAGCCACTGCGCCGCGATGCCGACGACGATGATGCTCGCGAGGCCGACGAGGAGCTGGTCGGTACTCTCCATGCGCGAGCCGGAGCATAGGGCGCCCCGGCCCCGACCGGTAGCGCCCCGGCGGGTGTCGTGTTCGTCAATTTTGCGTTCAGGGGACGACGACCGGTACGGCCGCTGGCAGACTGTCGCCTCCCGTCGAAGCGTCGCCGGGTTACACGACTGGCCCCGCCGCGTACGCCTCGCTGACAGAGAACCCGAACCCCGAACAGGAGCTCAACGATGCGCCTTCCCCACATCCTCATCCCACTCTCGCTCGCCGTGACCGGCGCGGTCCTCCTCGGAGCGAAGCCGGCCTCGGCACCCGCCGCGGCCTCGCCGACCGCATCCGCGGCCGACGTCTACATCGTGGACCCCGTCCATTCTTTCATCCTCTTCAGCATCATCCATGTCGGAGCGAGCCGGGCGTACGGGCGCTTCAACGAGTTCGAGGGCCGCATCGAGCTCGCGGCCGACGCGGCCGAGAGCTCGGTCAGGTTCGAGCTGAAGACGGGCAGCGTGGACACGGGCAACGATGGCCGGGACAAGCATATTCGGAGCGCCGACTTCCTGAACGCCGGCGAGTTTCCCGTCGCCACCTTCCAGTCGACGCAGGTGATCCAGGACGGCGACGTCTATCGCGTCACCGGCGACTTCACCCTGCACGGGGTCACCAAGGAGGTGAAGCTCGACATGGAGCTCGTCGGCATGGGCAAGATGCGCGGGAACACCGTCGCTGGTTTTCACGGCGAGCTCGAGTTCAAGCGCGCGGATTTCGGGATGGACGGCATGCTGAACATGCTGTCGGACGAGATGACACTGATCATCAGCGTCGAGGCGAAGCTCCAGTAACGGAGGCGTGTTCCACCCCCTGCCGATCCTCTACGCGTTCGCGGCGGCGGCCGCGCTCCTCGCCCTCGCGTGGCGTCCATGGCGGCGCGAGGCGGAGAGCTCGCACGCCCCGGTCTTGACGGCGCTCGCGTTCGCCGCGGGTTTCGGATTGGCCCAGGTCGCGCTCTACGGCCTGCCGCAGATTCCTCCGAGTGCCCGCTCGGAATGGCTCGGGTTCCTCGTCCTCGCCACCCTGGCGCTCGTGCCCCTCGAGCGCAGTTCGAGAGGCGGGCGCGTTCCGCTGCTGCTCAGCTCGCTCGCGCTCGCGGCGTGGTTCCTGTGGACGACCACGGGACCCAAGCGCGAGTACACCTGGGACAACCCGGCGACGGCGCTCTGGCTCGGCGGCGCTCTCGCTGCGTGGCTCTGGCACACGGCATCCCTGCGCGATCTCGCCCGGCGGCGCGCCGGCGGCCCCAGCCTCCCACTCGTCCTGTTCGCGACGACCGTCGGAATCGCCGTCGTCGTCGGTCTCAGCGGCAGCGTGAACTACGCGCACCTCGCCGGAGCGCTCGCCCCCGCCCTCGGCGGGCTCGTGATCCTGGGGGTGTGGCGTCCGGACCTCGCCGCGTTGACGTCCGCCACGGCACCGCTGGCGACGGCGCTGCTCGGGCTGCTCTGGATCGGCATCCTGTTCGCCGAAGTCCCGTGGCCGGTCGCGCTGCTCCTGCTCGCGGCCCCGGAGGCGGCACGCCTGCCCGCCTGGGGACCGGACTCCGGTTGGAAGGCGGCGATCCCGCGGCTCGTAGGCGCGGCGCTCCCGATCGCCGCAGCGGTGGTGCTCTCCCTACCGGAGGAGCCCTACTACTGATGCGGCTCGGCGCGGCGGTAGGATGCGCGGCTGTACGAGGCCGCGCCGCTCGAACCAGGACGATCCATGAAACTGCTCTTCACATTCGCACTCGCTGCGTTCGCCGTTCTCGACGCGCGGGCCATCGCGGCCGTGCCCGAGCAGGAGACACCCGAGGACATCGTCGTCCGGGACTGGCTGGTCCTCGACCCGATCGACGATCGGGGGCGGCGGCCGTTCCGCCCGGATGCGGTCTTCCATCGCTACCTCTGGAGCCCGCTCGACCGGCCCGCCGCCGGGGATTCCGTCGCGGGGACGAAGGGGCGCGCGACGTGGGAGGCGCGTGAGGCGGCCGAGGATGGGACGGTCGCGCGCGGGCCCTACGGGTACGCCTACGCGCGTATCGAGTCCGAGGAGCCGCGCGTCGTGCTCGCGGATCTCCGCGGCGCGTCGACGCTCTTCGTGAACGGGCAGGCGTTCGCCGGGGACGGCTACCGGTTCGGGTTCGGCGGCGTGCCGGTGGCGCTCGACGCGGGTGTGAACGACCTCTTCGTCACGGGGATTCGGGGGGGCTTTCGGCTCACGCTGCACGCGACGCAGGATGGCCTCGTGCATGGCGCTTGGGACACGACCCGCCCGCATCTTCTGACGGACTATCCGCCGCGGGGCGCCGTGGGCGTGCTGTTGCTCAACGCGAGCACGGAGCCGACGGGGCCGCTCGTCGTGGAGTACGGGGGCCAGGCCCCGATCACGCGCGCCGCCATCCTTCTCGCGCACGGGATCCCGGCGCTCGGGTCGCTCAAGGTGCCGCTCGGTCTCGCGGGCCGCGCCGTCCCCGCGGGCGTCGAACAGGTCGCGCTCCCGGTACTCGTGCGGAGCGAGGGCGGAGACGAGCTGCTCGCGTTCGAGCTCACGCTCGACGTCGTCGCGCCGGGCGCCAAGCACCTCGCGACCTACGTCTCGGAGGTGGACGGCGCGGCGCTCGAGTACGCGGTCGTGCCGCCCGCCACGGGCGAGCCGTTCGAAGGCGAGCGCGCCATCGCCCTCAGCCTGCACGGCGCCGGGGTCACGGCCTGGCGCCAGGCCGCCTGCTACGCGCCCAAGCCCGACTTCTGGATCGTGTGTCCCACCAACCGCCGGCCGTACGGCTTCGACTGGCAGGACTGGGGCCGGCGCGACGCGTACGACGTCCTGGCCGAGGTCCTGGCGCGGACCGGCGTCGCGCGCTCACGCGTCTTCGTGACGGGGCACTCGATGGGGGGCCACGGGGCGTGGCACCTCGCGGCCAACGACCTCGACGGTTTCGCGGCGTGCGGCCCGAGCGCGGCGTGGGAGAGCTTCGATTCCTACGGCGGTCGGCCCGAGGGCGCGCGCCGCGAGCTCTGGCACGCCGCGGACGCTTCGTCACGGACTCTGGCGCTCATCGACAACCTGCGTCAGATGCCGGCGTTCGTGCTGCACGGCACCCAGGACAACACCGTGCCCGTGAGCGAAGCGATGACGATGATCGCGGCGCTCACGGAGGCGAACGGCACGTTCAGCGCGCACATGCAGGGGGGCGCGGGACACTGGTGGGGCAACCAGTGCATGGACTTCGGACCGATCTTCGAGTTCTTCCGCGGCCAGGCCCTGGCCGATGATCCCGCGGAGATCGACTTCACCACCGTCGATCCCGGTGTCGACGCCGCGCACTACTGGGTCCGCGTCGAGCAGCCGATCCGCTACGGCGAACCCATCCGGATCCGCGGCGAATGGGACGCCGAGACGCGCACGGCCACGCTCACGACCGAGAACGCGGGCTGGATCGGGATCACCCGCGCGGCCGACGAGGTCGTGATCGACGGGGTGAAGGTCGGGCTCAGGGCCTCCGAGGCGGGCGTCTTCTGGTTCGCGCGCGCGCGCGGGGAGTGGGCGCCGGCGCCCGACCCGGCTTTCGGTCGGATCAAGCGCTCCACCCTGTGCGGACCGTTCAAGCGCGCCTTCGACCGCCGCTTCGTGCTGGTCGCGGGAACGGCGGGTTCGGAAGACGAGAGCGCCGAGCTCCTGTCACGCGCGTCCTACGACGCGGGGGTCTGGTGGTACCGGGGCAATGGCCGCGCCGACCTCGTCACCGACGCCCAGTTCCTAGCCGGGGACTTCGCGGGTCGCAACGTGATCCTGTACGGCAACCGCGACACGAACGCCGCCTGGACGGAGGTCCTGCCCGCCGACTGCCCGTTGGACGCGCGCCGGGGCCGGCTCACGCTCGGCGCCGAGGAGCTCGAGGGCTCCGACGTCGCCGCGGTGTTCCTGTACCCGCGGGCGAACGAGACGGAGACGCTCGTCGGCGTGTTCGCCGACACGGGCATCCCCGGGACACGGCTCGGATACACGCTCGCGCCCTTCGTGTCCGGTGTCGGCTACCCCGACTACGCGGTGTACGACGGCGCAGTGCTCGAGGAGGGCGACGGCGGAGTGCGCTTCGCGGGCTGGTTCGACCAGGTCTGGGGGCTGTGAGTCGCCGGTTCCGGCTGCGCTACTGAAGCTGGAACGCCGGCTGCATGTCGAGCGCGCGCACGAGGAACGCCCACCTGTCGGTCGCCTCCTCGAGCCGCTGAGACCGTGACTTCCCGGCGCCATGGCCCGCGCGCGTCTCGATGCGGATCAGGATCGGATCGGTGCCGCCCTGTGCATACTGGAGCGCGGCGGCGTACTTGAAGCTGTGGGCGGGGACGACGCGGTCGTCGTGGTCGGCGGTCGTGATGAGCGTCGGGGGATAGGACGCGCCGGCCTTCGTATTGTGGAGGGGCGAGTACGCGAGGAGCGTCGGGAACATCTCCGGGTCATCCGCCGTGCCGTAGTCGGAGGCCCACGCCCAGCCGACCGTGAACAGGTGGTAGCGCAGCATGTCCTGCACGCCGACCGCGGGCAGCGCGGCTCCGAACAGGTCGGGGCGTTGGTTGAGGCACGCTGCGACGAGCAGTCCGCCGTTGCTCCCACCGGCGATCGCGAGGCGGTCGCGCGTCGTGACCCCGGAGAGGATGAGGAACTCCGCCGCGGCGATGAAGTCGTCGAAGACGTTCTGCTTGTTCTGCAGCGTGCCGGCGAGGTGCCACGCCCGTCCGTACTCGCCCCCGCCGCGAATGTTCGCGACGGCATAGACCCCGCCCATCTCGAGCCAGGCCGCGATCGAGGCCGAGAAGCGCGGGCGTTGCGAGATGTTGAAGCCGCCGTAGCCGTAGAGCAGCGTGGGCTGACCGGTGGACGGGCCGGAAACGCGCGCGCGGGTGACGAACATCGGGATGCGCGTCCCGTCCTTGCTCCGATAGAACACCTGATTCGTGACGAACTGGCTGGAATCGAACGGGACGTTCGAGCTCCGGACCTCCGTGCTCTCGCCGCTCTCGATGTCGTACCGGAAAATCGTGGACGGCGTCGTGTAGCTGCTGAACGTGTAGAACGTCTCGGTGTCGTCCTGCCGCCCGCCGAAGCCCGACGCCGTGCCGATCCCGGGCAGCGCCAGCTCGCCCAGGTCCTCGCCGTCCGGGGTGAACATGCGGACGACGGTCTTCGCGTCCGACAGGTAGGTCGCGAAGAGCCGGCCGCCGACGAACGACACGTCCTCGAGCGCCTCATCGCGCTCGGGCACGACCTCGGTCTGTCCTCCAGAGGGTGCCAGGTCGTACCGGATCACGCGGCCCTTGGGCGCGCTCAGGTCCGTCTGGATCCAGAACGTCCAGCCCTCGTTGCCGATCGGGACGTAGGAAGCGTCGAACGAGTCGAACAGGTGCAACACTACCGCGTCGGGATCGCGGAGGTCCTTGAAGTAGAGGCCGTTGTTGCGCGAGGTCCCCTGCGAGGCGTAGATCACGAGGAAGGCACCGTCGTCCGTCACCATCGGGGCGAACGTGCGGGAGGTGTTCAAGAGGTCCTCGTACACGACCTCGTCTTCCGACTGCGGCGTGCCGAGACGGTGGTAGTAGAGCTTGTTGCTCTTGACCGTCGCCCGCATGCGATCCACGGTCTCGGGATATCTGGCGTAGAAGAAGCCGGCGTTGTCGTGCGTCCACGCCGGCGTGCCCCACTTGATCCACTCGAGGACCTCCTCGAGGTCTTCACCGGTCTCCAGGTCGCGTATCCGGTACGTCCGCCAGTCCGAGCCGCCGTCGGACAGCCCATAGGCGAGGAAGCGGCCGTCCTCGGAGTACGACTTTCCGCCGAGCGACACGGTGCCGTCGTCCGAGAAATCGTTCGGGTCGAGCACGACCTCGGGCTCTGATTCGAGGTCTGGCGCGCGGCACAGCACGGACTGCTCCATCACGCCGTCGTTGTAGGTGAAGAAGTAGCGGCCGGCGCGCGCCTCGGGCAGCCCGAAGCGCTCGTTGTTCGAGAGCTCCTCCAGCCGCGCCCGGATGAGCGCGCGCTCGGGCACCTCGGCCAACCAGGCGTGCGTGTGGACGTTCTCGGCTTCGATCCAGCGCCGCGTCTCGGGCGAGTTGGGATCCTCGAGCCAGCGGTACGGATCGGCGACCAGCGTGCCGTGATAGTCGTCGACCACGTCGCCGCGCCGGGCGGTGGGGTACGGCGAGGGCGCCTCGGGGGGCGCGACCTGCACGGGGGTGGGCTCGACCGCGATGGTCGAGCTCGTGCAACCGCCGAGCACGGACAGCGCAAAGAGCGGGACTGGAAACGTACGGCCGAAAAGGGCGCGACGGGCACGGATCATGAAAGATTCTCCTGCTCGACCTGGACGGGGAAGACGAGTCTACCCCTGCGGCGTGGCGAGCGTGTCAGCCGCCCTGCTTCTTGCCGCACTGCCCGCAGAACCGGGCATCGGGCGCGCGCGGCGTGCCACAGTCCGTGCAGAACGCCGCTCCGCCCACGGTCTTCGCCTCGAGGTCCTTGCCGCACGCACTGCAGAAGCGACCGGGCGGCACGCCGGCGCCGCAGGCCCCGCACGTGATGCCGGCCGTGGCCGGCGCGAGGGTCTCGCCGCCGCTCCGATCGCGGACGAGCATCTGCGCGAGGCCGAAGCCGACGCCGAGCCCCGCCCCGGCGAGCAGGCCGCCCGCGCCGCCCCCGCCCCCGCCGCCGCCGCCCTTCGCCATGCCCTCGCCGGCGCCCATCATCGCCTTGCCCGCGGCGAACTGCTGGTACTTTTCGATCCCGCCGACGGCACGGATGTAGGCCGTGTCCGTGTAGAGGCGCTTCAGGTTCTCGGCGTCGGCGTCGTCGATGCCGATCACGAAGTTGCCGAAGCGGACGATCTCGAGGCCGTACGATTCCACGTGCCGGGTGAGCCCCTTCAGGACCGCCGTCTCGATCTCCTCGGTGTAGGCCCCGGAGGTGACGTCGAGCAGGGGCCACTTCCGCTTTACGATCAGCTCGGCGATGTGATCCCGGAGCACTTTCAGCACCTGCTCCTTCATCCACGATCGCACCTGGAAGGATTGCGCGCGGCCCATGCCGACCAGGCCCACGATGAGTTGCTCGGGGTCGGTGACGCGGAAGGAGAACTTGCCGTGCACCAGGGTCTCGACGGGCACGCCGCTCTTCGGGTCCTCGACGTGACCGATCCGCCCGCCGAACTTCAGCCCGGTGTGCTCGCGGATGCTGACGAAGAAGACTTCGGCGATGAAGACGTTGCCGCCCGTGAAGCTGTCGACGAGGTTCGATAGGAAGGGCAGGTTCTTGGTGTCGAGCGTGACGCGCCCCGGCTCGAACACCTTCACCACCTTGCCGTCGCGGAAGAACACCGCGCGCTCGTCGGCCTCGACCGTGAGCTGCGACTTCATGGGAATCGTCGGATCCGGGTGCTTCCAGACGACCTGCGACTTCGCGTCGTCCGGCCGCGCGACCATCATCTCGGAGACGCCGCGCTTGAACCAATCGATCACACCCATCTCTGCGTTCTCCACATGATTCGGTTGAAGGAAGTCCCGGGAGCGGGTACTACGCCCAATGTACGGCTTCATTCGATGGCGAAAAAGACACAGCAGGACGAGGAGCTCTTCGAAGTCGAGGAGTCCGAGCCGCACGAGGTCGACCTCGAGTGCGATGAGTGCGGGGCCCGCCTGACCTGGGACCCCGCGGTGGACGCGCTCTCGTGCTCCTACTGCGGGTATTCCCGGACGGTCGAGCGGGGGGAGGGCACGATCCTCGAGCGCCCGCTCGCCGAGGCCGGCGCGGCCGCCCGCGGCCTGGGGGCCGACGTGCGCGTGCTGCGCTGCGAGAACTGCGGCGCGCGCGTGGCCCTGGGCGAGATCGGCACGTCCGAGGCGTGCGTCTTCTGCGGCTCGGCGAGCGTGCTCGCCCAGGATGAGAACCGCAACGCGATCCGCCCCGAGTCGCTGATCCCGCTCGACGTCAGCGCCGGCGAGGTCGAGGAACGCTTCAAGACATGGGTGCGCGGGCTCTGGTTCCGCCCGAACGCGCTCAAGAACACCAAACGCTTCGACGCCGTCGGCGTCTACATCCCGGCGTGGACCTTCGACTGCGAGGTCGCTTCCGCGTGGTCGGCCGACTCGGGCACCTATTACTACGTCACGGTGCGACATGCCGTGCGCGTCAACGGTCGCACGCAGATGCGCACGCGGCGCGTGCGCAAGGTGCGTTGGCGCCCCGCGTGGGGCGACCGGCGCGACACCTACGACGACCTGCAGATCCTCGCCTCGCACGGGATCAAGGCCGATCTCGCGCGCGAGCTCGGGCCGTTCGATACGCGCGACCTCGTGCCCTACCGCCCGGAGTACCTCGCCGGCTGGCGGGCCGAGGAGTACCAGATCGATCTGGAGCAGGGCTGGGACCAGGCCCGCGACCGCATCACCGCGATGCAGCGCGATCGCTGCGCGGGCGACGTCCCGGGCGATACGCACCGGCGACTCAGCGTCCGGAACACGATCGCGGACGTGCGGTGGAAGCACGTGCTCCTGCCGATGTGGACCTTGACCTATCGCTTCGGCGGCAAGCCGTACACGGTGCTCGTCCACGGCCAGACGGGTAAGGTCGTGGGCAAGGCGCCCTTCAGCGTGTTCAAGATTCTGGGGGTCATCGTGCTCGTGCTCGCGCTCGCGGCGATGGTGTTCCTGTTCGTGTAGTGACGCGAAGGACGGAACCCGGTTCGCGGTCAGAGCGTATCGAGCCAGCGGCGCCCGGCCAGCAGCCCCACGCGCGCGCACCAGCCCATGTTCCAGGGCTCCTTGTCCGTCGTGTTCTCGGGCGTGTCGCCCGCGGAGTGGTAGTACACGTCGTAGTCGACGTTCACGACGTCACGGTCGCTCCACGACTCGCCGGGCATGCCCTTCGTGCGCGGCTGCTCGTCGGGCTTGTCCCAGGCGCTCGTGAACAGGGTCAGCGCGGGCAGGCCGCCGGCCTTGAACGCCTTCGAGCCGCTGAAGACGTACGAATCGGTGCCGCCGAGGCTCTTGTTGGTCGCCCAGCGCTCGGGGAAGCCCGCCGTGCCGCCGAAGTCGGCGAGCACGCCGAGGACCTCCGCGATGAGGCGGCGGTTGGCGGGGAGGTCGTCGGGTTCGATGTTCAGTTGGTCGGCGCCCGAGCCGAAGCCGGCCTGGTCGTAGTTGATCACGCCGAGGATGGGCGCGTCCTCCGGAATCCGCTCGCGCAGGAACGTGCGCGTCGAGTGGATCTCGCTGCCCCAGACCGCGAAGCGCACCTCGCGCGCCGGTGGCGGCGTGAGCCCCTCGCGGATGGCGCGCGCCCAGGCCGACGCGATCTCGAGCACGACCGCCGCGCCGCTCGCGTTGTCGTCCGCGCCGGGGCCGCCGGCGTCGGAGTCGCCGTGCGCGCAGTAGAGCAGGAAGCCGGGGGGCGCGCCGGTGCGCGCGGGCAGTGTCGCCACGACCGTGCGCGGGCGAGCGCGCCGGATCTCGGACTCGAGCGCGTACTCGATCACGACCGCGCGTCCGGCGCCGAGCCACTCCCGCAGCCGCGCGCCGTCGCCCGCCGATAGACCGAAGACGGGCTGGGGGTTGTCCGCGCGCTCCGACAGATGCAGCACCTTCGCGTACTTGCGCTCGGGGTCGCTCGAGGTCACGCCGTCGACGAGCACGACGCGGGCCTCGCGCGTGCCCCGTCGCCACCGCTCGAGCAGGAGCGCCGCGTCCTCCCCATCCTTCGTGGCGAGCAGCGCGCGCCCCTTCGCGGTGGGCGAGAACCCGTACGGCCAGGCGCTCGCGAGCTCGATCGTCAGGGCCTCCTCGCTGCCGTCCCCGGTGACGCTGGCGGTGACGCGCCAGGCCGTCTCGGAGTGACACCAGTGCTCGTCGTCCAGCACGACCTCCGCCGCGAGGCCACCCTGCTCGAAGGCTCTCGCCAGCCAGGCCGCCGCGCGCGTGCCCGATGCGGTGCCGCCCATCCGGGGACCGAAGGCACAGAGCGTGCGCACGTTCGCCTGCGCGCCCGCCTCCGAGACGAGCGCGGCGAGGCGCGCCTCGCCGGGGCGCCCGATGGTCGCGGGTGGCGGGTCCTGCGCGGGCGAGAGCGCGAGTGCGAGCGCGGCCATGGGGGCGATGGGGGCGATCATCGCCGGATTGTAGATCGCCGCGCCGCGTCGGTGCGAGCTTGCCGGGCCGTGGCGGCGGTCCTACCGTGACGCGCCCCATGCCGGACCTCCCGCCCCGAGTGACCGAGGAACAGAATCCAAGGCCCGCGCGCGGTCCGAGCGAGCGCGCGATCCGGCTATGGATGGGGCTCCTGTGCCTGATCTGGGGCAGCACGTGGCTCGTGATCCGGGGCGGCCTCCGTGACCTGCCACCCTTCACGTCCGCGGGGGTGCGCTTCCTCGTCGCCTTCCTCGTGATGCTCGCGCTCGCTCCGAGGCTCGCGCGCCGCGAGGGCGGGCGGCGGCCCGGCCTCGGGCTGACGCTCGCGATGGGGACGCTCAACTTCGGCGTGTCCTACGGGATCGTGTACTGGAGCGAGACGATCCTCCCGTCGGGCCTCGTCAGCGTGTTGTGGTCCGTGTTCCCGCTCATGATGGCGGTGAGCGGACACTTCACGCTCCCGAACGAGCGGCTGCACCCGAAGCAGTGGGGCGGTTTCGTCTTCGCGTTCCTGGGCGTGCTCCTCTTGTTCGCCACGGACATCCGCGCCCTGGGGCCCGCGGCGATTCCGGCGGGGCTCGTGCTCCTGCTCTCGCCCGCCGTTTCCACGGTCGGGACGACGCTCGTCAAGAAGTACGGCGAAGGCGTGAGCTCCGTGCTCCTGAACCGCAACGGGATGCTCGTCGGTGCGGTCATGCTCCTCGCGTGCGCAGGCCTGATGGAGAGTGGAGCGGACGTGCACTGGACGGCGCGGGCGATCGCCAGCGTCGCCTACCTCGCGGTCTTCGGTACGGTCGTGACGTTCGGCATCTACTTCTGGCTCATGCGCTTCGCCCCGGCCTACCAGCTCAGCCTCATCGCGTTCATCATCCCCGCGATCGCGCTCACGCTGGGCGCCGCGGTCGGGGGCGAACCGGTGGGCACGAACACGATCGGGGGCACGGCGGCGATCCTCGTGGGGGTCGCGTTCGTGCTGGGGGGCAAGCGTCGAGGCTGAGCGAAGTCCCGTTCGCTCGGCGCACTCGACGCGCGTCCCTCGAGCCCGAGCCCGAGTCGTTCCGGTTCCGCAGTCCAACTCCCAGTGCAGTCTCGAGGGGCCGGAAACGTAACGCAGCCGGAACCGGATCGGGCTCGGGCTCGTCGAGATGCGCGCTCCTATTCGTGCCGCAGCGCCGCGATCGGATCCATACGCGCCGCGCGCCGCGCCGGCCAGATGCCGGAGAGCACCCCGACGCCGCACGAGATGGATAGCGAGACGAGC
>SMVQ01000157.1 GCA_004357655.1 Planctomycetota bacterium
AACTCGATCACGGCCGCGCGCGCGAGATCCTCGAGCGCCGCGGTGCGACGCGCGGGAGGGACGAGCGGCGCGATGGCTTGCCGCGCGCGCGCGAGCGAGCCCTCATTGAAGTACGCCGCGGCCCGCTCGCGCGCGAGGGTGTCCTCGATGGACGCGGCGGACACCCCGTCCGAATCCCCGCCACAGCCCGCGGCGACGAGCGCGAGCAGCGGGGCGAGGAGAATGGGGACGTGAGCGAGCGGAACCGTGCCGGAACGCTCGCGCCTCGATCGGGCCGTGATCATGATCGAAGAGGGTACGAGAGGGCGCGGGTACGCTCCAGGATCGGAGCGCGGAGGCCCTCAAGTCGCGCCCGTACCGACCGACAACCCGAGCGCGCGGCGGATTCTCCCACTTGTCACGGAACCCGCCCGGGCTCACCCGCGTCTACACGGACACCCCGGCCGGGGACTCATCAGAAAAAAGGCCCGGCAGGACCCCCTGGGGGATCCTGCCGGCGAGCGACCCATCTAGGAACACGGACGACGGGACGCCGCGCGTCGACACCCTCCGGAACGACGCGGCCCTCCAGATGCGCGAAGACTCTCCCACTCGCGAAAAGAGGTCAACGCGAGCTCGAAGACGCCAGCCCTTCTCTTGCTCATGGCGCATTCGAAAGCAGCGCGCAACTGGTCTCTGTCCGCCCCGCGAACCGTGTTTCGCGGGGCCGGACCCTGGACGCCCAGGATCGACGGATGGCACGGGAGTGCCGAACGGTCGAACCGCAAGCTCTCGGGGGGGACGAGAGTCGTCTGCATGGAGTGGGCGTCGCTCGCTGACGCTTCCGGTATCACATCGGGGGGCGGATGGCGTGGCCGATACCGGGGCCTTCCACCTATCGGACCCCGGATTCCCAGGAATGAGACAAAGATCCGCGGATCTTCGGCCTCGAGCAGGGGCCGTCCCGGAAAGGGGTCAGGGCTAGGAACTTGCATGGGATGCGGCTCTGGCTGAACCGGGGGACCCTGGGGCGTAGAGTCTGCGACCCATGACGGAGCCAGAACGGAGGTGTCCGGCGAACGCTCCGCCGCCCGGATCGCTCCCGATCGTCCTCGCGGTCGCGGTCTGGCTCGCCCTGTGGGTGATCCAGGCGCGGTTCGCCGCACCGCCCGCGCCGCGCCCCGCGGATGCCCCCGCGGCCGTGTTCTCCGCGGGGCGCGCAGGGGCGGTCCTGCTCCGCCTCGGAGCAGGCGGCGGGCCGCACCCCACGGGCAGCCCCGCCGCGCGCGAGCTCGCGGACAGGATCCTCGCGGAGCTCTCCGCGCTCGGCCTCGCACCCGAGGTGCAGGAGGTCTTCGCCTGCGGGCCGTACCGCACGTGCGGTGACGTGCGCAACCTGTTCGCCCGGATCGAGGGCGAGCGCGCGGGCCCGGGCGTGCTCCTCGTCGCGCACTACGACTCGGTGCCCGCGGGGCCCGGCGTCGCCGACGACCTCGCCGGGGTCGCGACTCTGATCGAGGTCGCGCGCGCCTTGCTCGCTGCGGGGCCGACGCCGAATACTGTGTTCCTGCTCGTGACCGATGGTGAGGAGGCCGGGCTCCTCGGGGCGCAGGGGTTCGTCGACGACCACCCGGCGTTCGCCGCCGTGGGCGCGGTCGTGAACGTCGAAGCGCGCGGGGCCTCGGGGCCCTCCGTGCTCTTCGAGACGAGCGACGACAACGCGTGGCTCATCGAGTTGTATGGGCAAAGCGCGGCGCGACCCTCCGCCAGCTCCCTGTGGTTCGAGGTGTACCGGCGCATGCCGAACGACACCGACCTCAGCGTATTCAAGGCCGCTGGACTGCCCGGCGTCAACTTCGCGTTCGCGGACGACGTGCAGCGCTACCACACGCCGCGCGACTCGCTGGCGGGCCTGTCGCACGCCAGCCTCCAGCACCAGGGCGAGAACATGCTCGCGATGGCGCGCGCCCTGGCGTCCGCGCCGCTCGCGAACCCGCCCACGGGCGACGCGGTGTACGGGGACGTCTTCGGACGCACGCTCCTGGTCCTGCCCGCCACGGCGTGCGTGCCGCTCGCCGCGGCGATTCTGCTCGCCCTCCTCGCCGTCGCGTGGCGCGCGCGGCGCGCGGGTCGGATCGACGTTCGGCGCGCGCTCTGGTCCGTCGCGGCGCTCGCGGCGACGGCGCTCGCGCCGTTGCTCGCGTGCGCCGCGCTCTGGGCCCTGATCGTCGCTGTCTCGGGCTCCTCGAGCGCCTGGTTCGCGAACGCCGTGCCCATGGAGATCGCATTCGGCGCCGCCGCACTGCTCGCTGCCATCCTCGCGGCCCGCGCTTTCGCGCGGTGCACGGACGCGTTCACCGCCGCGCTCGCGGCGTGGCTCGCCTGGGCCGCGCTCGGTCTCGTCCTCGCGTGGTTCCTGCCGGGGGCCGCCTACCTGTTCTTCGTTCCGATGATCGGACCGGCGCTCGCCTCGATCCTGCGCGGACGCGCCCGCGAGGAGTGCGCGACCGTCGCGCCGGCGGTCCTCGCGTTCGCGCTGGCCGCATTCGTCTGGGCCCCCGTCCGGTACGGCCTCTCCATCGCGTTCGGGCTCTACGGCGGCCTGGCGATCGCCCTGCCGACGGCGGTGCTCGGCACGCTACTCGCCCCGCTCGCCCTGGGCGCGAAGTCCGTGCGCGGGCTCGGGCGGCTCCTCGCCATCGCCGCGATCACCGGTTCCGCCGTCGCGCTCGCCGTACCGCGCCGCACCCTCGACCGGCCCGCGCCGCTCGACCTCGTCTACGAGCTCGATGCGGGCGCGGGCGAAGCCGTCTGGGAGGTTCGCGCGTTCGGGACCGGGCTGCCGCCGTCCCTGCGAGGCGTGGCGGACTTCGTCGAGAAGTCCCCAGGGGTGTTCATCGCACCGGCGCCGACCCTCGACTTCGAGCCGGCCGTGCTCGAGCTCGAAGCGTCGGAGGTGATCGCTGACGCGAGCGGCCGGGGCCCCGGACGGCGCGTCCGCTGCCGTGTCCGCTCCCCGGGGCGCGCGGATCGGACCCTGCTCGAGCTGCCCGAGGGCCGCCTGGTGGGAGCGGTCGTCGGCGGTCGCAGGCTCCGTGGACGCGGCGGGTCCATCGTCCTCCTCAACGTGCCCGTGGAGGGGCTCGCCCTCGAGCTCGTGTTGCTCTCGCCGTCGCCCGTCGCGATTCGCCTCTCCGAGATCCACTTCGGCCTGCCCCCGGCGGGCGCGGAGCTCGAGGCCGCTCGTCCGCCGGAATACGTGCCCCGCGGTGCCGGGGACCGGACCGTGATCCGTTCCGAGGTTAAGCTCTAGGCACCGATGCCCCGCTCCTCGCGCAACGCCGTGCTCGCCCTCGCGCTCCTGGCTCCGGCCTTCGCCTGCGGATCCGGCGCGGGCGGCAGCGACGCCGGGGCTCCGGAGCTCGAACCGTCGGTGCTGCCCGACGCGATCTCGATCTCGGATCCCGCGGACCCGATCCGCGACATCGAGCTGGTCGAGGACCTCACCGAAGAGGTCGCCGATCGATTGCTCGACCTCGGTGTGGAGCTGCAACGGCGCGACTTCGTGAAAGCGCGCGAGTGGTTCGCGCCGGACTTTGCCGGCACGGTCGTCGACCCGCTCGTCTCCACGCGCGAGGCGGCGCTGCACCTGGGCGCAAACCTGACGGCATTCGACGTGGGCAGCGGGGCGATCGCCGGCCGGCTGGGTTTTCTGGAGTCGTTCGAGCGGCTGCTCGGGCCGTACGCGCGCGTCGAACTCGCGCTCTGGAAAGTGAAGGGCGCCGAATTCGAGCGCGACGGACGTTCGGGGAAGATCCACCTCTACCTGCACGTCATCGCCGACACGGACGCGGGCGGCCGTGAGGATCTCGCCGGCTGGGCGTGGGCGGGGGTGGAGAAGCGCAAGGGCAATTGGTTCCTGGTGCGCTTCGCGCTCGAGTCCCTGGAACGCACGCGCCTCGAGCGCCGCGCGTTCCGCGACATCTCCGCCGCTGCCGGCGTCGGCCACCTGGGCATCCGGTACGGCAAGCCCGGCAACACTTCGGACGCCTGGAACGGCGCGGCCGCCGGGGACGTGGACGGCGACGGGCTCTTCGACATCTTCGTGCCGAGTGGCGGGCGGAACCTGCTCTATCGCGCGCGGGCGGACGGACGCTTCGACGAAGAGGCCGAAGCGCGCGGCGTCGCCGGTCCGGGCGGCGGGACGGGCACGGTCTTCTTCGACTTCGACAACGACGGCGACCAGGACCTCTTCGTCGCACACCGGGCGTGGCGCGTGGGCGACAAGTGGAAGGGCGAGACGCTGCACCTCTACGCGAACGACGGGCAGGGGCACTTCACCGACGTCACGGCAGCCGTCGGGCTCGACGTCCACCGCTACGGGATGTCCGTCACGGCGTTCGACTACGACCTCGACGGCTTCGTCGACCTCTTCGTGACGGGCTACGGGCGCGCGGCCACCGAGCACAACGACGCATGGCTCGAAGCGACGAACGGCGCGCCGAACTCGCTCTTCAGGAACCTCGGCGGCGAACGCTTCGAGGACGTCGCCGGTGAGCTCGGGATGGCCGGCACGAAGTGGACGTACGCGTCCGCCGCGGCGGACTACGATGCGGACGGCGACCTCGACCTCTATGTCGTGAACGACTACGGCTCCAACGAGCTGTGGCGCAACGAGGGCGACGGTACGTTCAAAGAGGTCGCGGAGCAGCTCGGTGTCGTCGACCAGGGCCAGGGCATGGGGGCCGCCTGGGGCGACCTCGATGGCGACGGGCGCCTCGACCTCTACGTCGCGAACATGTCCTCCACGGCCGGGAACCGGATCCTCGAGCGGCTGCGGGAGAGCCTGCCCGCGGGGGACTTCGAGCGCCTGAAGAAGTTCGCGGCCGGCAATTCCATCTTTCTCGCGAGCCCCGAAGGCGGCTTCCGGAGGCAGGAGCGCGCGGCGGGCGGCGTGGGCGCGAACTGGGCGTGGTCCGTGGCGCTCAATGACTTCGACCTCGACGCGTGCCTCGATGTGTTCTGCGTGAACGGCTTCGTGACCGGCGACCTCGCCCACGACACGTGAAGCGTCTACTGGCGGCAAGTTGTGTCGTCCTCCACGGTTTCACAGAGCGCTACCCCCGAGTTCACACCGCAGGCCGTGGGTAGCGCGAGCTACGTCACGCGCCACTCGACCCAGATGTTCGAAGAGGGGCGCTCGTTCAGCGGCAACGAGCGCTTCAAGCTGTTCTTCGGCGTCGGGGACGCGGTGTTCGAGGACCACTCCGCGCTCGGCGGCGCCGATTCGAATCTGGACGGGCGCGCGATCCTCGCCGTCGACTTCGACGACGACGGAGACGAGGACCTGTTCATCCACAACATCCAGCGCGAGCGGCATCTCCTGTTCGAGAACCTGCTCGGTGGACGCGGAAACGGTTTCCTCAAGCTGCGGTTGCGTGCGACGGCCGGTCAGTACGAAGCGATCGGCGCGACGGTCACCGTGAAGGCCGGCGGCCGCTCGGTGGCCCAGGTGCTCTCGCGTGGCGCCGGCTTCGCGTCGTGCCAGGCGCCCGAGCTCGTGTTCGGGCTCGGCGCGGCGGAGTCGGCGACCGTTTCGGTCGCATGGCCCGGCGGTTTCAGAGAGGACTTCGGCGAGGTCCGTGCCGGCGCCCGTCTCCTGCTCGTCGAGGGCGTGGGGAAACCGGAGCCCTTCGCGGCGCGGACGAGATCCCTGCCCGACCCGCTCCCCGAAGGCCTCGCCGTGCGGGTGGGCGAGCGCGTCCCCGTCCTGCGCCTCGTCGACGGCGATGGGGTGGAGACCGAGGTCGACGTGCGCGCACTCGCGGACGGCCGCCCGATACTCGTGAACCTGTGGGGGCGGTTTTGCGCGCCGTGCATCGCCGAGCTACCCACGCTGGCGCGGATCCACGCGGACGGTGAGCGGCGGGTGCTCCTACTCGGCACCGACGCGCCCAGCGGCCGCGCTGCCGCCGCGAACGTCCTCGCGAAGCGCGCGCCGGGCATCCCGGCCTACTACTTGCGCGCGGGGGGCGAGGGCCTCGAGCCGCTCGTCGACCTCGTGCGCCTGCCGATTCCCACCACGCTGGTCCTCGATGCCGAGGGTGTGGTGAGGGAGATCATCCGCGGGCCGGTCGAGCCCGAATAGGCCCTGTTTCTTCGGGGACTGGAGTCGAAGCGAGCACGATGCCGGAGGCTGAGCCGATCGTACGAGCGGCAGGTCGATGCGAAGCGCGACTCGTGGGGGCCTTGCTCCTCTTCTGGTCCGCTTCCTCGGCGGGGTGCGGCGGTGCGCCCGAGAGGGACTCCGAGTCGGCGTGGGTCGTCCCCAGCTCGCCGGCGCGGACCACGCGTCTCGAGCGCGTGGCCCGGGGGATTCGCGCGCGGATCGAGGCGATCGGGGAGTCGGACATGCACGACCTCGTGCTGGCGGAGGTCGCGCGGCTGAACGACGAGATCGGCGGTCGCAAGACGATCTCCCTCACGGGCTGGTCGCTCGAGAGCTTCGAGCTCAGAAACTACCTGGCGTGGAATATCCCCGGCCCGGCGTCCGCTGATGGGACTGCGTTCGCCCTCGACTTCGAGGCCGAGAACCATCCCCTGCGGATGATCCTGCACTACGCGCGCATGCTGGCGGCGGAGGGCATCGACCTGCTCGTAGTGCCCATTCCGAACCGCCTGCGCGTCTACGCCGATCGGTTGCCGGGAGTGGAGGAGTCGGACGACTTTCCCGGCGCCGATGTCAACTACGCGCACTTCCTCCTCGCGCTCACAGAAGCGGGCGTCGAGGTGGTCGATCTCCTGCCCGCGTTCCTCGCGGCGCGCCACGATCGTTCCGGCCAGGATGACGAGCGTTTGTTCCTCGACCACAACGTCCATTGGACCCCACGGGGAGCGGCCCTGGCGGCCGAAACGATCGCGGCCAGGCTGCGCGAGCTCGAGTGGTTCATCGACGGTCCGGCCGTCGCCGGGGTCGATTTCGAGGAACGGCTCGAAGCCGCCCTCTTCGAGGTGCCCACGCGCAACCCGCTGGCCAGGGAGCCGATCACGCTCTGGTTCCGGCGGGTGCTCGACGGCCAGGGGCAGCCGGCAGCCGTGCGGGACAGGCAGAGCCCCATCCTGTGGCTGGGTGACAGCTTCTCAGGCTGGTACAGCGAGCAAGCCAGCGACCTCCTGCGGTTGACGTATGCGCGCACGGGTCACCGCATGGACGTCATTCGCGGCGATGGCACCGGCGCGGCCTCGGGCTGGCGGTCGCTGCGACGTCGCGGGGACGCGCTGGCGGGCAAGCGCGTGCTCGTGTGGGAATTCAATCTGGGCCTCCTCCTCGGCGCCGAGATCCCGCAGGTGGAGCTCTTCGGCCCCGAGTCCGAGCGTTGATCGCCACAGGCCGACGACCGACGAGGCGCTCGAGCGGCTCCGGTGCGATCGGGCACTCAGCCCGCCGTCCGTCCGATCGGGGCGGCGCTTCGGGCGGATGTCTCGGGGCTCAGGGCGAAGACGCCTGCCGTGGCGCCCCCGCCGCCGGACGTGCCCATCCGGCGAGGGTCAGAGCCCGTGAGGAACTGGATTCAATCGGGCACGTCACGGATCTTCGACGGCTCCAGGGGTGCGAGCAACGTGCGCGGGAACTCCCGCGCGAGCGTCAGTGGCTTCCACCCGAACAGCCTCGATACCGCGTGTAGCTCCCCGTCGTCCGCCGTCAGGCAGCGCTCCGTGGCGAGTCGGCGCGATCGGCACAGTTCCTCGAGGAGGGGTATCACGCGCTCGAAGGTCTTGCGTTGCGCTCGGAAGAGCGCCTCGGCCTGTTCCATTTCATCGACGGGGACGGCGCCGTACTCTTCCACGGGCAGCACCCCCCGCGCGAGTTGGTCCTGGACCTTGGCCTCGAAGCGCCGGGCGTACATCTCCGCGCGATGCTTCCAGGCCGGAATGTCCAGGGGCTCGACCCCGTAGGCCATGATTCCGCGTGCCTTCACGAAGGGCAGCGCGATGTGGCTGGCCTCGAAGGTGACGTCGTGGAACTTCTCCTGTGCCAGCCACTCCTCGTCCGTCTCCAGCCCGACGACGCCCGGGTCGGAGGCCGCGAGCGCCGCGGCGCTGAAGGGCGGCGCGATGCGCGGATCGCGAAACTGCCAGGGCGCGTGGATCGTCGCGAGCACGAGCACTTCGAACCCCGTGGAGCGGGGCTCCACAGGCCCGGCGGGACACGCGGTCACCATCGAGGCGGCCGCGAGGAGCGCCAGGATCCGGAGGGGATCGTTCAAGCGTCTGAGGCGTCGTTCGGCGCGCGACGTCGAGTGCGGGCCAAGAGTACTCTATGCGCGAACGCGCGGTTCCATAGCCCGCGCCGTCGCCCGCCCCAACGCACCGTGACCACGGCCCCGCTCGTCCTATCGAACCCGCCCAGCCCGTGTACGCCTCCGTTCTGGGCGCGCGGCGGGCACCTGCAGACCATCCTGGGGCACCTTCTGCCCGCGCGTGGCCCGCGGCTCGATTCCGGCGGGGATGCGAGCGCGCACCGCATCCCGGTGTCGGGTGGCGACGAGCTGGTCGCCTTCTGGACCGAGGGCTCGTCCGACGTGGTCGTGTACCT